>JBBRVJ010000081.1:0-15833 GCA_038246975.1 Rhodobacterales bacterium | reverse complement strand
GTTGCGAGGGGCGAGGTTTGACAGCGCGTCGGTCAGTTGTTCGACCTCTGTCATCCCGGCAAAGGCATTGAATGCTGGATCGCTGCCGTAATCCTCGAACAGGACGGCGGTCTGGCGGCCAAAGCTCTGGCCATGGCTCGACATGATCAGGATGGCGGTATTGTCCGGGTTGGCTGCCGCGCGTGTAGCCCAGGCTTTCAGCGCAGTCTGCACCGCGCTGAACGCGGCACGAGGCACGGGGCTGCCTTCGACCTGCGAGGCTTGGCCGTCAGCGGTTTCCGACAGCAGGATCGCAAGGCTGCCCAAGCCCCGCGCGGGGTTGGCAAAGCCCGGCCCGCGCCCCAGCGCGCCGTCCAGAAACCACCCCGCAAGCGCCCGTACCGAGGCGGTAGACGATGTAAGTGGCGCGAGCGCCTTATCCGCGAAATGGCCACACCCGATTACCAGCACATGCGTGGCCGGTTGGGCATCCAGCGCGGGGTCGTGGAAAACGACGCCTTGGGACCGCTTGCCGGGCTCGATGGTCAGTTTAGCGAGCAGTGCCGGATCAATTATCTCAGGCATGTCAGAACAACCCTTTTATAACATTGAGGTAAGCGCCGATATGTTCGCAGTAAGCACGCCCTTGCCGTCCTTGTTGCTCTGCTTGAAGGCCTCAGCAGTCATGGTGTGCCTCGGCTGGTTGACACGTTGAATTCCAATTGAAGGCGGTTTGGTCAGGTGAATGTCACAACGAAATCGACAATGGCCCCGTCGGCAAAGGTGTGTGTGGCGGGGCGTGGTTCGAGATTGCCTTCCACCATGTTCAGAACCGTCCCGCTTGTATCGCGGAACTGCGCCTTATTTCCCAAGGTCATCTTGACGTAATGCGCATAGGGTTGACCGGGGGTCACTTCCAACCCTCCCGACATCGGTACGCGGCGCACGTCGCGCCAGAAATACTTTCTGAACCGCGACCCGACGCTCTGGTTTCCGATGACACCCAGAAGTTGCGGCACAAGGGGGGCGTCCGCCTCGTTTGGAGGCAGGGAAAGGGACAGAACCTCGAACTCGGGTCTGCCCAGGCCGGTCCAGACCGCGCTGATCGACACCCATGCCATGTTCTTCGGCGGGCGGGCCACCGCGGTTTCTGCGGTTCGGTTATCGCGTACGCCCAGTGCGACCATCAGCTTGTTGACGCCAGCACTGCCCCCCGCGAGGACAAGCGCGGTCAGCACCATCGTACCAAGATGCCCGGTCGCCCTTCCGGTGCCCGTTGCTCCGACATAGACTTCAAACAGCCTGCCGACAAAATCCTGTTTGAACCCCCACACCACCAGGAAAGAGACCGCGAACATGACGACCGACCGGACCCCCCGCCCATCGAAGAATTCAAGAAAGACGCGCCAGTTGAACAGCAGCGCCAGCGCGGATTCGAGGATGATCGCCACAACAAGCATCGCGAACAGGATCTGCGCGGCTTTTCCGATCAGGTTGGGATCCTGATAGTCGGGCATGTCGGACACCAGAACGCGCACAGCCTGCCGCACATCGCCGATCTTGTAGGCAAACTGCTCTTCCTTGCCGGCCGCATCCGCGGCAGCCGTATAGCCCAGCAGCCAGGGGCCCGTACTTCCCGCACTATAGATATGCGCGCCGACTGGCAGCGTCCCATCGGCTGCGATCAAGGTCGTATGCGTCTTCACGATGACGGTGGCAGCCGGGCGGACGATGAATGTCTCGATCTCTGCAGCGACTGCGACGAGGCCGACCGCCAGACCAAGGATCACGGCGAAGACTGCGGCACAGAGCCGGGTGATCGGCGACGGATTTAGGATGCCGGTCGGGCAATTCATGATTGGTCTCTAAAATAAATGGTGCCGCCGGTCATCGTGCAGGCCAACCGGATGGTTCAAGTTTTTGCATCCTACCTCAAAAATCGCTATTTCAGAAGCAGAAATACGCCCTTGGGTTGACACTGGTTATTGCAGAACAGGATGAGGACTGCGCCTGTGTGAAGAATCGGGTTGAGTCCAAACATGCCTGCGCCGCCCATTACCCGGTTTCAACCCGCGAAAATTGGTTCCCGATGTGCTATGATCTGATTCGCGTGACTGTTCTAAAGCCTGTGGTGTTTCACATGAATCCATTTTGCAGCAGCGAGGCCTCAACCAAGAAAGTGCGGCTCTGGGGCTGGATCAGGACAATCGACGGCCAGATAGATGACTCGGCGCGGCCATTGGTTCTGCTCAACGCTACTGGCGCAGATCGGTTCGACGGGCCGGCCGGTCAGGCCGCTTGCGGGTTGAACAAGCATCCGCGGGCACCGAGATGGCTTTGCCTGCGTTGGATGCTGGTCAGACTTGGCATGTCCGGCACCGCGAGCCGGGGTCATTCCAGCCTGTGAAATTCTGCAAGAGCCTCTGTGCAATTGATCCGATCCCATAACGCCAGCGATAGTGAGGTGCCCCATGGACTGCGTCGTTTTCGTGCCCGGAACAATGGGTTCGGTCCTTGCAACCCCAGAGGGTGAAGAGATCTGGCCACCGACGGCTGGCGAAACCCAATTCGGCTACAAGCGCACGGCCAAGCTGTTGCGCCCCGACCTGGTTGTCGGCGATATCGTGCGAACGGTGCTGTGCTTTGGGGTCTACCGCCCGCTGATCGAGCAACTCAAGGACATCGGCTTTGCCGAATCCGGCTCTGGCAACCGGCTTCATGTCTTTCCCTATGACTGGCGGCAGGATCTGGAGGGATTGGCCGAGCAGTTCGCACAGCGGCTGACCGCGATTTCCAAGACCGGCGTCTCGACGATCACCATCGTGGCGCACAGCATGGGCGGGCTGGTTGCCAGGCTGGCACTTGAATCCGGCAAGTACGACGCCGAACCGTGGTTCCCCAAGGTCAAATCCTTCATCACGCTTGGCACGCCGCACCTTGGCGCACCGCTTGCGTTGGCGCGCATCCTTGGTATGGACAGCGCGCTTGGCATCAGCGGACCGGATTTCCAAAGAATCGCGTCAGACCGGCGCTATCCTTCGGGGTACCAGTTGTTGCCCCCGCCGATGGAGGGCACATGCTGGGACATTGCAAACCTGACCCTGCGGCCGTTGAACATCTACGAGCCCGCCGTTGCCGCCCGTCTCGGGCTTGACCCGGTACTGCTGGCGCGCGCGAAATTCGTCCATGACACGCTGGCCGAGGGAACCGCACCGGCACACACCCGCTATTTCTACTTTGCCGGAACCGGCCACAAGACCGCCACGCGGATCAACGTCGGAACAGCCGGAAATCAGGTGACCCGGTCGGACGATGCGGGCGATGGGACCGTGCCGTTGTGGAGCGCGCTGCCCGTGACCGGCCAGAAACAGCTTGTCGTCGGCGAACATTCCAAGCTCTTTACCCAATCGGCGTTCAAGGCGGTGTTTTACCGGCTGCTGGGCAAGACCTTTTCGCAACCGCCGCTCAGCATTGCGGGTCAGACGCTTGACCTGTCGGTTCAGGCCCCCATCATCCCCAAGGCGCGCGAGGTCGAACTGCTGCTGATCTGCGCGGTCCCGGTCACCGAGATCAACGGCGAGGTCACGTTCGAGCGGACCGATGATCCGGCGAACCCTTGGGTCACCTTCCGCGCGCCTGTGCCGGTGGCCTATTCCGGGCCGCCGCTGTCGCAACTGCGCCTTTTGCTGCCCGAGACCGGGGAACCGGGTCTGTTCAGGATCACCTTCAACGGTCAGCCCAGGGGCGCAGAGCCGGTCTTTTTTGCAGCCAGCGAAGACTGAGAGGGCGAGATGCCAAAGGACCGGACCACCGCCAAAGTGCTGCTGCAATACATGGCCACCGAACCCGGCGGCGAGGCGAAACCGGGCAAGACGCTATTGGAAGGGTGGGAATACGATACCGACGAGGCGATGCTGCCCGGCCCCGTGTCGCGCCGCGTCGCCGTGATCGACATCGACCCTGATACGGGCGATGTCCTGCCGGGGGCTCCGTTCGTACCGCCAAAACGCGACCCCAGGACGGGGAAAATCACCGTCAAGACTGCGAAGTATCTGGTCCGGGACCCGAATGATCCCGATCAATCCGATTTCAAGCAGGTCAGCGTGTTCGGCGCTGTGATGAAGACGATGGCCATGTTCGAAGAGCCCGATGTGCTGGGTCGCCCCCTGCGTTGGGCGTTCCGGGGCGAACAGCTTTTGGTCGTGCCGCGCGCGGGAAAAATGGCCAACGCCTTTTACCACCGCGACTCGCGCAGCTTGCAGTTCTTCTTCTTTGACGCGATTCTGGGTGGCAAGCCGCTGACTGTCCACACCTGCCTGTCCCCCGATATCGTGTCACACGAGACGACGCATGCCATTCTCGACGGCATTGCGCCCGACCTTTATGACGCGACCTCGCCTCAGGCGCTGGCCCTGCACGAGGCTATGGCCGATCTGGGCGCCGTCGTCTTTACCCTGCGGACCACGCGCCTGCGGCGGCAGGTTGTCGAAGCAACCGGCGGGGATATCCGAAAGGCCGCGGCGTTCAACCAGATCGCGCAACAGTTCGGTCAGGCGATCAGCGGCAGCGAGCGCCCGCTGCGCGATCTTTATGACGAGGCATCGCTTGGTGCCTGGGGCCAAAGACCGAAATCGAACAGCCCGCATGACCTGAGCCTTGTTCTGTCGGGCGCGCTTTACCGCCTGCTCGTCAACGAATTCGAAGCCGCCAAGGCCAAAATCGTGGCCCGGAAACTGGCAAGGAAAGGTCCGGGTGGGGCGGCCCTTGATCCGGTTGAAACCGCATTCTCCGCTTCCGGTCTGGCATTGTTTCTGGCCTGCGAAAAGTTCAAACGCATCGTCTTTCGGGGCCTCGACTACCTTGCCCCCGGCGAGATTTCCTTCGCTGATTATGGCCGCGCCCTGATCGCCGCCGATACCTCGTCAAACCCCGATGACAATAATGAACGCGAGTTCATAATGGCTGAATTCGTGCGACGGGGCATTGTCGGAACCCTCGCCGAGCTTTCCCCCTTGGTGCCTGCCATTGCCCTGCCGGCCGACCTTGATCTTGACCTTCTGATGCAAAGCGACTGGGCTGCCTATCAATTGACAGAGGCGCTGCGGACGGATTTGATGATCCCCGAAGGTATCCCCTTCGAGGTCCGCCCCCGGCTTGATGTCACCAAGACCACCTTCCGCTCATCAGGCCGGGCATCGACTCGTGAGTTTATCTTCAAGGTCGCATGGCGCCAGACACAGCAGATCGAACTGCCGGGCGACTTTTTTGATGAATTGAGCGTCACACACGGCACGACGCTGGTGCTCGATTGGGCCACACGGTCGGTCCGCGCGCTTTTGACGACCAGCCCAAAACATGCCTCGCAGCAGCACGGGGCCACCCGGCAAAACGCCGCGATGCGGGCGGAGTTCGTGGAAAAATGCTTTGCCGACGGCCTGCTGGAACTTGGCACTGACAATGTTCAAGTTCAAAACCGCCAGCTTCGCCTGCGCGGCACGGGCCAGATGCTGCATATGGCAGGGCATTGACGTGGCAACGCTCCGCGTCAGGGTCTATAATGTGTTTTTCGGCGATGCGATCCTGCTGCGCATCCCCGAGGTCGATGCTGATGGGCAGGAGATCATCCTGAACGTCCTGATCGACGTCGGCAACGCGATGGCCGGGGGCGGCGGCGATGACCGAATATTTGCACCCGTGCTTGCGGATATTCAGCGGGAACTGGGCGGTGAACCGCTCGATCTTTATGTGATGACGCACGAACACATGGACCATGTACAGGGCCTGCTTTACGGAGCGCAGAAGCTGGGGATCGAAATCAAGGCCCGGACAGTCTGGATGACAGCCTCGTCCGCACCCGATTATTACGATCGCTTTCCGGACGCCAAAAAGAAGCGGTCGCTGGCGATTGCGGCGCGCGAGGCCATCGCGACCTTTCTGACGACCAGCGCGGCCCCCGTGTCGGACAGCATCGCGGCCATGCTTGCGATCAACAACCCGCGGGCCAGCGACGATTGCGTCGGCCACATTCGCGGCATCGGCGCGACGCCGCCGGTTTATCTGCATCGCACCGCCGAGATCGGCGGGGGCCTGCCGTTTCGGCGCACCAAGGTGCGTATCCTTGCACCCGAACAAGACACGTCGATCTACTATGGCAGGCTGGCACCGCCCAGCCTCGGGGTCATCCAGGACGACACCGCGCCGACGCTTCTGCCCCCCGGTGCGACGACGCCCCCCGCTGGCGTCTCGGCGGGCGACTTCTTTGACCTTGTCCGGTTCCGATCCAGCGGCATGGGTGCGAACCTGCGGACCATCGACAAGGCGGCGAACAATTCCAGCGTGGTCCTTGAACTCGAATGGAACGGGTGGGTTCTGCTTTTCCCCGGTGATGCCGAAGAAAAAAGCTGGGCGATCATGGCACGGCACGGTCTGCTGCGGCCGGTCCATTTTCTGAAAGTCAGCCACCACGGCAGCAAGAACGGCTCGCCGGAGGCAGAGATCGACGCCGTTTTGCCAGAACTTCCGATAGATGACAGGCCTAGGCAGGCCATCGTATCGACCCGGGAAGGGGCCTATTCTGGCGTGCCGGATTCAGCGACCCTCGACCGGTTGAAGACCCGCGCCACGCTGCACGACACGCGGCACGCAGAACCTGGCGGCTGGGTCGACGTTACTTTTGATGGGTGACCCAGAAGTTGGGCCTTTCATCGCGGAGCGTCATGCATCGGCTTGGTCAACGATCATGCCGCCTTCCCCAATGCGTTCTGCCAGATCCGGAACCGCTTTGACGACGATTGAATGACCTTGACATCAATCACTGACCGCCAACGGTCACAGGTCAGACGATGGGACGGCCGATGTCAGGCGTCAGAGGTCGGATCGTGCGCTTCTGGCTGGCCTGCACGCGCCTTTCCCGGAAACTGTCTGCCAGCACGGCTACAAAGATGATCAGGCCCTGCACCATCGGTTGAAGATAAAGGTTCACGCCGGAAAACACGAGACCCAGCTTGACCGTCTGGATCAGCGTGGCTCCGATAACAGCACCAAAGGCCGAGCCTACGCCGCCAAACAGGCTAGCGCCCCCCAGAACGGCGGCGGCGATCACGTCGAATTCGCGCCCCTCGCCGAAACCGGCGTCCAACCGCCCGATCTGGGCGATGATGATGAAGCCCGAAAGTGCCGCGCAGGCCGAACACAGGATATAGACCCGCGCCTCGACCCAGGCCGTGCGCAGGCCCGCTTTGCGGGCAGCCTCGCGGTCATTGCCCAACGCATAGATCTGGCGACCGAAAGCGGTGTGGGCAAGCAGGACATGGATCAGCACGGCAACGCCGGCAAAGAACACGATGGGTGTCGGTATGCCGGCAAAGCCGCCAAGGCCAAAGGCCCGCATCTCTTCGGAAAAGTCGAATTGCTGCGAACTGGTCAGCCATGTGCCAAAGCCGCGAAACAAGAACAGCGTGGCCAGCGTGACGATGAACGGAATGACCCGCAACCGGACGATGAAAAAGGCGTTGATCGCCCCCATCGCAACCCCGGCCACCAGCGCCACGAACAAGCCGAACGGCACGCCCAGCCCCATTTCCTGCATCGCGATTCCTGCAATCAGCGGGGCGAGGTACATTACCGATCCGACCGAAAGATCAATCCCCCCGGTCAACAGCACCAGCGTCATGCCCAAGGCGGCAATCCCGATGAAAGAAGATTGCTTGAGGATATTGGCAAGGCTTTCGGGCAGCAGAAATGTCGGTGCCTGCAGGCCGAAGTACAACAACACACAGGCAAAGATCAGGTAGTTTGCGTGCCGGATGGCCAGATCAGAGGCGCGTTCCAGGGGCGATATCATGCGGCTACCTCGCGAAAGGCCAAAGACAGGATACGGGTACGGTCAAAATCTGCGCGCAGGGCCTCGCCCATGATTTCGCCCCGGTTCATCACCAGGATGCGGTCTGCCATGCCCATGAGTTCGTCCAGTTCCGACGAAATGAACAGGATGCCGCCGCCTTGTGCCGCCAGCCGGTCGGCCAGGGCATAGATCTCGAACTTGGCACCGACATCGACACCGCGCGTCGGCTCATCGAGGATGAAAAGCTTCGGTGCCTCCATCTGCCATTTGCCGATGACCACCTTTTGCTGATTGCCGCCGGACAGCGCCTTGACCGGCTGCACCGCGATGTCGCCGGCCTTGATGCCCAGATCGCGTTTGGCGGCTTCGGTCCGGTCACGGATCGCGGCGGTATCGACCAGACGCACCGGGGTGCGGCCAAAGGATTCAAGTGCGACCAGCGCCAGATTGTCGGCGATGGCGGCATCCATCATCAGCCCTTCTTCGCGGCGGTTCTCGGTGACGAAAGCCATGCCGGCCCGGATGCGTCCGCGCGCGCCGGAGGGCAGGGCTGCCCCGGCAAGCCGGATCTCGCCCGAGGTCAGCGGGTCAAGACCGAACAGGGCCCGCGCCAGTTCCGACCGCCCCGCGCCCATCAGCCCGAAAAGGCCGACGATTTCGCCCCGCGCCACTGTCAGCGAGACATCCTGCAACACGCCGGGCTGCGTCAGTCCGCGCGCCTGAAGCACCGGCTCGGACGTTGGTTTGGCGCTGCGCGGCGGGTAAAGTCCGGCCAGATCCCGCCCGATCATCGAACGGATCATGTGCGGCACGTCGAAATCAGCGGCAGCACCCTCGTCCACCTTCAAGCCATCGCGCAGCACGATGATGTCGTCGCACATCCGCTTCACATCGCTGAGGATATGGCTGATGTAGATCACCGTCCGCCCCTCGGCCCGCAGCAGTGCTATCGTTTCAAACAGCCGCTCCGTCTCGCGCGGGGTCAGCGAGGTGGTGGGTTCGTCGAAGATGATCAGGCTTGCCTCGTTGTGCAGCGCCTTGGCGATCTCGACCAGTTGCCGCTCTCCGGGTGACAGGCGGCCAACGACGGTGCCCGGGTCTACCTTCAGCGACAGCCGGGCGAGGATCTGCGCAGTACGCTGTGCGATAGCCCCGCGCTTGATCAGGCCAAACCGCCGGGGAAAGCCGTCGATGAACAGATTTTCTGCAACGCTCAGGTTGGTGAACAGGTTCAGTTCCTGATGAATGAAGGCGATCCCGGCCCGCGTCGCATCGGCGGCACTGGCAGGCCGGTAAGGCTGGCCGCGCCACCGCATCGTGCCCGCACTAGGGGTCACCACACCGCCGATCATGTTCATCAGGGTGGATTTTCCGGCGCCGTTCTGCCCGATCAGGCCCAGCACGCTGCCCTCGCGTACCGCAAAGCTGAGGTCGGACACAGCCGGCACGCCGAACCAGGCCTTCGACAGGCTCTCAAGGGTCAGGATTGCGGTCATCTGACCCTCTCGCGCAAAAGTCGGGTCCGCAGCACATCCAGAAGGGCCGCCGAAAGGATGACGCCGCCCTTGACCATATCCACCTGAAAGCTGGACAGGTTCATCAGGTTCAGCGTGTTCGACAGCAGCACAAAGAACAGCACACCGAAAAACGTCCACACGATCTTGGCCTTGCCGCCGAACAGGCTGGTGCCGCCGATCACCGCTGCGCCAATCACGTCAAGCAGGAACGCCCCTTCGCCCAACGTGGGTCGTCCCGCCTCCAATCGCGCGGAGTAAAGCACCGACGCCAGCGCCGCACAGATGGCCGAAATGACGAAAACCAGCACGACCACCCGCCGTACCGGCACGCCCGAAATCTCGGCCGCCTTTCGGTTGATCCCGATGGCCAGAACCTGACGGCCAAAGACGGTGCGGTTCAAAAGCACATGTGCCACCACCGCGACCGACAAAGCGATGACCATGGGCCAGGTCACAAAAGAATAGATCACCTTGCGGGCGATCTGGCTTTCTTCCTTGGGCCCGAAATAGACCGAGACGATGTCCCCCTTGCCAAGGGCGATGAAGGAACCGGGCAGTTTCGCGATGTTTTCCGATTGGGTGATCCAGATCGCAAAGGCGCTGACGGTAATCATGCTGACCAGCGTCACCATGAAGGCGGGCATGTTCAGAACAGCGATTGCCAGACCGTTCAGAAGGCCGATCAGTGCGGCCACCAGCACCATGGCCAGAATCGCGAGGCCGACACCATAGGAAACGCCTGCCAAGGGGCCGCCCGTCTCGGTCAGGATGCTGCCCCAGATCGGCGCATTCGACAGCACATCAGGGTTGGCCGACATCGTGATCAGCATGGCACCTACCACCGAGGTGATTGCCACGGTCGCGCCTTGGCTGAGGTCGATCCCGGCAATGGCCAGAACAAAGGTCTGCCCGATGGCCACGATCAGCAGGGGCCACATGTTTGACAGGACGTTGACGACATTTGCCGGGGTCAGCAAGGTCGGCAGAAACGGGGCCAAGACGGCCACATAGACCAGCGACATGTAAAGGATGAAATAATCTGACAGGAACAGATCGACGGCACGATCCAATGTCCGGCTTGGCTTGGGCACGCTTCTATCCTGCATTCGGGTCGGGATCATAAAATGTGGCCCGACCGGGCAAGCGCCGGTCGGGCCGCTGGGATTGCTTACTTGTCGAGGAACCCCTCGGACAGCAGGACACAGCCCCACATGTCCGTCTCGCGGGTGGCGAGGTTCGCCTGGGTCAGGGCAAAGCCCGGATCCTTGATCACTTCGTTGGGCTGTGCGTTCTTGTCTTCGATGGCCTTCAGGATGGCCGTCAACGCGGACTCGGCCTCGAAATACAGATCCTGCACCCCGGTTGCCGAGACATAGCCTTCCTTGATCAGCTTGCAGGCCGTGGCATCGCCGTCAAGCCCGGCCAATGGGACATGCCCTTCTTCGCCAGACTTCTTCCACATGCCACGCGGTTCCAGCACCGAGCGGATGGTCGGGAACAGGAAGTCCGAAGAGGTGAACATCACGTCGATCTTCGGGTTGGCCGTCACCGCTGCCTCAAGGTTGGCCAGCGCCGTTGCCGCATCCCACTCCGAGGCGACTTCGGTCACGGTGAAGCGATCCTTGTGCTTTTCGATGGCGGCGTAAAAGCCGTCCTTGCGGCCGACCGCGTTCGGGTCGCCCAGATCGCCCACGATGATCAGTGCGTTCAGCTTGGCGTCTGCGGGGGCCTTTGCCAGCGCTTCCTCCACCACATAATCGGTGGCGGCTTCGGCGATGGTGGCATTGTCGGCCACGACGATTATGCCCTTTGACAGGTCCGACGGCGGGCGGTTGAAGACCGCGATGGGCGTATCGGCAGCCTGCGCCTCGTTGACGATGGTCACGGCACTTTCACCATCCTGCGGGATGACGATGATGCCGTCGACGCCTTGGGCGATGCAGTCCCTTACCTGTTCAAGCTGCTTGTTGGCGTCTTCGTTGGCGTTGCGCTCGATCACGGTATGACCTGCTTCGGTCAGCGTCGTGGTGATCGCCTTGTGCCCGGCAATCCAGAACTCGGTTTCGAGGTCCTGAAAGGCAAAGCAGATGTTGGCCGCGCTGGCGCTCGTGGCATAGCCGCCGCACGACAGTGCAAGCAGGGCAGCCGCAGCGGTCTGTGTCGCAAGTTTCATGGAGTTCCTCCCTAAAGTTGACGTCGTCGGTCTGGAACTGCCCTGCTGCACAGGGCTGTTCGTCGGCTCATCGGTCCGGTCAGGAACCGCTGATGGGGGTTTGCGGGTCTGGTCGTGCCCGCAACGAATGAAAGCGCGATGCGGGATCATGCAGCGATCCCTTTGTCCGAGGCGGTTCCGCCGATCCCGTCGCGGATCATGGGAAACAGGGCTTCCGGGCCCATTTGCCCGCCCTTCAGCACCAGTTCCAGCGGCGCACGGCCGGGCAGCGGGAAATGCGCAAGCAGCAGCGGGACGGCAGGCACGATTTCCGCCTCGGCGGTCAACGCGATGGCCCCAAGTGCCGTGGTGACCGCCCCAGAGGTGTCCCCCCCGGCAACGGCGCAGCGCTGCACTCCGGCTTCTTTGCAAAGGCGGGCCAGAACGATGCCCAGCACCGCCTCGACAAGTCCGGGCTGCCCCACCTTTTGAGCCAGTGCCCGCGTAGCCGCGATGGCCGGATCGTCCGGACCACGGGCGCTGTGGACGATGACGCTCTGGCCGCGTCGCAGGGCATCCAGCCCCAAGATCACAACGGATTCGGTTACCTGTGCCAGTCCGTCAGGGGTACTCGCGCTGCTCAGGTCCAGGCTCAGGGCGGCAAAGCCCTTTGCTTCGGCCACTGCGATCTGGCGATCCGTCTGCGGCGAACACGACCCGGATACAACCGCAACCGGCCCCCAAGACGCCGCGGCAGGTCGCGGCGCGGGGAGCAGATGCCCCCCTGCCACCCAGGCCGCAATCAGCGCATCCTCGACCCCTTGCGAGCCCAGCACGAAAAGCTGTCCCGCCTGCGCCTCGGCCCAGATCAGCCGCCCGGCCTCGCACAGGGTGACATCGTCCACCGCGTCCAGCGCGACGATCCGCGCCCCGCGCCCCCGTTCACGCGCCAACGCCTGCGCGGCGATTGCGGGTTTCAGGTCGGTCAGGTCGATCAGACCGATGGGAAGGCCGGTCTGCTGCGCCAGATGCAGCCGGACGTCGGCTTCATGCATCGGTGTCACGGGATGGTGCGCCATGGTCGGATGACGGTCCAGCCGGGCGATGCCGTCGGCATGTCGCGCAAACAGGGTGCCAAACGCCTGCCAGCGCCCGATCCGCGGTGCCGCCACAAGAAGGGGAGCCCATTCCGCAACGCCGATCTCTGCCGCCCGCCCGATCGAACCGATATGGGGTGCTGAATCCAGCGTCGAGCACAGTTTGTAATGCACCACCGGTGCCCCCGTGGCGCGCAAGGCGGCAAAGGCGTGCGGCAGGTTCTGGTCCATCCACTCCGGGCTGCGGGTGCGGGCGTCCGACGCAATGCCGATCCCGCGCCGTGTGCCAAAACGCGCCAGCAACGCGGCATCCGGCGCGCCAAGAAACAGGACGGAAGGCAAGCCCGAAAACTCCAGCACTTCCATCACGGCGGCAGCCCCGGTGAAATCGTCGCCATACCACGCGACCAGCGGTCCATCAGGGGGCAGGCTATGGGTCATGGTGCAGCCCCGGCGACTGCGCCAAGGGCGGCGTTTTCGCGCGCCGCCTGCGCCAGAGGAACCCCCGCCATGGCGGCATCCCAGGCCGCGCGCAACGCCGCCACCCCGCCCGCAGGCCCGTGCGGATGCGCCATGATCCCGCCGCCTGCGGCATAGATCAGATCCGGCGTGCCAAGGGCGGCCCATGTGTCATGCACCTGCAACGCCGTCTGACCCGAGGAGAACACCGGCATCGCAGCACAAGGACGATCCGCCGACAGCGGTTCGGCCAACGACCGGGCGCTTGCAACAGAACTGTCATCAGCCTCGCAGAACTTGTTGCGGATGCCGTTCACATGCAGATGATCGGCCCCCGCCAGACGCCATATCTTGGACCACGCGGCAAAGTCCCAACCCAGCGCCGGATGTCGCGACAGATACCCCCAGCCGTTGCGATGGGCATGGATCGGCAGCCGCGCATGACGCCGCAACGCCAGCATCCCCGTCACGCCGATGGAATTGAGGCTGGCCATGACGCAGGTGCCGCCCAGGGCTTCCACCAGATCGTGGCGGGCGCGCATCTCGTCCACCTCGCCAGTCAGGTTGAAGGCATACATGACCTTCTTGCCGGTCCGCTGGGCGTGATCGTTGATTACTGCCATCACGGCGCGGGCCCGGTCGGCAAAGAGGCAGGCCGGGCCGTCGGCCTGCAACTCGTCGTCCTTGATGAAGTCGATCCCGGCTGCACAAAGCACCCGCACCAGATCGGCCGTCTCGTCTGCCGTAAAGCCGACCGAGGGCTTGACGATGGTGCCCACCATCGGGCGACCCTCGACCCCGGACAGCCTGCGCGTGCCGGAAACCCCGAAGGCAGGCCCCGGATTTGCCGCAACGAACGCCTCTGGCAGCCGCAGGTCCAGCAGGCGCAAACCGGAAAAGGCGTTCAGCTCGAACAGGTTGCCGGCCACCGTCGCCATCAGGTTTGGCAGCGAAGGGCCAAGGTTCGCCACCGGCCACGACACCGTGATCCGGGCCTGTTGGTGCGGCTGGTCCGCGCGCCCCGCACCCGGCAGCGAGGGGCTGGCGACCATCTCCAGCGGCGTGATCGCCTCGACCCGTGCCGCCGCGCGGGCCTTCAGTTCCGGCGTCTCGCCCGGCACCGGCACAAAAGTGCCCGACGATTGCTCACCTGCCAGAACCTCAGCCGCCTGTGCCAACGGCCACGCGGTTTCGATCAGATAATCGGCCTCGATCCGTGCGCTCATGCGGCACCCCCTGTCAGATATGCCGCAAGATCGACGGTCGTGCCGGTATCTGCCGCCTTGATCGCTGCCTGAGTTACCGCCAGTGTTTCAAGGTTATGCGCACCTGATGGCTGCGGCGTCGCGCGTCCGGCCAGAACCTCAACCGCGTGAGTCTGGAACGCCCGAACCGAATCCTGCACCACATGCCAGGGCTTTTCGCCCCATACCGGAACGGGTGGCTCGACATCCGTAACTGTCGCCTGCCCGTCCCGGTGCAGGGTCATCCGGTAGCCTGCCGAAAGCTCCAGCGTGCCCTCGGTGCCTTCCAGGACGGCAAAAGTCTGCGGAAACGGCTCGGGTGCATAAGCACTGTGAAAACTGCATTCGACGCTGCAAGCCGCGCCCGACCTGTGCCGCAACAAGGCGGTAAACGCATCCTGCCCCGTCACGCGCGGGTTCAGCCGCTGGGTCTGACAGGCGACCGAAGCCACATCGCCCAGCAGGAACCGCGCAAGGTCGAACAGATGCAGCCCCATGTCGGTCAGCGCCAGATCGCGAACTTTGGTCAGGTAGGGCTGATTGGCATAAACGTCGAAGCCGTGCCGGAACGACAGACGCAGGAATTGCGGCGCGCCGATGCTGCCCGTCTCCAAGCCCGCACGAAGCGCGCGGAACGGGGCCTGCCAGCGGAAATTCTCGTGCACGAGGAGGGGGATTCCTGCCCGGTCACAGGCTGCGACCATGGCGCGGGCGTCTTCCAGCGTCTCGGCCAGCGGTTTTTGGCAGATCACCAGACCGGTGCGGGGGGCGGCAAGTTCGACCAGCGCCCGGTGCGAGGTGACGGTGGTGGCGATGTCGACGAAATCGGGTCGCAGACTTTCCAGCATCGCGGTCGCATCGGTAAAGGCCTCGGTGCCGAAATCACGGGCAAACCCGGCGGCCTTGGCCGCGTCCAGATCGCAGACACCGACAATTTTCGCGTCCGGTACATCGGCCCAGGCCTGCATGTGGTTGCGTGCGAAAAACCCGCATCCGATCAGAACACCGCGCACGGTCATGCCGCATTCCCCGGCGAGTGCTCCTCAATTGCCGATGTCGCCCGGCGGGCCGGATAACGGACCTCGGCCTGCCTGAACCGCTGGCGTGGCAGATTACCAACACAGATCTGGGCTAAGACGTGCCTTTCGCTCTGATGTTCAGGATTCTGCGTCGACGCCATGCTTCAGTTTCCTTTTCTAGCGGCCTGCTGATCATACCAGATGGACAAACCTGCCGCGCCCTTGCACCTTTGGTTTCCTATTTCCGGCTTATCTTCCTGTACAGATCGTTCGCGCGATTAAGGTGATCCGCCATCATCGCTTCTGCCCGTTCCGGACTTCGGGTCTGTATCGCGTCGATGATCTTCCGATGTTCGGCCAGGGTGAGTTGTTCGGCCCCCGGAACCGAAACCAGATCGACATGAAAATCGTTCAGCCAATGGAACAGCGCATCCGACAGGGCGGCCCAGATCGGGTTGCCGCTGATCGTGGCGATGTCCCGGTGAAACTGGCCGTCCAGAATGCGAAAGCGTGCCGGATCGCC
>JBBRVJ010000080.1:0-15875 GCA_038246975.1 Rhodobacterales bacterium | reverse complement strand
GAGTTCTACTCAGGCTCATCGGCCCTGCTCAAGGGGCGCGAGATGACGGAGGCTCTGCTGACCCGCAGTCCGGACGTGGATTTCCTGTATTACTCAAACGACATGATCGGTGCGGGTGGTCTGCTCTATTGTCTGGCGCAGGGGCTGGATGTGCCGGGCAAGATCGGTCTTGCCGGGTTCAACGGGGTCGAGTTGCTGGACGGTCTGCCCTGTAAACTGGCTACGATGGACGCCTGCCGGCTGGAGATCGGTCGCCGCTCGGCGCAGATCGTCGCGGGCAAGACGCCCAAAGCGGCAGGGCAGGTGATCGAGTTGTTCCCGACGCTTCAACGCGGCGATACGATCCGTTGACCTGGCGTAGGGTGCGTGATTTCACGCACCGCTGGCCAGCAGCCGACCTTCCGCGTGGCCCGCAATCTGCACCTGCTGGATGCGGCCTTCGGGCTGATCGGTGGCAAAGGCCACCTCGGTAAACTGCGCGGTCCGGCCCAAACGCGGCCCCTCGGTCAGCACCTGGTGGGTGCGGCCCACCTGAACCGCCAGATGTTGCGTCAGCGCCGCACGGCCTGCCGCCCGCAGGCGGACAGCGCGGTCCTTGACCAACGGTCCCGGCACTTGCGGCATGCGCGCGGCGGGGGTGCCCTTGCGGGGGCTGAAGGGAAAAACGTGCAGAAATGTCAGGCCGCACTCGGCCACCAGGTTCAGCGATTGCTGAAACATCGCTTCCGTCTCTGTCGGGAAGCCTGCAATGATGTCGGCCCCGAACACCATGTCTGGACGCAAGGCCCGGGCGTCGTCGCAGAACCGGATCGCATCGTCGCGCAGGTGGCGGCGTTTCATTCGTTTCAGGATCATGTCATCGCCCGCCTGCAACGACAGGTGCAGGTGCGGCATCAGGCGGGGTTCGCTGGAGATTGCGGCCATCAGGGCATTGTCCACCTCGATGCTGTCGATCGAACTGATCCGCAGGCGGGCCAGATCCGGCACCAGCCGCAGGATGCGCTGCACCAGATCGCCAAGCCGAGGGGTTGCAGGCAAGTCGGCACCCCAGCTCGTCAGGTCGACGCCGGTCAGCACGACCTCCAGAAAACCCTTGTCCACCAGACGCTTGATCTGTTCGACAACCACGCCAGCCGGGACTGACCGCGAATTGCCGCGACCGTAGGGGATGATGCAGAACGTGCAACGATGATCGCAGCCGTTCTGCACCTGCACATAAGCGCGATGGCGGCCAAACCCGTCGATCAGATGCCCCGCCGTTTCGCGGACCGACAGGATGTCGTCGACCTGCACCCGCTCTGTCGCCCCGATCAGGTCGGGCACGGCCAACGCGGTCCATGTACTTGCCTGCATCTTTTCCGTGTTGCCGATGACCTTGGTCACCTCGGGCATGGCGGCAAAGGTTGCAGGCTCGGTCTGCGCCGCACAGCCGGTCACGATGATCGCAGCCCCCGGATTGTCGCGGCTCAGCTTTCGAATCTCTTGCCTGGCCTTGCGAACCGCTTCGATGGTTACCGCGCAAGTATTTATGATGACGGCGTTCTCCAGCCCGGCGGCAGCGGTCAGTTCCTTCATCGCCTCGGTTTCATAGGCGTTCAGGCGGCAGCCAAGCGTGGCAAACACAGGGGGGTTCATCGGTTTGCCGCCAAAAACTCGGGCGGAAGAACGGCGTCGAACACATGCGCGACCGGGCCGGTCAGCCATACGCCGTCGTCGCGCCAATCGACGCGCAGCGTGCCGCCGTCCATGTCGAGCGCGACCTGCCGTCCGGTCAGCCCGCGCAGGTTTGCCGCCACAGCCGTCGCACAGGCCCCTGACCCACAGGCCAAGGTCACCCCTGCGCCGCGTTCCCACACCCGCATCCGCAGATGGTTTTCCGCGATGACCGAGGCAAATTCGACGTTGGTGCGGTTCGGATACAGCGGATCGTCTTCATAGATTGGACCCAACCCTGTCAGATCAATGCTTTCCGCATCGTTAACAAACATCACGCAATGCGGATTTCCCATGCCGATGGCGACCGGATCGCGGTCCAGCGGCAAGTGCAGCGTATTCACCGGCCCGGACAGCGGCACCTCGGCCCAACCGGTTTGCGGATGCCCCATGTTGACCCAGATCGCTCCGTCGTCGTGGCGTTCCGCCTGCAACAGGCCCCGTTCGGTGCGGATGTTCAGGGTTTTCACCCCCTGTTCGGTCATTACCAGATCGGCCACACAGCGGGTCGCGTTGCCGCAAGCCCCTGCCATGCTGCCGTCGCTGTTCCAGAAATCCAGCGTCATATCAGCGTCTTGCGCATCCCTGATTTCGGCCAGTTGATCAAACCCCACCCCCCGGTGCCGATCCCCCAAGGCCCGCGCCAGCCCGGCCGTCATCACCGCCCCGCGCCCGCGCGAGTCGAGGATGATGAAATCATTGCCCGCGCCATGCATCTTGCGGAAGGCGAGGCCGGGGGGAGACGATTGTGCCATGGCGGGCGATATAGCCAAGCGGAGGCGAATATGCCAGTGGGCTTGCTTTTGCCCTTGACCCCTGTCGGCAAGCCCCATAATCAGCGCCTCTGTCGTGATGCTCATACCAGACTGCCCGCCAACTGGCTTTTCGGTTTTTTCAGGAAGCCGGAACCCTCTGGCGGGATTGGAAATTGGGTGCTGCGATCGGTGAGGGCGGGTAGCTCAGTTGGTTAGAGCACGTGACTTTTAATCATGGGGTCGGGGGTTCGAACCCCCCCCCGCTCACCATCCATCCGAAAGAGGCCCGTCGGATTGGCGGGCTTTTTTCATTGTGGCGGGTATACTTAGGGTGGAGATTGTTGCATCAAGGGGCTACAACAAGAGGGCTTTGCCATGCCAGACCCCCGTGCGCCGCGATTGGCCGTCCTGATTGATGCCGACAATGTGCCTGCAGGCTATGCCGAGCCGATCTTCGAAGAGATTGCGGCCTTGGGCGAGGCGTCGGTGCGGCGGATCTATGGGGATTGGTCGGCCACACGGCTGAACGCCTGGGCCAAGAAGGTCGCAGCACTGGGGCTGGTGGCGGATCAGCAGTTTTCCAACACCAAGGGCAAGAACGCCAGCGACATCGGACTGGTGATTGCGGCGATGGATTTCCTGCATTCCGGGCTGTTTGACGGCTTCGTTCTCGTCAGTTCGGACAGCGATTTCACAAGGCTTGCGGCACGGATCAGAGAGCAAGGCCTTGATGTTTACGGGATTGGCGAGAAGAAAACGCCCGAGGCGTTCCGCATGGCGTGCAAACGGTTCATCTATGTCGAGAACCTGGGGGCGGTCGAAGAACAGGCCCCCAAAACGACGCCCAAACCCGACGCTGTCGAGGAACCTGCGGCCAGATCGGGCGGCAAGGAGCCCCCGGCCAAAGCTATTCCGCTGATCATCGCCGCAATGCGGGCAATTGACCCCGAGGGTGAGTGGTATTCGCTGGGGCAGGTCGGCCAATACATCACGCAAGCCAATCCCGACTTTGATACAAGGACTTACGGTGCGGCCAAGCTGTCGGATTTGGTGCGCAAGATCAGCAGCCGGTTCGAGGTCAAGCCGGGCCCCGGCGGTCAGTTGCTGGCGCGGGACGTGGCCTAGGGCGTAGGGTGCGTGCTTGCACGCACCGCCCCCTGTGCGGCGGCGCACGCTGAAAACCCTGAAAACTGCTTCGGACAAGCTTCGGTTCTGAGTCAGGCATTCGGCCAGACGTTTGCCCGACGCACACTTGCATCTGCGAACCATCGCGGTGCTGTGATCCGGCTTTCGGTGCAAGGCGACACGCCGGCCTGATCTGACACTAGCGCCGCCAGCACACGTCGTAATCTCAGTTGGCGTTCAAACCAATCGCGCGGGCACCCAATACCAATTTCCAGTGCGTTTCGCGCATCAACACCTCGGGACGGGGGGTGTTCATGTCGGCAGTTTCCAGAATGGAAAAGTGAAACTCTTCGCTCGTCTTGATCGGGTCGGGCAAGAGCAAGTCCATCAATCGAATGTTTCCGGCATGCCCTGTGGCCGCATAGTGCGTCCAACGTGCCCAGAATCCGCCCGCGCCAGTCGCGGAGCCGACATAGTGCCGCCCATCCCGATGCGTCAGCAGGTAAATTCCACCAACCGAAGCAAGTGCTGTGTGCCAGTCTTCGGGGCTGGACGCGATGATCGCGCGCAACTGCCTCATCGAAAGTCGCACGTTGCGGTAGCCTGTGAAACGCGGCGTTGTCTGCGGTTGTTCGATCAGGCTCGACAGATGCATCCGGTCGATGACGGTTTCGCACAAGCGATAGTTCCCACGCGCAACTTTGTGGAAATAGACGTGCAGGCGTCCGGTCAGGGGTTCGGTTTCGGCGACAGATTGGAGGTCATAGACATGCAGGTTGCGCAGCGGCAGGCCCTTCATGGCCCCCCAGAGTTCAGGCCGCAGGACCGGTTCCCCGACCCGCCGCCAAAGGCCCGCGAAAAGCCACAAATCCGGCCGCCGGGTGTCGATAAGCGACAGCACATGGCCCCGCGCGAAATTGCGCTTGGTCTGATCGCCTTGCCACAGTGCAAAGGTGCCCTCGTGGAAGATATCCAAGGGGTGTTCCCGGCCGTTCTCTTGCGCGAGATGCACTTTGGTGTCAGTGGGATCGAATGCCGGGAACAGTGTTCGCAGGAGTGGGGCGAGACTAATCGGCATCGTCAGGGCTTCGGCAGGCTGGCGATGATCGTCCGTGCGGCGGCGGCCGGGTTGGCGGCGGCCCAGATCGGGCGGCCGATCACGATGTGGTCGGCACCTGCCGTCAGCGCCTCGGCCGGGGTGGCGGTGCGTTTCTGGTCGCCGGGGGTGGTGCCTTGGGGGCGCACGCCCGGGGTGACGATCAGTTTGCCGCGCGCCTGTGGCAGGGCGCGGATTGCCGCCGCCTCGTGCGGCGAGGCAATGACGCCATCGGCCCCGGCCTCCAGCGCGCGGGCGGCGCGTTCCAGCGTGATCTCGGCCAGATCGCCGGGGGTGATCAGGTTGGCATCCAGGTCGGCCCGGTCCAGCGAGGTCAGAACGGTGACGGCGAGGATCCTGAGGTGCGAACCGCCTTTGCCGGTCGCCGCCGCGCGGACCACCTGCGGGTCGCCGTGGACCGTCAGAAAGTCGAGGTCGTACTGCGCGATGCCGCGCACCGCCGCCTCGATGGTCGCGCCGATATCGAACAGTTTCAGGTCAAGGAAGATGCGTTTGCCGTGTTCGGCCTTGAGGTCGTTGGCCAGCGCGAACCCGCCCCCGGTCAGCATGCCGAGGCCGATCTTGTAGAAGCTGACGCTGTCTCCCAGCCGCGCGGCGAGGTCCAGGCCCGCCACGATGTTCGGCACGTCGAGGGCGACGATCAGGCGGTCATCGGAGCGGGGAACATTGGGCATGACGGTCTGCGATCTGGTTTGGGCGGTCTGCGGTCGGGCTGGCATGGGGGCGATCGCCTTGCTTGACAGGGGATAATCCTTCTGTGTCCAGTTCGGCTATTGATCCCTGTTCTTTCAGACACATACCCGGAACCCATGAAGAAGAGTCTGATAATGGAACGTATTCAGGTCGATTTCAGGCAATCCGGCGCGGCGCATGTCGCCAATCTGCGAAAAGATACTGTTCGGTCCC
Source organism: Rhodobacterales bacterium (assembly GCA_038246975.1). Lineage (GTDB taxonomy): Bacteria > Pseudomonadota > Alphaproteobacteria > Rhodobacterales > Rhodobacteraceae > JAIYDJ01. Next base: position 10,259 of record JBBRVJ010000080.1, on the reverse strand, counting down.
CCGGTGCACAACCCCAGACCGGGGTCAGCGGGAGTTTGTTGCGCAGTGCTGTATCGGCGGGGGCGTCGGTGTCGCAGGCGTTAAAAATGGCGAACGAGGTGGTGAACATTTCGATCCGTCGTCCGCGGGTTGACTGGCTGCCCAGTCCGAAAGCTGTCGCGGCGGCGGGCAACGCCTCTGACGTCACGCTGGCGCTGGGGTTCGTCGGGTCGGCTGCATATGTTATCGGCCCGAGGGGAGGCGGCGGGATTTACGGATCGACCAGTGGCGAGATCGGGTTCTATGGCACATTCGGTGGTACGCTTTTCGGCAATGCGGCCGCGTCGGTGCGCGGGGCGTTTTCGGTCATGAGGGCCACCCGGCCAGTATTTCGCCGGATTTGCCTTTGCCGTCGGGATTGACGTCACGATTGTGCCGCCGTTCGTCGGTGTGAAAGCTGTCCTCTACTTTGACATGACGGCCGCGAACCCGCTCGCCAACCCGGTAGGCACCGGGTTCAGCATCAGTTACGGCGTCAGCGTCTTTCCGGCCAACCTTTCAATCCAGGACACCATTAGTGGCTTGCGGCCGATGCTGATCATCCGCTGTTCTGTTTTGCGGGGGGCGGTTGGGGGCGCAGGACCTGCCGCCTTCGGAAGCTTTTGTGAGGCATATGGGGCTATCGGCCCCCAAAACCCCCGCGCAGTCCGACGACATTGGGGCAGGGGTTTCCCCCGAGGGTGTTTTCAGACAGAAAATGGCAAAAGGGGGGCGTGGCGATGATCCTGTGTTTCGAGATTGGCGGATCGAGGATCCGGGCTGGTTTGTCGGTCGATGGGGGTTTGGAGCCGTTAGGGGAGGTGGGAACTCCGACCGATCTGGCCGGGTTTCTGGCGGTTTTGCAGAGATTTGTGCGACCGGGGCTACGGGGGGTGGCGGTGTCGATCACCGGGGTGGTTGATCCGGCGACGGGGCGGTTGCGGGTGGCTAATCTGCCTGCGCTGGATGGGCGGTTGTTGGCGGCGGAGGTTGGGGCGATGTTGGGGCTGCCGGTGGTGGTGTTGAACGATGCCGATTGCTTTGCGCTGGCCGAGGCGCGCTGGGGCGCGGGGCGCGGGCGGAGGCTGCGGGGTTGGATGTGACCCTGCACCGGGCGATTGATCTGGTGCCGGATTGGGACGAGGCGCTGGACCTCGCGATGGCGCTGGGGGTGCGGCGGGTGTTGACCTCTGGGCGGGCCTTGCGGGCGGCGGAGGGGGTGGGCGATCTGGCGCGGGCCTTTGCGCGGGTCGCAGGGCGGCTGGTGGTGATGCCGGGGGCGGGGGTCACGGCACAGACCTTGCCCGCGCTGCGAGGGTTGCCGCTGCGCGAGGTGCATGCCTCCTGCTCGGTGTCGGTCGAGGCGGGGGGGGCCGCGCGGGCCTTCGGCTTTGCCTCGGGCGGCGAGCGGCGGGTGGACCGGGCAGCCGTGGCCGCGTTGAGGGCGGCTTTGGCGGATCGACAGGCCGGTTGACAGTCACGGGTGTTTCACCTGACTCTGTGGGCAAACGAGGGGTATCGCATGGAAATCAACGTCAGCTTCGACCGGCCCGAAGAGGGTGCGAAATCCGGGCCGGTGACGGTGGGGTGGTTCCTGACGGCGGACAAGGGCGCGGTGCTGTACGATCCGCCCGAGCGGCTGATGTTTCGCCAGACCAACAAGGCCCATGCCAAAAGTGCCAGCCGGTGTCCGGCGGTGATCCAGATGGAAAGCCGGTATTTCGTGGTGAAATGTCCGTTCGACATTCATGTGGGCTTTGGCCGCGACGACAAGGGCAAGGCGCATCTGGTGAACCGGCCCGGTGTGGGGTCGACGATCCGGGCCAACAAGCTGGGCGAGGTGCTGACCCTGGTGTCAGAGGTCGAGTGGCGCTATCCGGACCGGCCCACCGTGCAACTGTCGCTGCCCTACTGCTTTATCGCCGATGAGTTGGTGTATCTGAACCAGATTGGCACCTTCGCGCATTATCGGCGGGAGCCGTTACCGGGCACGATCTTTGGCGGGCGCTTTCCTCTGAACGTCTGGCCGCGGCCGCTGATGTGGGCGTTTGAATGGCATGAGCCCGAGCGCGACCTGATCCTGAAGCGCGGCGAGCCGTTGTTCTATGTGCAGTTCGAGGCTGAGGGACCGGATCGCCCGGTGTCGGTGGTCGAGGCCGAGCGGACGCCGGAACTGGCGAAATACATGGAACAGATCGGCGGCGTGGTGAATTACGTCAACCAGACGTTCGGTTTGTTCAAGGCGGCGGAGGCCCTGCGGCCTGCAAAGCTGCTGGTGGCGAAAGCGCGGGAGTAGGGTGCGTGATGTCACGCACCGCGGGCGGGCGGTGCGTGAAATCACGCACCCTACGCCCGGTTTGCAGGCCGGTTTTCCGGGGGTAGGCATGCAGAGTTCGCTGGAAGTATTCGAGGTTGCGACGGGGACGGTTTCGGTGGTCTTGCAAAGCGACCTGCGGATCGCGGCGCCGAACTGGGACCCGGCGGGCGGGTCGCTGCTGGTGAATTGCGGGGGGCGGTTGTTTCGTGTGCCACTGGAGAAGCCTGCGTTGGTGGCAGTGGAGACCGGGTTTGCCGATCGGTGCAACAATGATCACGGGATCAGCCCTGACGGCACCACAATTGCGTTTTCGCATCATCGAAGGCGTGGGTCGGAGATTTTCCTGATGCCTGCGGCGGGGGGGGAGCCGGTTCTGGTCAGTCCCGAGGCCCCGAGTTGGTGGCATGGCTGGTCGCCGGATGGCGCGCGGTTGGCCTATGTCGCGGCGCGGGGTGGGTCTCGGACCATTGATGTTTACACGATCGGGGTTGGTGGTGGGGCGGAGACGCGGCTGACCTTTGGCGAAGGGCATTGTGATGGGCCGGATTATTCCAGCGACGGGCGGCTCATCTACTACAACTGCGACCGGGATGGACATGCGCAGATCTGGGTGATGGGGACAGATGGATCTGGGCAGCGCAAGCTGTTTGCCGATGAGTCCGTAAATTGGTTTCCGCATCCCGCGCCCTGTGGGCGGTGGATAGTGTATCTGGCCTATCCGCCCGGAACCTTGGGGCATCCTGCGGATGTGCCGGTGGCGCTGTGTCTGTGTGACCCCGAGGGCGGCAATCGACGGCGGGTTTTGGAGTTTGTCGGCGGACAGGGGACGATCAATGTACCGTGTTGGGCGCCGGATGGGTCGGCTTTTGCGTTTGTGCGCTTTGGTGTGGGCTTCGGAGGTTAAGGGCGTGGGGGGGCGGTCTGCCCGCCCGGAACCTCCCGACGATATTTTTTCAATCGATGATGGGGGTCAAACCGGGCTGAAGGGCTGGGCGAGCATCAGGCGTTTCGGGTCGCCCCAAATCGAGATGTGCACCTCGGGTTCGGGGGCGAGGTGTTCGGGGGTCAGGCCGACGATGCGGACCCTGAAGGGTTGGCCTGCGCGCAGGGCAGGGGCGATCAGGCCGCTTGCCGCCGGCGACAGGTGACCCAGCAGGCGCATCGGATGATGGCGGAACAGGCCCAGCAGGTATCGGCGCACCGGGGCAAAGATGGCGACGCTGCCGTCGGAGGTCCCTGCGGCTGTTGCGGAATCACCGATTGACAGGCCGGATTGGGCGACATGGACGCGCAGGTCGGTCAGGCGGGTCATGGCCAGGATGGGCTGCATGGGGTCGTGCATCGGGCTGCCTTTGCTTTTGTGGGACCATGAGGGGCGGGAGACGCGGGTCGCAAGCGGGGGATTGGACGTTGGCCGGATGCCGCTTAGGGCGCAGGGCGAATTGGGCGGATTTCTGTCGAAGGGAAAAATTGCATGGGACTAGCTGTTGCAATCTTGCATCAGGCCGGAAGCTATCCCAGATAAGGGGCAGGCCTTGGGTTCGCGTGCCATGATGGGCGCGGGTGAGGCGCTGTCATAGGAGTTTGGCCGATGAACCTGGAGAAATTCACGGAGCGGTCGCGCGGTTTTATTCAGGCTGCGCAGACGATTGCGACGCGGGAAAGCCATCAGCGGCTGGCACCTGAGCATCTGTTGAAGGCGTTGATGGATGACGATCAGGGGTTGGCGGCCAATCTGATTCGCCGCGCCGGGGGCGAGCCTGCGCGGGTGGTCGAGGCGTTGACGTTGGCGATGGCAAAGTTGCCGAAGGTGTCGGGCGATGCACAGCCGTTCATGGACCCCGGTCTGGTCAAGGTTCTGGACGAGGCCGAGAAGGTGGCCAAGAAGGCGGGCGACAGCTTTGTGCCGGTTGAGCGCATTCTGATGGCGTTGTGCATGGTGTCGAGCAAGGCGAAGGATGCTTTGGCCGCGGGCGCTGTCACAGCACAAGGGTTGAATGCGGCGATCAATGACATTCGCAAGGGGCGCACGGCGGATTCGGCGTCGGCGGAAGAAGGCTATGATGCGCTGAAGAAATACGCGCGCGATCTGACCGAGGCGGCGGCGGAGGGCAAGATTGATCCGATCATCGGGCGGGACGAGGAAATTCGACGGGCCATGCAGGTTTTGTCGCGGCGGACCAAGAACAACCCGGTGCTGATTGGCGAGCCGGGCGTCGGCAAGACGGCGATTGCCGAGGGCTTGGCCTTGCGGATCGTCAGTGGCGATGTGCCGGAATCGTTGCGCAACAAGAAGCTGATGGCGCTGGACATGGGCGCGCTGATTGCGGGCGCGAAATATCGCGGCGAGTTCGAAGAGCGGTTGAAGGCCGTGCTGAACGAGGTCACGGCGGCGGCGGGTGAAATCATTCTGTTCATCGACGAAATGCACACTCTGGTTGGGGCGGGCAAGTCCGAAGGTGCCATGGATGCGGCCAATCTGATCAAGCCTGCGCTGGCGCGGGGTGAGTTGCATTGCGTGGGTGCGACCACGCTGGATGAATACCGCAAATATGTGGAAAAGGACGCGGCCCTTGCGCGGCGGTTCCAGCCGGTGATGGTGGAAGAGCCGACGGTGGAGGATACGATCAGCATCCTGCGCGGGATCAAGGAGAAATACGAATTGCACCATGGTGTGCGGATCTCGGACAGTGCCTTGGTCGCGGCGGCGACGTTGTCGCATCGCTATATCACCGACCGTTTCCTGCCCGACAAGGCGATTGACCTGATGGACGAGGCCGCCAGCCGGTTGCGGATGGAGGTCGACAGCAAGCCCGAAGAACTGGACGCGCTGGACCGGACGATCCTGCAATTGCAGATCGAAGGCGAGGCGTTGAAGAAGGAAGAGGATGTCGCAAGCAAGGACCGGCTGGAAAAGTTGCAGCGCGAATTGTCGGGCCTGCTGGAGCGGTCGGCGGAGATGACGGCGAAGTGGCAGGCGGAACGCGACAGTCTGGAAGTGGCGCGCGATCTGAAAGAACAGTTGGAGCGCGCGCGGGCAGAGTTGGAGGTCGTCAAGCGCGAGGGCAATCTGGGGCGGGCGGGCGAGCTGTCTTATGGCATCATTCCGGGGCTGGAGAAATCTTTGACCGAGGCCGAGGCGCGGGATGGTCATGCCTTGGTGGCCGAGGCTGTCGGGCCCGAGCAGATTGCCGAAGTGGTGGAACGCTGGACCGGGATTCCGACCAGCCGGATGCTGGAAGGCGAGCGGGACAAGCTGTTGCGGATGGAAGAGGAGCTTGGCAAGCGGGTGATCGGGCAGAAGCAGGCGGTGACGGCGGTGGCCAATGCCGTGCGGCGCGCACGGGCCGGGCTGAACGACGAGGGGCGGCCCTTGGGGTCGTTTCTGTTTCTCGGGCCAACGGGGGTGGGCAAGACCGAACTGACCAAGGCGGTTGCGGCCTATCTGTTCGATGATGACAGCGCCATGGTGCGGATCGATATGTCCGAGTTCATGGAGAAACACGCGGTTTCCCGGCTGATCGGCGCGCCTCCCGGCTATGTCGGGTACGACGAGGGTGGGGTTTTGACCGAAGCCGTGCGGCGCCGCCCCTATCAGGTGGTGCTGTTCGACGAGGTGGAGAAGGCGCACCCCGATGTCTTCAATGTGCTGTTGCAGGTGCTGGACGACGGAATTCTGACCGATGGGCAGGGGCGGACGGTGGACTTCAAGCAGACGCTGATCGTGTTGACCAGCAACCTTGGGGCCTATGCGTTGAGCCAGTTGCCGGATGGGGCCGACCCGACCGAGGCGCGGGCGCAGGTGATGGAGGCGGTGCGCGGGCATTTCCGGCCCGAGTTCCTGAACCGTCTGGATGAGACGATCATCTTTGACCGGCTGGGGCGGCAGGATATGGGCGCAATCGTCGATATTCAGTTGCGGCGGCTGGAGGCGCGGCTGGCCGGACGCAAGATCGTGCTGGAGACGGACCGGGCGGCGCGCGACTGGATGGCGGATGAGGGATATGACCCGGTATTCGGGGCGCGACCGTTGAAGCGGGTGATCCAGCGGCATTTGCAGGATCCGCTGGCGTCAATGATCCTGTCGGGCGATGTGCTGGATGGCTCGACCGTGGTGATCAGCGCGGGGGCGGATGGATTGATTATCGGCGACCGTGTGTCGGCGTCACGGCGCGAGCGGCCACAGGACGCGGTAGTGCATTGATCGGGGGGGCTTCGGCCCCCTTTTTCGCCATGGCGCGCGCGGTTGTCTTGCCGGGGTTGCGGTTGTAGGACGATCCTGCCCGCAGGGGCCGGAATTTCGGGACGCCCCGATGGATCAAGGGAACGATCATGCGTACGACCATTGATCGCATCCGCCATGCGATCAGTTTTGAAGTGATTGCCCTTGCGATCATCACCCCGCTGGCAGGGTGGGTGTTTGGCTTGCCGCTGCACGATATCGGGGTCGTAACGGTGGTCAGTGCGACCATCGCGACGTTCTGGAACTATATCTATAATCTGCTGTTCGATCACGGGATGCTGCGGCTGCGCGGGACGACGCGCAAGACGCTGGCGGTGCGTCTGGTGCATGCCATGCTGTTCGAGGTGGGGCTTCTTTTCCTGCTGGTGCCGTTCATCGCGCTGTATCTGGCGGTGTCGCTGTGGGTGGCGTTCACGATGGACGTGGCGTTTTCTGCCTTTTACTTGATCTACGCGCTGGTGTTCAACTGGGCCTATGATGCGGTGTTCCCGGTTCCGGCGACGGTGCGGCAGGCTTGATCGAATCGCGCGCCGCAGTTAGAACATAAACGGAACGAGCGGGGTAAGGCATGGCCAAGATCGATTATGTGGAATTGCAAAGTGCAGATATGGCGGCGACGTCGGCGTTTCTGACGGCAGCGTTCGGTTGGGGGAGGGTGGATTATGGTCCGGCCTATCTTGGGTTCGAAGGCGCGGGGCTGGATGGCGGGATAGACGGGTCGGGGGCGGGGCAGGGGCCGCTGGTCATCCTGAAAACCGTCGATCTGATCGCCTGCGAGGCGGCGGTTCTGGCGGCGGGCGGGGTCGTCACCATTGCGGCCTTTGACTTTCCCGGAGGGCGCAGGTTTCACTTTCGCGAGCCGGGCGGTAATGTGCTGGCAGTCTGGGCCGAACCTGTAATGTGAAAAAGGGGCGGACCGAAGTCCGCCCCCCTTTTGCCGTGGGTCCGATTACATCGGCGGCAGGATCACGCTGTCGATCACGTGGATCACGCCGTTCGTTGCCGCGATGTCGGCGGTCGAGATGGTGGCGCCGTTCACTTTGGCCCCGCCGTCGAGCGTGACGGTCAACTCGCCGCCCTGCACGGAAGCTGCTTTCATGCCTTCGGTCAGGTCGGTCGACATGACCTTGCCCGAGACGACGTGATAGGTCAGGATCGCGGCCAGCTTATCCTTGTTCTCGGGCTTCAGCAGGTCTTCGACGGTGCCGGCGGGCAGCGCTGCAAAGGCGGCGTCGGTCGGGGCGAAAACGGTGAACGGGCCTTCGCCCTTCAGCGTTTCGACCAGACCAGCGGCCTGAACGGCGGCAACGAGGGTGGTGAAGCTGCCGGCTGCGACGGCGGTGTCAACGATGTCCATTGTGGCATCCTGTGCGAACGAGGGGGCTGCGAAAAGCGCGGTAGCCGTAGTGAGAGCGAGAAAAGTTCTGCGGATCATGGGGGTCACTCCTTTTGATCTCTGCCTGATTGGCAACATCATTACGGCTCTCATGCGCGTTTGGTTCCTTATCAACTTCGTGCGAGATGCACTTGACGAAAAGGTCTGACGTCTCATGCCTTTGCTGGTTGGGATATCAAGTCACGATTGGTTGACCTGACGTGAACAAACGTGGGCACTGCGCGGGAAGTGTTTCAGCAGATTGGCGCAGTCGTGAGGACTGATGATATTGTCGGACGCGGCGGATGAGTCATAATGCAGCGGAAAAGATGGAGCCTCTGACATGACAAACCGCCTGCGCTGGTCCGATGTGACGCCGAAAGCCGATTTTCTGAATCGCCGGCAACTGATGGCGGGGGCCGGGGCGCTGGCCTTTGCCGCCCCTGCATCTGCGCAGGTGAAAAGCCCGTTCTCGACCGATGCCCCCCCAAATTCGATCGAGGATATCACCACTTACAACAATTATTACGAATTCGGCTATGACAAGGGAGATCCGGCCCGACTGGCGGGGGCGCTGAAGGTCGATCCGTGGTCGGTGGTCGTGGACGGGCTGGTGGACAAGCCCGGCACCTATGATCTGGCCGACCTGATGGCCGGGCAGACCATCGAGGAACGCATCTACCGCTTCCGGTGTGTCGAGGCGTGGTCGATGGTGGTGCCGTGGAACGGGTTTCAGCTTTCGGGCTTGCTCGGCAAGCTGGGCGTGCAGCCGGGGGCCAAATACGTGGCGTTCGAAACGCTGGTCCGCCCCGAGGAAATGCCCGGACAGCGGGGCGGGTCCATCGAATGGCCTTACCGCGAGGGCCTGCGGATCGACGAGGCGATGAACCCGCTGACCCTGATGGCGACCGGGCTTTACGGCGAGCCGATGCCCAACCAGAACGGCGCGCCGATCCGGTTGGTGGTGCCATGGAAATATGGCTTCAAGTCGATCAAGGCGATTGTGCGGATTTCGCTGGTCGAGGCGATGCCACCGACGACGTGGAACATGCTGCAAGCATCTGAATACGGATTTTATGCCAATGTGAACCCGGAAGTGGACCATCCGAGGTGGAGCCAGGCCTCGGAACGGGTGATCGGCAGGGGGTTGTTCGGCGGACGTGAGGACACGCTGATGTTCAATGGCTATGGCGAACAGGTGGCGTCGCTGTATGCGGGGCAGGATCTGGCGAAGGATTTCTGATGATCAGCCTGCCTTTTGCCGATGCAATCAACCGCTCGGTGCGGAAAATGCCCACATGGGTGGTTTATGTGCTGGGGGCCGTGCCATTTGTCTGGCTGGTCTGGGCCGTTGCAACGAACAGCCTTGGCCCCGACCCGGTGCGGGCGGTCGAGAACAGGCTGGGCCTGTGGGGGCTGCAATTCCTGATCGCAACGCTGTCGATCAGTCCACTGCGGCGGGTGGGCGTCAATCTGATCAAGCACAGGCGGGCGTTGGGGTTGCTGTCGTTCTTCTACATCCTTCTGCACTTTGCGGCTTGGATCGGTTTGGACATGGCGCTGAACTGGAACCAGATCGTGCAGGCTCTGTGGAAGCGGCCCTATATCCTGATCGGATTCGCCGGGCTTGTGATGATGATGCCGCTTGCGCTGACATCAACCAATGCGGCGATCCGGCGGATCGGACCGAAAGGGTGGCAGAGGTTACACAAGCTGACCTATGCCGTGGGTATTGCCGGAGCGGTGCACTATCTGCTGCTGGTCAAGGTCATCTCGGCCAAGCCAGTGATTTATGCGGCGGTCATCGCGGGGCTGTTGGCGGTGCGCCTGGTGGCGCAACGCAGGACCCGCACACAATCGGTCTGAGAACACGGGATTCGCCGCAAGAAAATTGCGTGGCCGGTCCGCCTGTGGTGGTCTGGCGATCGGCAACCCCAAGATTTTGTAGTATATTCTGCGGATGTGAAAAAAATGCGACGCTTGCGTTTTTTCCTCTTGCGGGTTTTGGCGGGTGGACCTAAACACCGCCTCACCGAAGCGAAACAGCGACGGTGACGGAAAGAAGCGGCGGCAAACGCGGTTGTGACGATCCGGAAAATCTGAAGACATGGCCTTCGAGGAAGCGCTAGAGTTTAGCGCCCCCTGGAATTTTTGTCTGAAAGATCGCTCTTTGAAAAGTATATGAATGAAGGGATATGTGGGCGGTTTGGGCGCATCGGCGTTTGACTGTTTGCATATCGGCCAGGTAGGGGAGCGGGCGCGAGTCTGTTGTCCGATGATCTTGGTGAAAGCTTCACGGTTTGTGG
>JBBRVJ010000079.1:0-16061 GCA_038246975.1 Rhodobacterales bacterium | reverse complement strand
TGCCTTCCTCATCCAAATCATGGAGTCGCTGACGAATGTCGATAGGAAGTGGCTTGCCCATCTATGACCCCCAACATCTGCCATAGACAGAGGGAATCACAAAACAGCCCTCATGGGAATCCCGAATCGGAATGGCTGCAACCCGCTCTAGATAAAAGCGGATCTGCTTTGACAGTAGCCCCGGATGCGCCCGCCAGCGCGCCGGGGTTTTCGTTTGTCTGGGGAACGCCGGGGGAACAAATCGGTGCGGCGTGTACGGGGTTTGTACGCGAAAGCCCTGATGTGTCCGCGTTTGTTCCCGCAAAGGCGCGTAAGTTAGCGTATCGCCCATTTGTGGGTTCCCCGGAACTCTCTGATTTTTCTGTGTTAAATGGTGCTGTGAGAGAGGATTGAACTCTCGACCTCACCCTTACCAAGGGTGTGCTCTACCACTGAGCTACCACAGCCGCCGATTTTCCGTTCTTAACCCAAGGCGTTACCCCGGAGTCGGCGGGTTCAGAAGTCTCCCACCTAAACGGACCCTTCCGTCTCCGTTGCCACCCCTTACGAGGGTTTGCCCCACTTTAAAGCAGGGCGATTGCTATGAAGCCGTCCGGCGCGGGGTTAGACTCAAATAAGGGCCCGTGCAAGAGGGCATGGCGCGAAAAGCTGCCCGCACGACGATCTTTTCGGTTCCGCCAACCCGTCAGACAAAGATGAAGTCGCTGGCCGAGAGGGAGACCAGATCCTGACCACTCAGCGTGGCGAACAAAACGGCCGCACTTGCGCCGATGCCATCGGCGTCGAATCGCAACTGGCCTGCTCCGGCACCCGAATTGTCAAACAGGAACTGAGGCTGCCCGGTTGCGGGCGTTCCGGTCGAATTCACCGTCAAGACGAAGAAATCCCGCGACACATCGCCGAACCCGAAATCCACGAGGCCGATCTTGTCGACCCCCACCTTGAAATCACGCACGATGTCCGCCCCCTGTCCCAACCCGGTAAAGACGAATACATCCGCCCCCAGACCGCCAACCAGCGTGTCGATGCCCAACCCGCCCACCAGAAAATCATCCCCCGCCCCGCCGCGCAACACGTTCGCCAACCCGTCGCCGACGATGAAATCGTTGCCGTTGCTTCCGGTGACATTCTCGACGGCCGTGATATCGCCCTCGACTTCGGTGTAGGTGTCGGGTTGATTGAAAAGCTCGAACTGGCCGGTCAGGTCGATCAGAACACCGAAGGTGCCAAATGCAAACGGCGAATCGAATTTGATCGTATCAACGCCCAGCCCCCCATCGACCAGTGCGGTGGCCGCAGACAGGAAGATAAGATCGTTGCCGTCCCCGCCCTGCGCACTGTCGGCACCGGACTCGGCGCGCAGCGTGTCATTGCCGACGCCCCCTTTCAGAACGTCGTTGCCCTCCCCGCCGACGATCAGGTCATCGCCGAGGCCACCCACCAGACTGTCGTTCCCCGCTCCGCCGTTCAGCCGGTCATTGCCATCGTCGCCATTCAGAGTGTCGTCGTCCGCCCCGCCGAACAGCCGGTCGGCATCGGCACCGCCCAGCAGCAGATCAGCCCCCGCCCCGCCGTCCAGCTTGTCGGCTCCGGTGCTGCCATCCAGCACATCGTTGCCGTCCCCGCCAATCGCCAGATCGTCGCCCGCCCCGCCCAGCAGCGTATCTGCTCCGCCCCTGCCAAACAGTTCGTCATTGCCCGCAGCACCGCTCAGCACGTTGGATAATCCGTTGCCGCGCAATTCGTCGTTCAGATTGCCACCGGTCAGGTTTTCGACATCGACGAGGACAACCGTATTCAACGGATCGGCGGCAGGATTCTGCAAATCAACGGTGCGGGCGATGTTGTTGCCAAAGACCACTGTATCAATTCCTGCGCCGCCGAACACGGAATCGTTGTTGCTGATGGCGGTGAAGATGTCGTTGAACGCGGTGCCGACAAATCCTTCGGCCGCGTTGCTTTTGGCGGCAACCGTCACCCCCACGATGCGCGGATCAAGGATCGTGTTGAAGATGTCGAGCCCGCTCAGACCGTTCTGCCGCCCGATGCCGATCGCCACCCGCCCATCTGCCATCTGATCGACGCTCAGCGTTATAGCGGACAAGATGGCGTCGTTTTCACCAACCCCAAAATCCAGAATGCGCGTGGCAGCGCCCTCGGTCGACCCCGTGTTCAGGTTGTAGACGGTGGCATATACGCCGTCCGGTGCATTGCCATTCTGAAAGGTGTCGCCGCTATCGACGACCCAGACGATCAGGATGCGCCCGTTGCCCAAAAACAGTAGTTCATGGTCAAAACTCTCAGCCCCGGCGTTCGTCCCGCCAGAGACGAAAATCGTCGCGGTTCCCGTTTGGCTAAATGTTCCCAGATTGCCACTCGGGCCTGCGCTCAAAGACAAAGTTATGTCGGGCTGATTGATAACTCGTGCAGTAGAAACGTACGCTCCTGGTGCCACCAAAATTGCGTCGGTCGTCATTGGCGGTGTGCTTCTGTTCGTCGCGCTGGTGGACGTAACCCCAGCATCACTTAGCGCAAACTGAATCCCCGCAAAGCCGCTTTCTATCGCCTCGATCAGAGTTGTCCCCAAAGGCACATTGTTAGAAACGACAGCAGCAGCGACAGCCACAGTGCCCGCCGTCGTTAAGGTTGCCCGGACGAGGTCGGTAAAACTAGCGTCCGAGACAAATGCCAAAAGCGTTAATTGGTTTGTGGCGGCTGGGTCGGGCAGCAGTTGCCCATTGACCGCATTGGTCCCGAACGCCGACAGGTTGATCGTCAAAGGCGGCGCTGCAGGCAGGCCCGTGCCGTCAACGTAGCTTTGGGCAAACAGACGTTGATCCGCCAAGTTAGCGCCGACAGCACCCTTCGTCAGAATGGTGAACCGGCCATCGTCGGTCGATGCCATATCCTGCAGGAACATGCCCTGCGAGGTTGAGTTCGGAACCTGGGTCATGGCGCCGACCTGATTGCCCAAAGCGTCGTAGCGTTGAAAGAACACGTTGGTCCCCGTCAGCCCGGTGGTGCTTTCCCAAACCACGACATAACCGCCGTTGTTCAGGCCCAACGTGCGGACGTTGGTCTGCTGGCCGCCAAGCTGGGTCTGGTTGGTGACTTCCGGGGGGGTGAAGTTGAAGGGCATAGGATCATTCCCTGAATGTTGATTAAAAAAATTCCATCGCAAGCTGTGAAAGTTAAGCACGATTGGCGGCAAAAAGCAAAGACGTTGGTGGCCACCCTGCCCCGCCGATTCCTGTTTTTCCGCCGCCACGCACAACCGCAATCGGGCTGATCTGGACGATTGCGGCGGCACAGGATAGAACCGCCTGCATGATCACCGATCCGCCCGAAATCCCGCAGACCGCACCAGCGGCCCCCAAGGCCAAATCGGCACAATCGCGCGCCGATGAACGGCGGTCAGCCGCACTCAAGGCCAACCTTGCCCGCCGCAAGGCTCGGACACGGGCCCGCAAGACAACCCAAGACACCCCAGCCGACACCGACGCAGAAAGCGAGTAACCCCGCATGGATTCGATATTGGTCAAAGGCAACGGCGCGCTGAACGGGGTGATCCCGATTGCGGGGGCCAAGAATGCCTGCCTGACCCTGATGCCCGCCGCCCTGCTGACGGACGAGCCGCTGACCCTGACCAACGCGCCGCGCCTGTCGGACATCGCCACGATGACCCAGCTTTTGCAATCGCTGGGGGCCGAGGTGGCGCGCCTGCAAGATGGTCAGGTTCTGGTCCTGTCTGGTCAGCAGATCACCAACCACACCGCCGATTACGACATCGTGCGCAAGATGCGCGCGTCGATCCTTGTGCTGGGGCCGATGCTGGCGCGCGATGGTCATGCGGTGGTATCGCTGCCCGGCGGCTGTGCCATCGGCGCGCGGCCCGTCGATCTGCACCTCAAGGCGCTGGAGGCGATGGGCGCCGACCTCGACCTGCGCGACGGCTATGTTCATGCCAAGGCACCGGGCGGCAGGCTGCGCGGCGCGGTGGTGGATTTCCCCATCGTCTCGGTCGGGGCCACCGAAAACACCCTGCTGGCGGCCACGCTGGCGAAAGGCACCACCGAGATTCGCAACGCCGCGCGCGAGCCTGAAATCGTCGACCTCGCCCAATGCCTGCGCCGCATGGGCGCGCAGATCGAAGGCGAGGGCACCAATACCATCACCATTCAGGGCGTCGACCGCCTGCACGGCGCCACCCACCGCGTCGTCGCGGACCGGATCGAGTTGGGCACCTACATGCTGGCTCCCGCGATCTGCGGCGGCGAGGTCGAATGTCTGGGCGGCAGGCTCGACCTTGTCGGGGCCTTTGCCGAACGGCTGGACGCGGTAGGCGTCACGGTGCGTGAAACCGAGCACGGCCTGAAAGTCAGCCGCAACAACGGGCGGGTGACGGCGGTGAACGTCGCCACCCAACCTTTCCCCGGCTTTCCGACCGACCTTCAGGCGCAGATGATGGCGCTGCTGTGCACCGCAGACGGCGTGTCGGTGCTGAACGAAAACATCTTTGAAAACCGCTTCATGCACGCCCCCGAACTGTCGCGCATGGGCGCGCGGATCGCGGTGCAGGGCGGCACGGCCACGGTCACCGGCGTCGAAAAACTGCGCGGTGCGCGGGTGATGGCCACCGACCTGCGCGCCTCGGTCAGCCTGATCCTCGCGGGATTGGCGGCCGAAGGCGAAACCGTGGTCAGCCGCGTCTATCACCTTGATCGCGGCTATGAACGGGTGGTTGAAAAATTGCAGGCCTGCGGCGCACAGATCGAACGGATCACAGCATGACCGACGCCCGGTTTGAAGATGGGACCGAAGCCCCCCTGCGCCTGACTGCCGACGATGCGACGGGTCTGGCGGTAATTTCCGCGCTGGTGCAGGACGCGGTGTTCCCGACTACCGAAATGACCTTCGCCAAACCGCGCCGCCGCTTTGCCCTGCTGTTGAACCGCTTCCGCTGGGAAGACCGCGCGCAGGCCGAACGCGCAGGCCGGCAATATGAACGGGTGCAAAGCCTGCTGGTGTTCGAAGACGTGATCTCGGTCCAGTCTTCGGGCATCGACCGGGGCGATGGCGCGGTGGTGCTGTCGGTGTTGTCGCTGGAGTTTCAGCCGGGCGATCAGGGCGCTGGTCGCGTGATCCTGCATCTGGCAGGCGACGGCGCGATTGCCCTGATGGTCGAGGTGCTGGACGTCGCCCTGCGCGACGTGACACGGCCCTACCGCGCGCCATCGGGCAAGGTCCCCGATCACGGCATCTGACGCCGAACCTCCCTACCCCCTCGCCTCGCCCAACCGCGCCCGGCGCGGCCCCCACACACAGGCCGCAGCAAGGATCAGCCCCGACACTACGGCAATCATCCCCGCCGCACTGACCGCATTCGCAGCCCCGATCCACAGCGGCCCATACCCCGCCAGCACATAGCCCGCGACGGCAGACAGCGCGGCAAACAGCAGGCTCCACCCCACCTGACGCGCCAGATCGTCCGTCATCAGCCGCGCCGCCGCAGGCGGGCAGATGAACATGGCGATCACCAGAATGGACCCCACCGCATCGAACGCCGCCACAGCCACGACCGCCGCCGCGATGACCAACCCGAACCCCAACACCGTCACCGGGATTCCCACACCGCGCGCAAACCCCTCGTCGAAGGTCGAAATCGCCAGCGGACGCCAGAAAACCCCCGTCAAAATGGCCACCACCAACCCGACCACCGCCATCCGCACCAGTTCCGGCGGCAACCCTGCCAAGGCCAGCGGATCAACCAGCGACCCCCAGCCAAGCGCATCCAGCCAGATCAGGCTTTCCAGATTGCCCATCAGCGCGTGTTCCACATCCAGATGCACGCCCGAGGTGTCCGACATCTCAAGGATCAACACGCCCGCCGCAAACATTGCGGTAAACACCACCCCCATCGCCGCACCGGGGTCGATCCTGCCCATCCGCTTGACCAACTCGATCAACATCACCGCCACCACGGCAGCCACCATCGCGCCGATCAGTACAGGCAAGGTCGCCGTGGACCCGGTGATCAGAAACGCCACGACGATCCCCGGCAATACCACATGGCTGATCGCGTCGCCGATCATCGCCTGCCGCCGCAGCAGCAGAAAATTCCCCGGCAGCGCACAGGCCATCGCGGTCAGTACCCCGATCAGCATCGGCGTCAGGCTGAACTGAACGAACTCCGCCCCCATCAGGCCAATGCCCGCCGCATCCGCGCCCGCCGGACGACCCCGGCCAGAATGCCGCGCTGCGGAGCCACCAGCAACGACACCGCAAACATCCCCGCCGCGATCAGCACGATGATCGGCCCGGTCGGCACATCCGGGGCAGAGGCCGACAGCGCCGACCCCACATAGCCCGACAGCGCGCCGATCCCGCCCGCCAGCCAAACCATCCGGCCCAACCGGTTGCTCCACATCCGCGCCGTCACCGCCGGAATGATCAGCAGCGCCACGATCAGCACCAGCCCGACCAGCTTCAACCCGATCACCGTGACCGCCATCACCAACATCATCAGCGCCAGATCGAGCCTGCGCACATCATACCCCAGCGCCGCCGCCTGCCCCGCATCAAACGCCAGCAACGTCAACGGCCTGCGCAAGACATACGTCGCCAACAACACCACCGCCCCGCCCCCTGCGATCATCACCGCATCCTGCCACAACATGCCTGCGGTCGATCCCAGCAGAAACGCCTCCAGCCCCGCCTGCCGCCCCTCGGCCAGCGTCTGGATCACCGTCAGCAACACCACGCCCGCGCCAAAGAACACCGACAACACCGCGCCGATCGCCGCATCCTCGGGCAGCCGGGTGCGCCGCACCATCGCCTCGACCAGCCACAACCCCAGCGCCGCCGATAGCGCCGAGCCGATCAACAACCCGATCAACGACCGCCCATCCCCGCCCAGCGCGACCATCGTGATGAACGCCAGACCCACCCCCGGCAGCGTCGCATGGGCCAGCGCATCCGCCACCAGCGCCCGCTTGCGCAGCGTCAGAAACGTGCCCACCGCCCCCGCGGCAAAGCCCAGCATCGCAGCCCCCACCGCCACCAGCGCCGCATTGTACCCCGCCTGAAGGGTCAGCGCGTCAAACAGCGTCATCCCTGCGCCTCGATTTCGGCCACCTGCATCGCCCCCAACCGCCCGCCATAAGTGGTCTGCAACGCGGCACGGGTGAACGCCGTGCCCACCGGCCCCATCCCGATAAGGCGTTGATTGATCAGCAAGACCTGATCGAAATAGCTGCGCACCGTGGCCAGATCGTGATGCACCGCCACCACCGACCTACCTTCCGATTTCAGCGCCTTCAACACATCGACCAGTGCGCGCTCCGTCGCGGCATCGACCCCGGCAAAGGGTTCGTCCAACAGATATAAATCCGCCCGCTGCGCCAGCGCGCGCGCCAGGAATACCCGCTGTTGCTGCCCGCCCGACAATTGCCCGATCTGCCGCCGCGCGAAATCGGCCATGCCCACCCGGTCCAGACAGGCCAGCACCCGCGTCTTCTGCTCACCCGCAAACCGGCCCAGCAAGCCGACCTGCCGGTACAGCCCCATCCGCACCACATCCAGCACGGTCGCCGGAAAATCCCAATCGACCGAAGCCCGCTGCGGCACATAGGCAATCCGGTGACGCGCCGCCGCCAAAGGCTGCCCGAACACCGTCACCTCGCCCGCCAGCCGCGGCACGATCCCCAGCGCCGCCTTCAAGAGCGTCGATTTTCCCGCCCCGTTCGGCCCGATGATCGCCGTCATCGCCCCCGGCAGAAACGCCGCATCGACGCCCAGCACCACCGGCTTGTCGCCGTAAGCCACGCTTACCCCGGTCAGCCGCAAAGGATAATCCGCCACCGTCAGCGTCGGAAACACCGCCCTGTCCATCACCCTTGCCCCAGCTTGCCGGCCATCCCGGCCTCGGGCACCACCCCGCCCAGTGCACGGGCGATGGTGGTCACGTTGTGGTCGATCATCCCCAGATAGGTGCCTTCATATGTGCCCGGCGCGCCCATCGCGTCGGAAAACAGCGTGCCGCCGATTTCTACCTCATGCCCCTTGGCCGCAGCCCCTTCTTGCAGCGCGCGCATGTTGCGATCGCTGACCGAGCTTTCGACGAACACAGCCCCGATCTTGCGGTCGACCAGCAGATCGACCAATTCGCCCACCCGCGCCAACCCGGCCTCGCTGTCGGTCGAAATCCCCTGAATGCCGACCACCTCGAACCCGAAGGCCCGCCCGAAGTAGTTGAACGCATCATGCGCCGTCACCAACACCCGCGCATCGGCGGGCACGGTCGCCAGCGTCGCCTCGGCATAGGCCCGCAACGCCGACAGTTCCGCCTGATACGCCCCGACCCGCCCGCGCAAGGCGACTTCTTCACCGGGCATTACCCCCACCAGCGCATCGGCCACAAACCCCGCGACCTGCGCCCACAATCCGGGGTCCATCCAGACATGCGGGTCGAACTTGTCGGCATATTGCGTGTGCGCAATCAACAGATCATGCGGCAACTGGTCGGCCAAAGCGACCACCTTGGTCCGCTTGGCCATCTCCAGCAGCACCTCTTCCAACTGCGCCTCCAGATACAACCCATGCCAAAGCACCAGATCGGCCCGCGCCAGCGCCAGAATGTCGGTGCGGGTCTGTCGATAGCCATGGGGGTCCACGCCCGGCCCCATCAATCCCTGCACCTGCACCAGATCCGCCCCGATCACCCGCGCCGCATCGGCGATCATGCCAGTTGTCGCAACCACGGTCAGCCCACCCGCTGCCCGCGCCCCCGACCCGATCAGCCCCGCCGCCATGGCCGTTCCCAACAGTTGACGCCTGTTCAGCACCGAAATCTCCGCAGTTGTTGAACCCGCATTTGATATTGAGAACAATTCGCAGAATGTCAATGCTACTGCGAACCATTCGCAGAAATTTCACATCCCCGCCCCGACGATTTTCGCCCTGACCCCACCGGAAACAGTGGCAGCCCCCGACAAAACGGCTATGAATCGGGCATAGCTCCTGCCCGGACCGAACCGGGCGCAGCCCCCCAACCGAGGTGCCAGATGAAACTGCGGTCGCAACAGTGGTTCAACAATCCCGACAATCCCGGCATGACGGCCCTGTATATCGAGCGTTACCTGAACTACGGTCTGACCCGCGCCGAGTTGCAGTCCGGCAAGCCGATCATCGGCATCGCGCAAACCGGGTCCGATCTGTCGCCCTGCAACCGCCACCATGTCGAACTGGCGAAACGGGTGCGGGACGGGATCAACGCGGCGGGCGGCATCTGCTTTGAGTTTCCCGTGCATCCGATTCAGGAAACCGGCAAACGCCCCACGGCGGCTCTGGACCGCAACCTGGCCTATCTTGGCCTCGTGGAAACGCTGTATGGCTACCCGCTGGACGGCGTGGTGCTCACCATCGGCTGCGACAAGACGACGCCCGCCTTGCTGATGGCCGCCGCCACTGTCGATATCCCCGCCATCGCCCTGTCGGTCGGCCCGATGCTGAACGGCTGGCACAAGGGCAACCGCGCCGGGTCGGGTACGGCGATCTGGGCCGCGCGACAGGAACTGGCCGCAGGCAAGATCGACTACGAAGGCTTCATGGATATCGCCTCTGCCTCGGCCCCGTCGGTCGGCTACTGCAATACCATGGGCACAGCCACCACGATGAATTCGCTGGCCGAAGCCTTGGGGATGCAGCTTCCCGGTTCTGCCGCCATCCCCGCCCCCTACCGCGAGCGGGGCCAGATGGCTTACGCCACCGGCCTGCGGATCGTCGACATGGTGCGCGAAGACCTGAAACCATCCGACGTCATGACCCGTGCCAGCTTTGAAAACGCCATCGTCGTCAACTCTGCCATCGGTGGATCGACCAACGCGCCGATCCACCTGAACGCCATCGCGCGGCATCTGGGGCTGGAACTGACCAACGACGACTGGCAGACCTTTGGCCTGAACATCCCCCTGCTGGTCGACCTGCAACCGGCGGGCAAATATCTTGGCGAAGATTTCCACCGCGCAGGCGGCGTGCCGGGCGTGATCGCCGAACTGATGGCCGCAGGCGCGCTGCCCCATCCGGGGGCGATGACGGTGACCGGGCGTTCGGTGGCCGACAGCTATGCTGGCGCCATGGTCGAAAACGCCGACGTGATCCGCCCCTACGCGCAGCCCCTCAAGGCGTCGGCAGGGTTCCTGAACCTCAAGGGCAACCTGTTCGACTCTGCGATCATGAAAACCAGCGTCATCTCGCCGGAATTCCGCGACCGCTACTTGTCCAACCCCGCCGATCCCGAAGCCTTCGAAGGCCGCGCCATCGTGTTCGAGGGCCCCGAGGACTACCACCACCGCATCGACGACCCGACGCTCAACATCGACGCCCATTGCGTTCTGGTCGTTCGCGGTGTCGGCCCCATCGGCTATCCGGGGTCCGCCGAGGTGGTGAACATGCAGCCCCCCGCCGCGCTGATCAAACAGGGCATCACCTCGATGCCCTGCATCGGCGACGGGCGGCAGTCGGGCACCTCCGGTTCGCCGTCGATCCTGAACGCCTCGCCCGAGGCGGCGGCGATGGGCGGCCTCGCTCTGGTCCAGACCGGCGACATGATCCGCATCGACCTTGGCCGCGGCACCGCCGACATCCTGCAACCGCCCGAAGTCCTGACCGAACGGCGCGCGGCACTGGTGGCGGCAGGCGGCTTCCCCTATCCCGACCACCAGTCGCCCTGGCAGGAAATTCAGCGCGGAATGGTGGATCAGTTGGCCCAAGGCATGGTCCTGAAACCGGCGGTGAAATATCAGCGCATAGCCCAGACCAAAGGCGTGCCGCGCGACAATCACTAAGCCGGGTGCGATAATGCCGCTCCATCAACATCCGCAGGGCGTGGTTCACCCCGCCCTGCGCCAAGCCCACCGCTGTCGGGACGGCTGTCCGACGTTTGTCCGACGTTGATCCGACACCGGTTTTCCGGCCAGGCGCAATCACGCCCTTAGCCGCTCCTGATCGCCAAGGCAGATCAGTTGAACAGGAAGTCCGCCTCCGTCAGTTGATTTGCATTGGTCAAACCGATCAGTGTGACCGCAAAATCCGACACCCCGTCGCCGTTCAGGTCAAATTGTACCTGATTGCCTTGCACCCGCGCCTCGGTATTGTCCGACCCGCCAGAAAAGACCGCGCCCCCGACATAGACGAACGTGCCAATCGCAAAGGCTTCGATCAAAAGCACATCGCCTTCAGCCAGCCCACCATCCAACGCATTGAAATCGCTGATGGTATCGGTGCCGTTCAGCGTTGCGGCAAAGACAAACCGATCCGCCCCCGCCCCGCCGATCAGCGTGTCGTTGCCCCTCATGCCCCTCAGCACGTCATCGCCATCCAGCCCTGACAGGATATTCGACCCCGAGTTGCCTATGACGGTGTTGGCCGCAGCGTTGCCCGTGCCAGACAGCCCGGCGGTCCCGGTCAGCGTCAGGTTTTCAAATTCGCTGCCCAGCGTCCAGGTTACGCCACTTTCAACCCGGTCAATCCCCTGCTCAGCCAGTTCGACCACGATATCCAGAGCAGATTCCACGACATAGACATCGTCGCCCGTCCCGCCCTCCGCCAAATCTGCGCCCGTGCCGCCGATCAGGGTATCATTTCCGGCTCCCCCGATCAGCGTATCAACCCCTGCTCCGCCCGAAAGCACGTTCGCCTGACCATTGCCCACCAGCCGGTTCGCCCCAGTCGTCCCCGTGCCGCTGATCGCCGCTTCGCCGACCAGCGTCATATGTTCGGTATATCGGGCAAGGGTCAACGTGATCGACGATTCAATCGTGTCGATGCCATCGTTGACGCTTTCAACCACCCTGTCGGTCAGCGAATCCACCCGGTAGAGATCGTCCCCCGCCCCGCCACGCATCGAATCGTTGCCCGCTCCGCCATCCAGCGTGTCGTTGCCACCACCCCCCGACAAAGTGTCGTTGCCGCCCAACCCGGTCAGCAGGTTGTCCCACTGGTTCCCCGTCAGCGCGTTGGCCATCTCGTTTCCGGTTCCCGAAATCGCCGCCCCGGTCAGGTTCAACCGCTCGAATTCGGCGGACAGGGTGTAGCTGATCGACGACTGAACAGTATCGGTACCACCCCCTGCCAGTTCGACGAGAACATCGTCAAAATCAACAAAGTAAGTGTCATCACCGCCTCCGCCGATCAGGTTGTCCGCGCCACTTCCACCATAGACTGTGTCGTCACCTTCGCCACCGTCCAGCGTATCGGCCCCTGCCCCGCCAACCAATACGTTGTCGCCGGTGTTGCCGGTGATCCGGTTGTTCTGATTGTTCCCGGTACCCGTCAGGTCCAAAGTGCCGGTCAGGGTCAGATGCTCGAAGTTCATCGAAATCGACCAGGAAACCGAGGTTTGCACCGTGTCGGTCCCGCTGGCGGCTGCCTCAATCACAACGTCGAGCAGCGAGTCGATGATGAACAGATCGTCCCCAAGTCCCCCGCTCGCCGCATCATCGCCGGACCCGCCGATCAGCGTATCGTTGCCATCGCCGCCAAACAGGGTGTCGTTGCCGGAGCCACCCGTCAGGATGTTTGCGGCAAGGTTGCCGGTCAGGATGTTTGCAGACGTGTTGCCAGTCGCGTTGATCACCGCCGAACCGGTCAGGGTCAGGTTTTCAATCGCGGTAGCGAGGGTTTGCGTGATGCTCGATTCGATGGTGTCCGTCCCGCCTCCTGAGCTTTCAACCACCTTGTCGCCCACATCATCGACCCGGTAAACATCATCGCCCGACCCGCCGACCATCGAATCCGCACCTGTGCCGCCGTCCAGCGTGTCGTTGCCGCCGTTCCCGACAAGCGTATCATTGCCGACCAGACCCGACAGCAGGTTCGCACTTTCGTTACCGGTCAAGACGTTGGCAGATCCGTTGCCGGTCCCGTCGATCACCCCGGCTTCGATCAGCGTCAGGTGCTCAAACTGATCCCCCAACGTGTGGGTCAGCAAGCTTTGCACCGTATCGACGCCACCATCGGCCAGTTCGACGACCACATCGCCTGCGTTGTCGATGACATAGGTATCATCCCCAGCGCCACCGATCATGCTGTCCGCACCCGTGCCGCCGTTCAGCGTGTCGGACCCCGTTCCGGCATCGAGCGTATCGTTTCCCTCCAGCCCGCTCAGTGCGTTGCTGCCGGTGTTGCCGGTGATCCGGTTGTCCAACGCGTTGCCGATGCCCGCATAGCCCGTGGTGGCCAGCAGGGTCAGATGTTCGACATTTGCGCTCAATGTCCACGAGGCGGTGACCAGGACCGTGTCTATTCCCTCGTCGGCCGCCTCAACCACAAAATCTGTGGCCGCGTCGACAAGGTAAAGGTCATCTCCCGCCCCACCCAGCAGCGAGTCGATTCCCAGACCGCCTTCCAGCGTGTCATCGCCGCCCATACCGTACAGCGTGTCATTCCCCGTGCCGCCGAACAGCCCGTTCGCAACAGCATTGCCCGTAATCACATTGGCCAGCGAGTTGCCCGTGCCATTGACCGTATTCTCGCCCGTCAGGGTCAGGTTCTCGACAAAGGATGCCAGTTCATGCGTCAGGGCAGTCAGGACAGTGTCGGTGCCCTGGCTGGTGGACTCGGTCACCACATCCCCGGCATCGTCGACCAGATAGGTGTCATCGCCCAACCCGCCGCGCATCGAGTCGGCTCCGATGCCACCATCAAGTGTGTCGTTGCCGCCATTTGCGATGATCGTGTCGTTCCCCAGCAATCCCATGAGCAGGTTCGCCGCGTCGTTGCCGGCCATCATGTTGGTAAAGTCTGTGCCTGTGCCGTTGATCGCCGAAGCCCCTGTCAGGGTCAGATTCTCGAAAAAGGTGCCCAGCACCCAAGTGACCGACGACACGACCGTGTCAACACCCTCGCCGGACAGTTCAAGGACCACATCGGTCGCCATATCGACAACATAGACATCGCTGCCATCACCGCCGACCAGACTGTCGACCCCGGTGCCGCCGTCCAGCGTGTCGTTGCCGCCAAAGCCGAACATCGTGTCGTTGCCCTCGAACCCGGACAAAACATTGTCGCCGCGCTGCGCAATCGACGCCCCCCTGGCCGAGTTGCCGATGATCAGATTGGCCAGTGCGTTGCCGGTGCCCACCCGGTTGAAACCCCCCGTCAGGGTCAGATTTTCGATGTTTTCACTTAGCGTATAGTTTACCGAGCTTTCAACCTGATCGGTTCCTTCGTTCAGCAATTCGGTGATCACGTCGGTGGTTGCGTCGACAACGTAAAAGTCGTGGCCAGCACCACCCACCATCGTGTCGCTGCCGCCGCGACCGTCCAGCGTGTCGTTGCCAGCTCCGGCCGTCAGCACGTTGTTGGCGAGGCTGCCGATCATCACGTCGGCAAATCCGGTGCCGATCACGTTCTCGATCCCGCTCAGCACATCGCCGACAGCATCACCGCCGTCATAGTTGCCATTGCCCAGATCGACCATAACCGAAGACGCCGATGCGGCATAAGTCACCGTGTCAGAGCCGATACCGCCAGCCAGCGTGTCGGCCCCGGCCCCCCCGACCAGCAAGTCATCGCCCGACCCACCGGTCAAAAGGTTCGCCGCCGTATCGCCGGTCAAGGTGTCGTTCAGCGCCGATCCGGTCAGGTTCTCGATCCCGTTCAGCACATCGCCCTGCGCATCGCCCCCGGTGCCGGTGTTGGTTGCCAGACTGACCGATACCGCCAGGAGCGAAGTCGAGTAATCCGCCGTGTCCAGACCTGTGCCACCGACGATCGAATCCGCGCCAGCCCCACCGGTCAGCACATTGTCCCCGGTGGTGCCGGTCAGCGTGTCGTTGAACGCCGAGCCGCGCAGGTTTTCAAAGTTGGAAATGACATCTCCCGCCGCGTCGCCGCCGGACACCGCGTTGGTCGCAAGGTTGACCGATACACCTGAGGACGAGGCGCTGTAATCCAGCAGGTCGCTGTCAACGCCGCCATCCAGCGTATCGTTGCCCAACCCGCCCATGATCGTGTCAATGCCGCCAGCGCCAAAGATCGAGTCGTTACCGGCAAGACCAGTCAAGGCGTTGTGGCCGCTGTCCCCAATGATCGTGTCTGCCAGGGCCGAGCCGACGACATTCTCGATCGACGACAGGACATCGCCCTGCGCGTCGCCGCCAGTACCAGTGCCCAGATCGAGATTGATCGCAACTCCGGCAGACGAGGTGGTGTAGTCGATGGTATCGGTTCCTGTACCGCCGCTCAGGCTGTCGGACCCGACGCCGCCGATCAGCGTGTCGTTGCCGGTTCCACCGAACAGCGAGTCGTTGCCCGCCAACCCGGTCAGCAGGTTGGCCGCGCTATTGCCGGTGATCGTATCAATCTGTGCCGTCCCGGTCACATTCTCGATCCCGGTCAAAGTATCGCCCTGCGCATCGCCACCCGTGGCCGTGCCCGTTGTCAGGTTGACCACCACGCCAGCGGTCAGGGTACTGTAATCGACCAGATCGATTCCTGTGCCTCCGTCGAGCAGGTCGCTGCCCGCTCCGCCGAACAGGGTGTCGTTGGCCGCCCCGCCGAACAGCGAGTCGTTCCCCGCCAACCCGCTCAGCACGTTGGCGTTCCCGTCGCCGGTGATCGTGTCGACCTGTGCCGTCCCCGTGACGTTCTCGATAGACGTCAGCGTGTCGCCCTGCGCATCGCCGCCTGTCGCCGTTCCGGTGGTCAGGTTGACCACCACGCCCGAAGACAGGGCACTGTAATCGACCAGGTCGATGTCGGCGCCACCGTCCAGAACATCGCTGCCCGTCCCGCCGAACAGCGTGTCGTTGCCCGCTCCGCCGAACAGGGTGTCGTCGGCCGCCCCGCCGAACAGCGAGTCGTTCCCCGCCAACCCGCTCAGCACGTTGGCGTTCCCGTCGCCGGTGATCGTGTCGACCTGTGCCGTCCCCGTGACGTTTTCGATCCCGGTCAGCGTGTCGCCTTGGGCGTCGCCACCCGTAGCGGTGCCCAGCAACAGGTTGACCACCACCCCAACGGTCAACCCGGTATAATCCACAAGGTCGATATCCGCGCCACCG
>JBBRVJ010000078.1:0-16315 GCA_038246975.1 Rhodobacterales bacterium | reverse complement strand
GGGCTTGACGCCAAAACCCAACGATCCTACTCACCCGTCCAGTGGCTAGGTAGCTCAGCTGGTTAGAGCACGTGACTCATAATCACGGGGTCGGGGGTTCGAGTCCCCCCCTCGCCACCACTTTTGTATGCGAAGTTGGCCAGTGACATCCAAAAATCCCTTGTATATATGGGATGCATGAAGTCTGATTGTCCAATCCCGTCCAGCGAGGTGCGCTGAGATAACCCTAGTCCGGGGGTGTTTTTGGGGGTATCGGCAGAAATCTGAAAAGGCGCCACCCGCTTCATGCCCTTGACCGACGCCACGATTCGAAACCTGAAGCCTCGCGACAAGCCGTACAAGGTGTCTGATTTCGAAGGGCTGTTCATTTTGGTCAAGCCGAAGGGTTCGCGTCTATGGCACCAGAAATACCGCATCGACGGCAAGGAGAAGTTACTCGCCATTGGGTCGTACCCCGAAGTCAGCCTCGCTCAGGCCCGCCAAGCACGGGACGCCGCACGTGCGTTGTTGGCGGCAGGCAAAGACCCAAGCCAAGTGAAGCAAGACCGAAAGAGGGAAGACAAAGAACGGCGCGGTCTGACTTTCGAAAGCCAGGCAGCCGCGTATTTCGACAAGACGAAGAAGGAAGGCCGTGCGGATACTACCTTGGCAAAGACGGAGTGGCTTCTGGACATGGCAATCGCCGATTTTGGTGCGAAGCCGATGTCAGAGATCACCTCGCCCATGATTTTACGCTGTCTTCGAAAGCTTGAGGCCAAGGGCAACTATGAGACCGCCAAGCGCCTCCGGTCGAAGATCAGCGCCGTGTTTCGTTTCGCCGTTGCGAATGGGACTGCGACGACCGACCCCACCTATGCACTGAAGGATGCGCTGATCCGGCCTACAGCGAAGCCGCGGGCTGCAATAGTGGACCCGAAGGCGCTAGGGACATTGATGCGCGCAATTGATGAGTTCCACGGGCAGACCGTGACGAGGCTCGCACTTCAATTGGTCGCACTGCTTGCGCCAAGACCTGGCGAACTGCGCAAAGCGAAATGGACGGAGTTCGACCTTGAAAGAGCGGTCTGGTCGGTCCCTGCCGACCGCATGAAAATGCGTCGGCCGCATCGTGTTCCCCTAGCAAAGCAGTCGCTAGCATATCTGGCTCAACTGAAAAAGATCACGGGCAACGGCGAATTTGTGCTGCCATCGTTGGTCTCGTCAGTCCGTGTCATGAGCGAGAATACTCTGAATACCGCACTGCGCCGGATGGGTTTTGGAGCCAGCGAAATGACCTCGCATGGTTTCAGGGCGACCTTTTCGACTCTTGCGAACGAGAGCGGGCTTTGGAACCCGGACGCTATCGAGCGCGCGCTGGCGCATGTCGAAGAAAACGACACCCGCCGAACCTATGCACGCGGTGAGCACTGGGACGAACGGGTCAGAATGGCAGAGTGGTGGGCTGGCTTCCTCGAACAAGTTCGGACAGACTTCGCCGCGAAGTGATTTCGGTAGGGGCGACGGTCGAATGCAGGACGAAGAGGCGGACACGCGGAAGACTTTGAATTTCCACATTCTGTTCCAGATCTCTTCGGCACTTGGCGTTTTTCCTTCAAGCGAGCCACCCTTGTTAGTGAAGAGTTCGCCATTTCGACCCGTAAGCTTTTCGATTCATTAAGCACATTTCGTTCAAAAGGGGTGAAGCGCTTGTTAGCTTTTCCTCTGGATCAGCTAAAAGTTTGCTTTACGGATCGAGGAATGCCTAAGACTCCAGAGCAGCAGAACTGATGCGCAGAACAGCGGAACGAATTCGGCCGGCGGTTTCGTGGCCTTGGCACGTGGCAGTTAGCTTTATTTGACCCTGATCGTGCGTTAGCAAAGTATGACTATTGGGCAAAGGCTGCGTTTTTCTCACTCGATGAGGTACTTTGGCTTTCAGTCGGTCTAGAACCATTGTTAGAGTTCGATAGCGCGTTGAACGCAATGTCGCGAAGCGCCCACCAACGCGACCCAGTAGTGAGGCATCTGGTGGCGCAGCGGGAATTACTGCGTCGCAGTCTCGATCCAAACGGCTATGAACGTCGCCTCACGGCTGAGTCTGTCCTTAGCTGGGCCAACCGTGTGCATCACGAACTCCACCCTGGCTTTCGCAGGACGTTGTGCAACTCACGCTTGAGGCGTGACGCCCCCTTGCCCCATTGAGTTTATGCCACACGGACGATCTCGGCGGTGCCGAGGGCGTTGAAGCGGTTGACGAGGGCGACGCGGATATGGATTTCGGCCGTCTGGCTGTCGGGGTGTCAAGCGGCGATGCATTCACCGAAGGCTTTCAGGCACCGCATCTTGGCCTTGATCCGGCTGCGGGCGTGATATCCCGTCCAGCGCTTCCGGAACGCTCTGCCGGAGTGCCGTGTGGCGCGCCGGGTGTCGTTTCGTGCGGTCGCGGCGGGGCAGTCCTCTTTCCACGCTCGCCCGTTCTTGCGGGTCGGTATGATCGCGGTGGCTTGCCGGTTGATGATCGCCGTATGGCAGCGGCGCGTGTCATAGGCCCCATCAGCGGTCACGGTGCCGACCTCTTCGCAGTCCAGGATCTGGTCCAGCAGCTCTGGCAAAACCCCTCGCCGGTTCGCTCGAACCGGTTGCGCTCACCGGCTCGATGTCACCATCACTGCTGGGGGTGAACTCCACGGCACGGGTGTCCGAAGTGGCCGTGTCCATGGCCAGATGCACCTTGCGCCCCCTCTCACGGTTTGCAGGCAAACCGTTGCCGGGCAACGATTGGCGTCGGCCCTGAACGCCATGCATACGCGCCTGCCACTCGCCATCACCGAGGACCTTGATCCCGGTGCTGTCCACAAGCAGGTTGAGGGGGCCACCGGCGCGCCGACAAGGGATCTGGACGGCCAGGGTCTTCTGCCGCCGACACAGGGTCGTGTCGTCGGGCACAGTCCAATCCAGGTTCGCCAACTTCAGCAGGCTGGCCACCATCCCGGTCGTCTGCCTCAGCGGCAGCTTGAACAGGACCTTGATCGTCAGGCAGAACCGGATCGCGGTATCCGAGAACACAGCAGGCCGACGGGGGCTGCCGTCAGGTGGAGCGAGCCAGGCCATGTCCTTGTCCAGCCAGATC
Organism: Rhodobacterales bacterium; assembly: GCA_038246975.1. Taxonomy (GTDB): domain Bacteria; phylum Pseudomonadota; class Alphaproteobacteria; order Rhodobacterales; family Rhodobacteraceae; genus JAIYDJ01. The sequence continues at coordinate 13,206 of JBBRVJ010000078.1, read as the reverse complement.
AGCAGGGACCCGCGCTTGCACAGCGCCGCAGTGGAGCTGGACCAGTTCGTGGTGGGGTAGCGGGCGGGTGACGGCTTGCTCATGCAACCCGTCTAACCGCATGGATTCGCAATGTGAATCCTTTGCGGGCAGAGTTCTGCAATAACGCCTCGGCGCTGTCTCCCAGGTCTTGGCGTGATCAAACCAGATCGTCAGCGACCCACGGCGCTTAAGCACGCTCGCCATTGTGCTCGAACCTCTGGCGCATCAATGGCTCACTGTATGCGGGCCAGTTCCTGATCTTGCAGGCGGGGGGTGGGGGTCTGTTCATGCCCTCCAACTATCACACTGAATTCACGAGATGAATTCCTCACGCTATTTGAGCAACAAAGCCCTTCCAAACCCTCATAATACCGGCGGTACAGATGCCCGACGGTTGTCGGACGGATACCAGACGCAAAACCGACGTCGATTTTCCCGTCTTTTGCACATGGCGCGGAACGCTTTGGCATGGCGCGCGTTGGCGATCGACCACTCAAGGAGAACCCCATGTCCCTGCGTAGTACCACTTCGCTGATCGCCCTGCTTTCTGTTCTGGCCCTGACCGCCTGCGAAACCGTCAAAGGGGCCGGGCGCGACCTCACTGGGGCAGGTCAAGCCGTGACCAGCGGTGCCGCAGAGGTGCAAAGCGAGATGTGACGTGCCGTCAAAGCTCTGAATAAGAGAGACAATGCAACATAAGGTGCGGTTAACCTTCGGTTAACCCCCACCGCGCAAGGTGGAAGCATGAAAGTGCTGGCCCCCATTTTCCTCCTCGCCGCCTGCGGTGCCCAGCCAGCACCCGAATTCTTTGGAGCACAGCGGGTGGATGTTATTCGCGATGCGCGGCAATACACCGTGTTTCACACAGAAAAACGAGTTGAGGTAATCCGTCTGGGCTATGCCAGAGGAGGCCAGCATCAAGCGATTCGCGCCGAAATGATCGCCCTGATCCCCGAGGTGACGGGGTGCAAGCTGATCGAATCCTCATTGCAAGGCGATTCCGGCGAAATGCGCGGCTCGATCCGCTGTCAGGGTTTGGCCCACAGCAGCACATAACCCGCGTAAGCCCCCGCTCCGATAAACAGAACTGCCCAACCGGGGTTGCCGAGGATGACCTCTACTACCCCCCATGCAATCGGCAAACCTGCCGTCGCCCAACGCCTCCAGCGCGGGGCAAAGAACGGATGCGAGGCGTCAAGAAATTTCACAAGCGTTTCCAGTGCACAAGAACCATAACGTCCATTCTTTTGCCAGCGTGGCCTCGGTCCAAGATAAAGCCCCCCAAGCCGATTGCAAGCAGATCAGCGTGGTTCGACGGGCCGAACAGATGCCCTACATCGGCCCCAGGGAATGCGCCAGCCGCCAAGGCATGAGAGAGAGCGTTGAAAACGTTGGTGGTTGAACGATATTCAATCTTGACAGCCATCGATTCGTTATCGCCATATCTAAATCATAGAGGTTGCAGGGGTCGACTGCCGTTTGGTTTGAATGCCTTTGATCCCTCGCAAACAGGATGGGATATGGTGCTGGGAACGGTCGGTCAGGTGGTTTTGGGCGGTGCCTTGATCGGACTGGCGTTTGCCATGTTGAGGATCATGACCGGGCGGCTGATGTCCACATCCGGCATGATTGGCAGTCTGCTCGGCGGGCGTGAGGGGCCGGCAGCAGTCAGCATGGCCTTCATCGCGGGGCTGTTCGTCGCGCCATCTGTCCTTGGCACCATGGGGTTTGTCACGCAACCGCCCGTTGAGGCGGGATGGCCGCTGCTGTTGGTCGGAGGGTTGATGGTCGGCATCGGCGCGCGGCTTGGCAACAGCAGCGTCGTGGGGTCGGTCTTCGGCCTGACCCAAGGCTCGAAACGGGCTGTTGTGGCGATCGTGGCGATCATTTCGGGCGCTGTCGTCTCGGTGATCTTGGCTCAGGTTCTGGGCACCGGAGGTGCGGCATGATCCGGCTGGCGGCGCTGCTGTGCGGATTGATATGCGGGGCAGGCGCGATCCTTTCTGGTCTTTTCGAGCCAATACTTCTGCAAAGTTTTATAACGCCTCCCGGGACTTGGGACAGCTTACTTGGCTTGGGCCTTCTGTCGGCATTGGGTGTCGCGGTGCTTGTCCTTGCGCTGACCCGACGACTTTCCGGCCCGCTTCTGGGCGGAGATATTGAACCGCTGCCCGAGGTACACACCTGGAAAACCGCGGGGGGGGGCGTGCTGTTCGGCCTCGGCTGGGGGCTGGCCGGTTTTTTCCCTATGACCGCGCTGGTCGCTCTGGGGTTGTTCGCGCCGGGAGCGGCGGTGTTTCTGGCGGCGGTTCTGGGCGGCATGATTCTGCATGATCTGGTCGCCAACGGCGGGCGGACGCGAACCGAAGGGCAGCGCTCTCGCGGTTAACACGCTGGTCTGAGCGCAAGCCGCAGGTCGGTCGCGTTATGGCGCGGGCGAAGCCGAAGATGGCACTCCTTCCGGGGTTTGTGCCGCTTGAACCGGAGTTCCCCATCGTGACTAACCGTTCTGCAATGGACGCAGCACACCGCCGGTGCTCGGGGTCTTCGCATCTAACAGAAAAATCTTGCCCCCAAGCAGGCTCCTCTGCGCAACCGTCTGGCGTTGCGCCATAAATTTAGATCAAGGTCGCCGATCAATGGCGCCAAACAGAGATGACTGTAACGGTGAATAGACAGTTGCAACTGTCAGACAATAGTGACAGATTGACGCAGGCCTGGTGCAAGAACGGATGCGAGTCTGTGATGTGTCTACGCCGGGCGGAGTCAATGTCGTCACTCTGCCCCTGACTGAAAGCGACGACGAGGGCAGGGAGGAACACCGATGTCCAACGATCCTGACAAAGTCTGGCCAACTGGCTTGAACTTGAGAGAAGCAGAAGAAGTCCACAGCTATCTGATCGACGGCACGCGCGTGTTCGGCGTCATCGCCCTGATCGCGCACCTGTTGGTGGCCGTCTCCACGCCTTGGCTTGGGTGAGGAGCGCATCATGAACAACGCAAAGATGTGGCTCGTCGTAAAGCCGACCGTTGGCATTCCCTTGTTCCTGTCGGCCGTCGCCGTCGGGTCGTTTGCCGTCCATGTCGCTGTTCTCAGCAACACGACCTGGGTTGCAGACTTCCTGTCCGGCAAACCGCTGGGTGCGGGCACGGCGACAGCGTCGCTTGTCCTGCCACCGCAGGACGCCACCAAGGCGTCTTATGCGCCGACCGCGGGGCAAGAAGTGCTGATCACGATGCCGGACGGCTCTACGGCACGCGCCGTGCTGCAGATGCCGGAAACGCTCGCGATGAACTAAACTGCTCCGCCCTGTGCCAGGGGCGGTGGACGACGGTGTGAGGCCTCCTTGTTCTCCGGCAGGAAGGTCTCACACTGCCATTTCCGAACTGGGGCGATCTTGCCCTCAGAAGGATCGAGCCAACCGATGTTGAACTACAAGGGTTTCGCCCTGCGCAAGATCTCGGGGGTCGGGGCGCGCTATCTGCCGTTTGCCGACGTCGCCTCGGAAGACGTGCCGTTGTCGCGCCTGCTGCGTTTGTCTCTGTTTCAGGTTACGGTCGGGATGGCCTTGGTGCTGATGGTCGGCACTCTCAATCGCGTGATGATCGTCGAACTGAAGGTGCCTGCCACCATTGTCGGCTTGATGTTGGCGCTGCCCTTGGTGTTCGCCCCGTTTCGCGCATTGATCGGATTCCGGTCCGATCGGCACAAGTCCGCTCTGGGGTTGCGGCGGCTTCCATACATTTTCAAAGGCACGATGCTGCAATTCGGCGGCTTTGCGATCATGCCTTTCGCGCTGTTGGTACTATCGGGCTACGGCGAGGCGATAGACGCTCCGCGCTGGATCGGGCTCAGTTCCGCAGCCCTTGCCTTTCTGCTGGTCGGGGCGGGCGTCCATATCGTGCAGACGGTCGGGCTGGCTCTGGCCACCGATCTGGTGCCCGAATCCGATCAGCCCAAGGTCGTGGGGCTGATGTATGTCATGTTGTTGGTCGGCATGATCGTCAGTGCCTTCGCCTATGGTGCCTTGCTCAAGGATTACACACCGGGCCGCCTGATTCAGGTGATTCAAGGGTCGGCTGTCGTCACGGTCGCGCTGAACTTCTACGCGATGTGGAAGCAGGAAGCCCGCGACCGCAGACGGGCCACGGCGCCTCCGGGTCCGCACATCGGCTTCGCCGAAGCCTGGGCGCGGCTGACGGAACGGCCCGGCATGTTCCGGCTTCTGACAGTCATTGCGTTCGGCACGGCGGGTTTCGGGATGGCGGATGTGCTGCTGGAGCCGTTCGGCGGTCAGGTGCTGCAAATGACCGTCGCCGAGACGACGCGGTTGACCGTCTTTTTGGCCAGCGGCAGCCTGATCGGCTTTACCTTGGCGTCTCGTTGGCTCGGCCGTGGCGCGCGCCCGATGGACATGGCGATCTATGGGGCGGTCGTCGGTATTCCGGCCTTTGGCCTGATCGTGTGGTCCTCGATGCTGCTTTCCGTGCCCGTGCTGATGACGGGGACGCTCCTGGCGGGGTTCGGGGCCGGTCTGTTCGGGCACGGCACGCTGACCGCGACGATGCGGTCGGCCCCCCGCGATCAGATCGGTCTTTCGCTGGGGGCGTGGGGCGCGGTGCAGGCGACATCGGCCGGCCTCGCCATCGCCATCGGCGGGGTGATGCGCGATACCATCGTGGCCACCGGTGCGGTTGGCACATCGGCTGCTACCCAGTATACTTCGGTCTTTGTGCTGGAGGTGGGTCTGTTGACGCTGGCCCTTTTGCTGGCACTCCCCTTGCGGGGAAAAGATGCGGGCAGTGCAGAGGGCGACAAAGGCAAGGACGCGACGGGTGCGGCGACACCCTTTGCAGAAGGACGAACAGGCTAATTGCAGAACAGGTCAACCGGCCTTCGGGCCTCCAGGGCAAAAGGTGCAACATGACGACCATAATCACGCGACTCTATTCCGACCCGTCAGCGGCAAATGCTGCCATGGCGGCATTGGTGAACAGCGGGCAGGATGAGGACACGATCCACATCATTACCGTCAGCACCGCAGGCGGGGCAGGCGCCGCGATGAAGGCCGCACGCATCGGCACCGTCTCGGCTGCGGCCTATGTCAGGGCAATGACGGGCGATCAGGCGCTCTTGGTCGTGCAGGCTCCTTTCAACCCGATCGGCTCCGCACGGAACGCCGTCAAGATTCTGAACAGACATCCTGCGATGAATGTGGGGCTGGACGACGAAGACGTCTATCTGCGCGAATACCCGACGGTGCAGGCTTCGAACAACCTGCTGGCCAACAATCCGCTGCTGATGTCCAACCCGTTCCGCCGCCTGCCGCATGGGCATATCTTCGGCAACGACCCGATCATTCACAGCAAACCGCGCACCTCGGCCATGCGGGGCGGTGGGTTTATGTCGCGGTTCTTCTGGCCGATGAAACTGGTGACGACACCCAAGCGGGGCTCCTCGGCGATTCGCGGCGGGTTTCTGGTCTCGTCGATGTTCGGCTTGCCTCTGCTGACGAAGTCCTGGGCGTCGCGGGACGAAGTTCCCACCATCATCCGCTGACCGGCGGATCTGATGGCCGACAGACGTCGGTGGTGGCTCGGGTTCCGGTACGCGGAACCCCGAGTGCTGCTGTGTCAGGTCTGACCGCTGCAAGCCTAGCCGTTTGAGAGAGGGTCTGTTCGCGCCGCCTGGTCAGCGTCAACGCGCGGTCGGCGCCTTCTTTGGCGCGGCACCGGTCGGGTCACAGACGCGGGGCCCGCGCCACCTCGCGGGCCTGCGCGCAGATCGGGCGCCTCTGTCGAACCCCGGTGAAAGGCAAGGCCCGCGCCACCGCTCGGCTGACCGACGACGGATGGCGCTGCGCCGCATCGTCTTGCAATGACGGGGTTTCCTCGAAACTGCCGGGGTCGGCCTGCCGGGCACAACGACTGACCGGCCTTGTCCGGCACGGGTCACACCGCCTTGACAGGCCGGTGCGCTGCATAAAGCCGCGCGATGGCGGCAGAGGCCAGCCGCGCCATGGCACTGTCGGACCGGCTGGTCAGCATGATCGGCACCCGCGCGCCCAACGCGATGCCCGCAGCCTCCGCCCCGCCCAGATGGATCAACTGCTTGGCCATCATGTTGCCGCTTTCCAGATTGGGCGCCACCAGCACATCGGCCCGCCCCGCCACATCCGACACGATCCCCTTGGCTGCCGCCGCCGCCGCCGAAATCGCGTTGTCATAGGCCAGCGGCCCATCGACCAGCCCACCGGTGATCTGCCCCCGGTCGTGCATCTTGCAGATCGCCGCCGCCAGCAGGGTCGACGCCAGACTGCCCGTCACCGTCTCCACCGCCGACAGCAAGGCCACGCGCGGCAAATCGAGGCCCAGCGCCTGGCACAGCTCTATCGCGTTCTGCACGATATCGCGCAGGGCCGCCAGATCAGGCGAGATGTTGATCGCGCCATCGGTGATGAACAACAACCCCGGCTGGTCGGGCACGTCCAGCACATAAACATGGCTCAGCCGCCGTTCGGTGCGCAGACCAAGGTCGCGGTCCAGCACGGCGGACAAAAGCTCATCCGTATGCAGCTTGCCCTTCATCAGCGCCGCCACCCTCCCCTGCCGCACCAGCGCCACCGCCGCCTCGGCTGCGGCATGGCTGTGAGGGGCGTCGACAATCTCGATCCCGTCCAGCGAGACGCTTAGTTTCGCAGCCTGAGCCTCGATCCGCGCGCGTGGCCCCACCAGCAACGGCAGGATGATCCCGGCGTCGCGCGCCTCAAGTGCGCCCAGCAGGCTCAGGTCGTCACAGGGATGCACGACGGCAGTCGGCAACGCCTCCAACTGTGCCGCCGCGTCGATCAACCGCCGCAATCGCGTGCCGGGCGTGTCAGGCCGCACTTCGGGCAGCACCGGCACAGGGCGACTGATCTTGTCGAGCGGGGCCAGAACCTCGGCCTCGCCGGTGATCACTGCCTCGCCCTTCTGGTTCAGGCACAGGCAGTCGAGCATCATCTTGCCGGTCGCCATGTCCTTGGATCTGACCGTGACCTTCAGCGTGAATTCGTCGCCCGGCGCCATCAGGGGCGGGGGCGCGATCCCCTCCGTCATCTGCACCAGCGCCACCCGAGCGGCACGGCCGATCTCCTCGGCAAGGGGGTCCGGTTGGTCGGTCATGGCGCAACCTGTTTCTGAAACTGGATTGCCGTCACCCTACCAACGCCAACCTGCCCCCGCAACCCAGCCAGTCGGCCCTGCGAAACACCCTCGGTCGACAGCACCATTGTGGTCATTCCGTGGTGATCCCGTCGAACTGTTCCTTCGACGCCTCGGCCATCGCCTTGGTCCGCTGCTCCAGATGGTCGACATGGTTGGGCGGGCCGTAGATCGTGTAGATCTTCATCGGCTTTTCGCCGGTATTGATCAGGTTATGCCGCGCTCCGGCGGGTACGATGATCGCGTCACCATCCTTGACCGTCCTGGCGACCCCGTCGATCTCGATCCGGCCGATGCCCTGTTCGACGCGAAAGAACTGGTCGTGCGTCGCGTGGGTTTCCTCGCCGATATCCTCCCCCGGAACCAGCGCCATCAGCACAAGTTGCAGGTTCTTTCCGGTGTACAGCACCTGCCGAAAATCGACGTTCTCTTCGGTCAGGTCCTCGATATGTCCGACATAGCCCTTCATCGCGTCTTTCCTTCTGATCAGGCGGCGCAGTTTTGCCCGCTTTCCGACAACCTACGCCTGCCGACCCCGCAAGGAGTTGACCCAAGTCAATTCCCCCCCACTTTGCGGTCAGCACAGGCCAATCCCACCCCGCGGTTACGCCGCGTTTCGCTTCACACGCCCCGCGCCATCGCTAGACTGCGGCAAACGGAGGCTCCCATGACCCCATACCCTCACCTGCTGGCACCGCTCGACCTCGGCCACATCACCTTGAAAAACCGCGCCCTCATGGGGTCGATGCACACCGGGCTGGAAGAGTTGGGCGACTGGAACCGCGTCGCCGAATTCTACGCAACGCGCGCACGGGGTGGTGTCGCACTGATGGTGACGGGCGGCATGGCCCCCAACCGCGAAGGCGGCGTGTTTCCGGGGGCGGCGGGCCTGTTCACCCCGCAAGACATCGCCAACCACCGCATCGTCACGGACCGGGTGCATGACGCGGGCGGCCTGATCGCCATGCAGATCCTCCATGCCGGGCGCTATGCCTATGGCAAGGAATGTGTGTCGGCCTCCGCCATCAAATCCCCGATTTCTCCCTTCGTCCCCCGCGAGCTTGACGAGGACGGCATCGAAAAACAGATCGCCGACATCGTGACCGCCGCCGCCCGCGCCCGCGAGGCAGGCTATGACGGGGTCGAGGTCATGGGGTCCGAAGGCTATTTCCTCAACCAGTTCCTCGTGACCCACACCAACCACCGGACCGACCGATGGGGCGGCGATTACGCCAACCGGATGCGCCTGCCTGTTGAAACCGTGACCCGCGTCCGCGCCGCTGTGGGCCCCGACTTCATCCTGATCTACCGGATTTCGCTGATCGACCTGATCCCCGACGGCTCGACTTGGGACGAAGTGGTGTTGCTGGCCCGCGCCATCGAACAGGGCGGGGCGACGATGTTGAACTCGGGCATCGGCTGGCACGAGGCGCGGGTGCCGACCATCGCCACCTCGGTCCCCCGCGCCGCCTTTGCCCACTTGACCGCCCGGCTGCGCGGTGAAGTCAGCATCCCCGTCATCGCCTCCAACCGGATCAACACGCCCGAAGTGGCCGAAACCATCCTTGTCAGCGGTCAGGCAGATATGGTCAGCATGGCGCGACCGTTCCTGGCCGACCCCGACTTCATCGCCAAGGCCGCGCAGAACCGCGCCGACGAAATCGCGCCCTGCATCGCCTGCAATCAGGCCTGTCTCGACCATACCTTTTCAGGGCGGCTGACCTCGTGCCTCGTCAACCCGCGTGCCTGCCATGAAACCGAACTGCCCCTGACCCCCACCGACAGCCCCCTGCGTCTTGCGGTGGTCGGGGCAGGCCCCGCAGGCATGGCCGCCGCGATCACCGCCGCCGAACGCGGCCACCACGTCACCCTGTTCGAAAGCAGCGCGACGGTCGGCGGCCAGCTTAACCTCGCCCGCCGAATCCCCGGCAAAGAGGAGTTTCACGGCCTCGTTACATGGTTCACCACCAAACTCGCCCGCACCGGGGTCGATGTACGCCTGAATACCGAGGCGACCCCCGAAACTCTGACCGGCTTCGACCGGATCATCATCGCCACCGGCGTCATTCCCCGCGACCCGGCCATTCCGGGGCAGGACAGCGCCCTCAGCTACATCGACGTCCTGCACGGCGCACCCACCGGCCCTCGCGTCGCCCTGATCGGCGCAGGCGGCATAGGCTTCGACGTGGCCGAATTTCTGACGCACCAAGGCATCAGCCCGACGCTCGACGCCCCGCTGTGGCGCAAGGAATGGGGCATGTCCGACCCCGCCACCGACCGGGGCGGCCTCGCCCCATCCGGCCCCCGTCCCGAACCCGCCGCCCGGCAAGTCTGGCTGCTGCAACGCCGCGCCGAAAAGCCGGGTCGCGGGTTGGGCAAGACCACTGGCTGGATCCACCGCGCCTCCCTCGCCGCCAAAGGCGTCAGGATGATGGGCGGCATCACCTATGACGCGATTACCCCCGAAGGTTTGCAGATCACGCAGAACGGCACGCCAGACCTGCTGCCCGTCGATACGGTCGTGCTCTGTGCGGGCCAGACCCCCAATCGAACCCTCGCCGACAGCCTGACCGCCGCAGGCATCCCGACCCACATCATCGGCGGCGCAGACGTCGCCACAGAACTCGACGCCAAGCGCGCGATTGATCAGGGGGTCAGATTGGCGGCAGGAATTTAGGCGGCCTGTGTCCGGTAAGCCTTTTCTACCCCCCCGACGGAAAACCAACCCCGCTTTTGCGGACCCAACGCCGCCGATTGCATTTCCCGGCCCCCCGCCTTATCTCGGAGCCAACCCCAGGCGACGCAAAGGCCAGCCCCGATGAACTGGATTTCAAACTACGTCCGCCCCAAGATCAACTCTCTGTTTTCGCGCCGCGAGGTGCCTGAAAACCTGTGGACCAAGTGCCCCGAATGCGGAACGATGCTGTTCCATCGCGAATTGTCAGACAACCTGAACGTCTGCACCAGTTGCGATCACCACATGGCGATCAGCCCGCGAGAGCGGTTCAAAGCCCTGTTCGACAACGGTATTTTTATCGAGGTCAAGGTGGCCGATCCGATGGCCGACCCGCTGCACTTCCGCGATCAGAAGAAATATCCCGAACGTCTGAAGGCCGCGCAAAAGCTGACGGGCGAGAAAGACGCGATGCTGGTGGCCGAAGGCGAGATGGGCCGCACCCCTATCGTCGCCGTGGCACAGGATTTCAGCTTCATGGCAGGGTCGATGGGCATGTACGTCGGCAACGCGCTGATCGCCGCCGCTCAACGCGCCGTGAGCTTGAAGCGCCCCCTTGTGCTGTTCTCCGCCGCAGGCGGCGCCCGCATGCAAGAGGGTATCCTCAGCCTGATGCAAATGCCCCGCACTACCGTCGCCGTACAGATGTTGAAGGAGGCGCGCCTACCTTATGTTGTGGTTTTGACGCATCCAACCACAGGCGGTGTGACGGCCAGCTATGCAATGCTTGGTGATGTGCAGATTGCCGAACCCAATGCGTTGATCTGTTTTGCGGGGCCAAGGGTCATCGAACAGACCATCCGCGAGAAACTGCCCGAAGGTTTTCAGCGGGCCGAATACCTGCTGGACCACGGGATGCTGGACCGGGTGACGCACCGGAAAGTCCTGAAAGACGAACTGGTGACGATCCTGCGGATGCTGACCGGGCAGCCCCCGCCGATCAAGGGCGAGTTGCCCGCGCCGACCGAACCGGCCCCGGCCAACGCCGTATGACCGGATCGGACGCCGTTCTTGACCGGATGATGACCTTGCACCCCAAGGTCATCGACCTGACGCTGGACCGTGTGCATCGCCTGCTGGCGGCTTTGGGCCACCCCGAACGCCATCTGCCCCCGATAATCCACATCGCAGGAACCAATGGCAAAGGGTCGACGCAAGCGATGATCCGCGCGGGACTGGAGGCCGGCGGATCAAAGGTCCACGCCTACACCTCGCCGCATCTGGCGCGGTTCCACGAACGCATCCGGCTTGCTGGCGAGTTGATCTCGGAACCCGCGCTGACCGCCCTTCTGGACGAATGCGTGTTGGCCAACGGCCCGGATTCGATCACTTTTTTCGAGATCACCACCTGTGCTGCGTTCCTAGCCTTCGCCCGCACCCCGGCCGATTTCACGCTGCTGGAGGTCGGTTTGGGGGGGCGTCTGGACGCGACGAATGTGGTCGAAAATCCTGTTCTGACCGTCATCACGCCGGTGTCGATCGACCATCAGCAGTATCTGGGCGACACCTTGCCCCTGATTGCGGGCGAAAAGGCGGGCATCCTGAAACGCGGCATCCCCTGTGTCGTCGGCCCGCAGGACCCCGAAGGACTGGCGGTGATCGAGGCGCGGGCCGCGCGGCTCGGGGCGCCTCTGTTGGCCCATGGTCAGCACTGGCATGTGCAGGAAGACCGCAACCGTCTGATCTATCAGGATGAAAACGGCCTGCTGGACTTGCCGCTGCCCAACCTGCCCGGCCCGCACCAGATTCAGAACGCCGGAGCCGCCATCGCCGCCTTGCGTTACCTCGGCCGCGACGACACCGCCTGCGAAGCCGCCGTGACCCGCGCCGTCTGGCCCGCCCGGATGCAGCGCCTGCGCAGCGGGCCGCTGGTGCAATCGGCCCCCAGGGTCGAGTTATGGCTCGACGGCGGCCACAACCCGGCCGGCGGTGCTGCGATCGCCGCGACCTTGGCACGGATGCCGAAACGCGAGACCCATCTGATTTGCGGCATGCTGAACACCAAGGACGTGCGGGGGTATATGCTGCCGCTTGCGGGTCAGGTTAGCCGTTTGCACGCTGTCACAATCCCCAACGAAAAGAACACCCTACCCGCAGAAGTGACCCGCGACGCCGCCCTTTTCGCCGGGATCGGGGCCGTTACGGCGGACAGCGTGGCGGATGCATTGACCGCAATTGCCGCAACCAACCCCGAGGCCCGCGTTCTTATCTGCGGGTCGCTGTATCTGGCGGGCACCGTCTTGCGGGAAAACGGCTAGCGACCCGCAAAATCCGCGACTCTCATCATAACAAGTCCCAGCCCCTGATCGCCTATGGAACGGCAAGCGAAGAGCAGGGGCATTCTTGCCACCCCCTCCCCACAGAGCGACCACCACCAACTGCCCGGCCACTTTTCAATCCTGTCGCCGCCCTTTTCCGCTTCGCAAATCGCTCCGTCTCAAGCTGCGCCTTCAAACTGCCTCAACACTGGCGTCACCCCCCGCCGGATAAGGTTTCACCTCACCGATCCTGCGCGCAAAGGCGGGGTGAACCCCACCCTGCGGTTTATGGCAAACCTTCCTTTTCTACCATTCCTCCGCGCGATTGCGATGACAACACAACTCTCTGCACCTATCATCTCCCCGTCACAGCCGAGGATGCCGCATGACCGAAGACCACTACCCCCCGCGCTTGATTGCCATGTTGGAGGCCGTCTGGAGCGAGGGGTTCCTGTCGCCCGGCGGGGCGGACGAGGTGGCGCGGGTGATCGGCTCTCATGATCTGCGCGGCGCACACGTGCTGGACATCGGCTGCGGCGCGGGGGGGATCGACATTGCGCTGATCCGCAACCATGGGGCGGCCTATGTCTGCGGTCTGGATGTCGAGGACCCGGTTCTGGCCCATGCCCGCGCGCTTGTGGGCCGCGCGGGGTTGGCGGATCGTATCGGACTTGTCAAAGTTGCCCCCGGCCCGTTGCCCTTCCCTCCCGGCACGTTCGATGTGGTGTTCTCCAAGGATTCCATCGTCCATATTCCTGACAAGCACGCTCTGATGTCGGAGGTATTTCGCGTCCTGAAACCGGGGGGGTGGTTTCTGGCGTCGGACTGGCTGATCACGACGGAAACCATCAGCCCGCTGATGGCCGAATATATCGCGGCCGAGGGGCTGGATTTCGGCATGGCCACCCCGGCGCGCTATCTGAATGCGATGGCGGCTGCGGGGTTTGTGGACGGGGCCACCACCTCGCGCAACGCCTGGTACCGCAGCCG
>JBBRVJ010000077.1:0-16412 GCA_038246975.1 Rhodobacterales bacterium | reverse complement strand
ACGACTGCATGGTGTTCCACGCCACCGGCACAGGCGGGCAGACGATGGAGAAGCTGGCGGATGGCGGCCTGCTGACCGGGCTGTTCGACATCACCACGACCGAAGTTGCCGACCATCTGTTCGGCGGCGTGCTGCCTTGCACCGCTGACCGGTTCGGGGCGGCGGCCCGGACGCGGATCAGGCAGGTCGTCTCGCTTGGCGCGCTGGACATGATCAACTTCGGCGCACCCGAAACTGTGCCGCCGCAGCATCGCAACCGCTTGTTCTGCCAACACAACCCGCAAGTCACCCTGATGCGTACGACCCCTGCCGAAAACGCCGCGATGGGGACGTGGATTGCGGATCGCCTGAACCGCTGCGATGGTCCAACGCACTTGATGATCCCCGAAACCGGCCTGTCGGCTCTGGACGCCCCCGGCAAACCGTTCCACGATCCGACGGCAAATGACGCCCTGTTCGGCAGCCTTGAAAAGACTTTTCACCAAACCCGAAACCGCCGCCTGACCCGCCTCTCCCTGCACATCAACGACCCCGCTTTTGCGGCTGCCTGCCTTGCCGCTTTCCTGAACCTGTAGGTCCCCCATGCCCGCCATTCCCCGCGCCGAGATTCTGAAACGCCTGAACGCTCTGGTCGCCTCCGGCCAGCCGATCATCGGGGGGGGGGCTGGCACCGGTCTTTCGGCCAAGTCGGAAGAGGCGGGCGGGATCGACCTGATCATCATTTACAACTCGGGGCGCTACCGCATGGCGGGGCGGGGATCGGCGTCGGGGTTGCTGGCCTACGGTAACGCCAACCAGATCGTCCGCGAAATGGCGGTCGAGGTATTGCCGGTGGTCAAGCACACGCCGGTATTGGCCGGGGTCAACGGCACCGACCCGTTCATCCTGATGGAACAGTTCCTGAGGGAGTTGAAAGACATGGGGTTTTCCGGCGTTCAGAACTTCCCCACTGTGGGCCTGTTCGACGGGCGGATGCGGCAAAGTTTCGAGGAAACCGGAATGCCCTACGCGATGGAGGTTGACATGATCGCCTCGGCCCATGCGATTGACCTGCTGACCACGCCCTATGTCTTTACCCCGGACGAGGCGAAGGCGATGACCCAAGCCGGGGCCGATATCATCGTGGCCCACATGGGCGTCACCACAGGTGGGGCGATCGGGGCGACCTCGGCTACCACGCTGGCCGATTGCGTGACGGCGATTGACGCCATCGCCGACGCCGCACGCGCCGTGCGCGACGACGTCATCATCCTGTGCCACGGCGGCCCCATCGCGATGCCTCAGGATGCCGCGTACATCCTTGCCCGTGCCGCGACCTGCCACGGGTTCTACGGCGCATCCAGCATGGAACGCCTGCCGGTCGAGCAGGCCATTGCAGGCCAGACCCGCGCGTTCAAATCGTTGAAAGGCAAGGCATGAGCCGCTATTTCATCCATCCGGGCCAGTTTTTCGCGCTTGGGTTCGACCAGGGCCAGCTTGCCAAAGCCGGTTTCCTCGGACCCGGAACAGCGGGACCACCGCCCAGGCACTGTTCCTGAACTATTTCCCGACTGGCGCGGCACTGGCCTCGCGCGGCTCGCCCGATTTCAGGCATATGTCGTGACGCCGCCGGGGTTCCAGCCGCGCCCGCGTTCCCCGAACATCTGATAACCGTCTGCGGTGACCACCACGGTATCCTCGATCTTGATGAACCCGCGGCGCGGGTGCATCATCGTGGTTTCGACCGACAGCACCATCCCCGGTTCCAGCGCCCGCGTCGCATCGACGCCCTCGTAAGCCACCGGATGGTTGGTCATCAGGAACGGCACCTCGTGGGTGATCAACCCCATGCCATGCGCAAAGAAATCGTTGAACGCAGCCGACGGCCCCGCCGCGCGCACCGCTTCCGCCGCCGCGATCATGTCGCCACCCGGTATGCCGGGGCGCACCATCGCAAAGGCCGCCTGCTGTACCGTTTCAATCTCGGCCAGCAGGTCGACCAACTCGGCATCCGGTTCGCCCAGAAAACCCATCCGGCACAGATCGCCGATGTAACCGCGATAGTTGCCGCCCGAATCAATCGACAGAACCTCACCCGCCCGCCAAACCTGATCCGACGAGACGCGGTTGTGCGATGACCCCAGCGTCAGCAGACAATAGTCGAAATGCAGTCCGCGCCTGACCTCTTGCTGGCGCAATTCCTCAATGATGCGCGCTTTGGTCCAGCCTTCGTCGGCGGTGGCAATCGTTGCCATCATGCTGTCGGTGATCAGTTCGGACGCCTGTTGCAGCAACGCCAACTCGGCCGGAGTCTTGATCCCCCGCATCGCCTCCAGCATCGTGGTGGCGTCGATCAGCGGCAGTTGCGCCATCACGCGGTAGGCGTCGGACGGCAGGAACCCCGGCTCGTATCCGATCCGCAACGCCTCGGCCCCGATGGATTTAAGATGCGCCGCCGCCGCCGTGGCCGCATCGACCGACCCCCAGCACGAGGTCAGCACATGCGGCGTCCAGAACGGATGGATGGCGTGTTCCGACCCCTCCATCCGGTTGCCGATGTAGGCCGCCTGATCGGCCCGCCCCCGCCGATAGACCACCACCGGCAGATAGCGGCTGTGGCCAACCGCATCCATCGCCGAAAAGAAGATGAACCGATAGCCGCCCATCAGATACTGCACGTTGTGCTTGGACGTCACGATCAACACGTCCAGCCCGTGCGCCTCCATCAGCGCGTCGATGCGGTTCAGATCGGGCGCCAGATCGGAAGATAGGTCCATGGGATGCCTCCTGCATTTGCGCGCAGGAAACACCATCGGGCAGTCAGGGCCAAGCGAATTCTGGTCGGACCAGAGACGCCCCGACCCTAGCCCACCCGCCCCAGCATTGCGGCACGCCGCACCGACCGACGGCGGTTGACTTCATAGGCCACCGCACAGACCAACGTGAATGCAATCAGGATCAGCGCCAGCGCATTGATCGTCGGTGTTATCCCCGAGCGGACCTTGGAGAACACATAGACCGTCAGCGTGTCATAAGTGCCGCGCGTGAACAGCGTGACGTTGAAGTTCTCGATCGACTGAAAGAACCCGATGGCCGCCCCCGCCCCGATCGCCGGGTACAGATGCGGCAGCAGGATGCGGCGCATCACCTGACCATGGCTGGCCCCAAGGTCCAGCGCCGCCTCCTCCAGCCCCCGGTCAAAGGATTGCAACCGCGCCAGAACCAGAAGCATCACAAACGACGCGATGAAGCTGACCTGCCCCAGCACCGACAGATGCAGGCCGGCACCAACCCCGAACGTGTTCCAGAACAACAGCGTGGAAATCCCGATCACTGCCCCCGGCGTCAGGATCGGGGCCACCATCAGAGCGTAGACCACCGACCGCGACTTGCCCCCCAACGAGTTGATCAGGATCGCCCCCGCCGTGCCTATGGGGACTGAAATCACCACCACCGCGACCGCCACCAGCAGCGTGTTGAGAAAGGCGGTCCACATCCGGGTGTCGGCGAACAATTCGCCGAACCAGCGCAGGGTGAACCCCTTCCACGGCAGGATCGACGGAAACCGCTGATCGTTGAACGCAGCCCCCCCCATGATGACCAGGGGCACCAGCATATACAGCAGGAAAATCACCATATAGGTGTGAAACAGCCAGTCCGAATTGCGAGCCTGTTTCATTTCGCGATATCCGACAGCTTGACCTTGAACAGCCCCATCACCGCCGACACGAAGACGGTGCACAGGATCAACAGCAGGAAGGCATAGGCCGACCCGGTGTTCCAGTCCTGCGATTCGAACATCCATTGCTGGATGATCTCGGTGAACCAGCGCGAATTGGTCGAGGCCAGCAGCGTAGGCACCAGAATCGACCCCGCCGACAGCATGAACACCATGACCGACCCCGACGCGATACCCGGTTTGCAATGCGGCAGGATCACCCGCCAATGGGTGCGCCACCACGGCGCGCCAAGGTCCTCGGACGCCTCGATCTGGTTGGTGTCCAGCGATTGCACCGCGTTATAGACCGGGAACAGCATGAACAGGACGTAAGTATAGACCAGCCCGATCATCACCGACCGAAATCCGGTCATCCAGCGGATCTTGTCCTCGATCACCCCCAGCCCGAGCAGCGTCAGGTTCAGCGGCCCGTTGAACGACAGGATGATGAACCACGCGAAAGACCGCAGCACCTCGGACACCCACATCGGGATGAACAGCAGCAGAAAGATCGTCGGCACCATCGACAGCGACGCCACCTTGGCCAGATAATAGGCCACCGGATAGGCGATCACGAAACAGATCACCGTCACGATGCTGCTGTACAGGATCGTGCCGAAGAACACCCGGATATGGATCGGGCTTTCAAAGAATTTCAGATAGTTGTCAAAGGAATAGAAATCCTTCGGCCCGCCCATGTCGACCACCGGCAGATAGGGGCGGAACGAGTTTTCGAACAGATAGATATTGGGCAGGATGACCAGCACGATCAGCCAGAACGCCGTCAGCCCGACAAACAGCACGGTCAGCCCCGTGCCATAGCGATTGGTCAGGTCCTTCATGCGTCCACATCCTTGGCCGCCGTGTCGCCTGACAGGATCAGCGCGTTCTGCGCGTCGAACACCATGTGCAGCTTGTCGCCGCGCGCCGGGATGACCGTGCCGTCGTTGCGGCTTTCGGCGATCAGCATCTGCCCCGTCGCATCCCTCGACTGGATCGAGATGAAATTCCCTTCGAACGCCACATCGGTCACTTCGACCGGGATCGAGTTGCCGTTGCCCGCTTTGGCCAGCAATTTCACATGTTCGGGGCGCAGGAACATCCGCAGCTTGCCGCTGGCATTCGGCCCCATCCGCCCGTGGAACAGGCCGCCGGGGGTGCGGAACGCCGCGATGCCGCCCTCGGTCCCGGCAATTTCACCGGTGAAGACATTGTTTTCGCCCACAAACGACGCCACGAACCCATTGACCGGCGCATCGTAAATCTCGCGCGGGGTCGCCACCTGTTGCAGCTTGCCGTGGCTCATCACGCCCACGCGGTCCGACATGGCCAGCGCCTCGCCCTGATCGTGGGTGATGTAGATGAACGTCACCTGCGTCCGCTTCTGAATGGCCCGCAATTCGGCGCGCATGTGCTGGCGCAGTTTCAGGTCCAGCGCCGACAACGGCTCGTCCAGCAGCATCACATCGGGTTCGACCGCCAGCGCGCGGGCAATCGCCACGCGCTGTTTCTGACCGCCCGAAAGCTGGCTGATCCGCTTGTCCGCCGCGTCGGGCAGATCGACCAGCCGCAGCAATTCCTCTGCCTTGGCGCGCCGTGCCGATTTGCCCATGCCCCGCACCTCCAGCCCGAAGGCGATGTTTTCCCACACCGGCATCAGCGGAAACAATGCAAGGTTCTGGAAAATCAACGCCGTCGGGCGCTGATTGGGTCTTGTGCCCTTCATGTCCTTGCCGCCGATGCGGATCATGCCTTCGGACGGATCGGTAAAGCCGGAAATCATCCGCAGAATGGTGGTCTTGCCGCAGCCCGACGGCCCCAGAAACGAAAAGAACTCGCCGGGCTGGATGTTCACATTCACACGGTCCACGGCGCGGAACGTCCCGAAATCCGCGCAAACATTGTCCAGATCAACCCCAGCCGTCATCGTTCCCCGTTCCTTTTTGTTTTTATGTCGGGCCAGATTTGCAGGGCCCTTTCAAATACGCAACCCGCCGGAGTCTTGCGAACTCCGGCGGGCCACGTCTGCCGTCAAATCAAGCGGCTTTGAACTTGTCGGCGTATTCGCCGCGCTTGGCGATGAACCAGGCTTCCTGAGCCGGCCACCACCACAGTTTCTTCAGCGCCTCGTCGTCGAACGCGGCGTTGTAATAGGCGGCAACCGCCGGGTCCAGCTTGTCGGCGCCGCCCTTGGCGACCGGGTTCGCACCGAACGCAGTGGCCCACATCGCCGATCCGTCAGGCGAGGCGATCCACTTGGCGAACTCATGCGCCTGATCGACGTTGGTCGCGTTCTTCATCAGAACCAGACCCTGGTTCCAGGCAAACGCGCCCTCAACCGGGGCGGCATAGCCGAAGCCTTCCCCGGCCAGATTGAACCCGGTCGAGTCCCAGTTCAGCCCGATGGTTGCCCCGTTGGTGAGGAAACCGGCCTGCGCTTCGTTTTCGCCCGACCACCACTGCACGATCGAGCCTTTGGCCTTGATGGCTTCGGCCAGAACGATGTCCCACAACTCGACCATGGCGGCCTCGTCGGCATAGCCATCCAGGAAGGGCCGGGGCAAGGTGCCCTGCGCGTCCATGTAGCGGCCCATCGCGGCCAGCGCAGAGTGCGGACGCAGGCAAGCCTGATTGTCGGGCGAGAACAGATCGCCCAGCGACGGCGGGGTCGACATCTTGGCATCGGCCAGCGAATAGACCAGCGCCTCGGTGCCCCAGACCGACAGCATGATCATGCGCTGCCCGTCCACGGTCGCCATGTCGCCCATGGTGCCGTCTGCCAGACCCGGCAGATAGGCGTTCAGGTCCAGCTTGGTCAGATCCCAGCCCTGGATCAGGCCGTTGCTGGCCCAGCCGCCGACCCGGTCAACCGTCGGCTCGACCACGTCGATGCCACCGGTCTGCAGCGACAGTTTGGCCTGGGCGAACATTTCGTCCTGGCCCGGCTGCTCGGTGAAGTTGATGGCGATGCCGGAGGCTTCGGTGAACGCGGGGAACACCTTTTCGGCCAGCAGCGGATAGCCGGCCCAGCCCATGAAATTCAGCTCGCCCGACGAGGCCAGCGCCTTGGAGGAAATGATCGCCGGTGCCGCCAGTACGCCTGCACCGATGGCAGAGGTTTTCAGGAACTTGCGGCGATTGAAGGTTGTTGTCATTGGTCGTCTCCCTGTGGAATCCGGAATCGGCCGCGTTTGGCGTGCCGATCTTGTTCGCTGCTACACATCGCCTCTGACAGTTTTGTGACGCCGCGAAAACATTTGTGACAGCGGTCGCGCCCAAGTGCCACCCGCTCAATTGTGACAAAACTCTGAATGTGACAGTCTGTCAACGTCGAGTTTTGCAGGCGATTGTTGCCGCGCGCCACATTCCCCTGCCGGTTGTGCGAACGGCCCGAGAACGACTGTTTTCCGGGCGTCGCGGCTGTTTCTTGCGGTGCAAGAAAGACCTGCTGCGCTGTCGCAGCCTTGTCACACAACGGATTTAGGCCTGCCTGACCCTTCCCGCCTGCGCTGCCGGGGTTGCGCCTGCCGCGATCCTCGACTTACACGGGGGCCGGATTCCGCAACCCGAAAGGTGCCGCCGTGCCATCGCCTTTGTCTGCCATCCAGTTCAAGGGCGCGCGCCTGATCCTGTCCGACCGGATTGTCGCCGCCGATCTGCGAATCGAGGGCGGCCTGATCACCGGCATCGACACCGCCGCCGACGGGGCCACGATCATCGACGCGGGCGGCATGATGATCGCCCCGGCGCTGGTCGACATTCACGGCGATGCGTTCGAGCGGCAGATGATGCCCCGCCCCGGCGTCGATTTCCCGCTGCACGCCGCCTTGCTGGAAACCGACCGTCAGCTTGGCGCGAACGGCATCGCCACTGCCTATCATGCCCTGACGCTGAGTTGGGAGCCCGGCCTGCGGTCGGTCGCCAACGGCCGCGCCGTGGTCGAGGGGCTGGCGTCCCTCGCCCCCCGGCTGACCGTCGAGAATCGCGTGCAACTGCGGTGGGAAACCTTCTGTTTCGAGGCGGTGCCGCTGATCGGGGCCGCCCTTGCCGGCCCCCTCGCCCCGTCCATCGCGTTCAACGACCACACGTCGATGGCGCTGCTGCACCCCTCCTGCCCGCTGCAGGAACGCCCCTTCGACCACGACCCTGCCTTCCCGCTGGTCGATCTGGCTTCGCCCGCCTTCGAGGCAAAGATGATCGAACGTGCCAAACGGTCGCACATGACGCCGGGCGCCTTTGTCGATCTGATCGGCGCCATGTGGGACCGCCGCCCGCAGGTGCAGGGGGTGATTGCCGAGGTGGCCGCGATGGGGCGTAACGCGGGCGTGCCGATGCTCAGCCACGACGACACCCAGCCCGAAACCCGCAGCTACTACCGCGACCTGGGCGCGCGGCTGTCCGAATTTCCGATGAACCTGCGCGCCGCCCGGGCCGCGCGCGACCATGGCGACTGGATCATCTTCGGCGCGCCGAACGCCGCACGGGGCGGCAGCCATCTGGGATCGCCCGGTGCCGGCGACATGATCCGTGCCGGGCTGTGCGATATTCTGGCGTCGGATTACTTCTATCCGGCGATGCTGACCGCCGTGACCCGGCTGTTGCGCGACGGTGTGGCCGACCTGCCCGCGCTGTGGCAGTTGGTGTCGGCAAACCCCGCCAAAGCCTCGGGCCTTGCCGACCGGGGCCAGCTTGCCCCCGGCCTGCGCGCCGATCTGGTGATGCTGGACTGGCCCGACGGAAGCCTGCCCGCTGTCCGCCAAACCTGGGTCGCAGGCCGCCCCGCCTATCGCGGCGTGGCGCTGGATTAGCCAAGGTCACCCGCCACAACCCGGTCAAGATACTGCGCCAGCACAATCGCGCCATAGTCCGCCGTCATATGGACCACATCGACCACCACACGCGCCTCGCCGCGTGTGGTGACGGTTTTCTGCCCGATGGAACAGGCGCTGCGGGTCAACCCGCAAGGCGCAAGCGTTTCCGCAGGCTGGGCAATCACCACAGCCCCATGACCCGCAATCACCCGCGCAAAAGCTGCCTGATGCACCCCGATGGCTGCGATCATCCCGTCAGGATGCCCGGCCAGCGCCTGAAACTGCCGCCCGTCAGCCTCGGTCGATTGCAGGATCAACTCCGACCGGATCGGCCTGGGGATCACGGCAACCGGCCCCAACGCCAGCTTCTTGACCACCCCCACCGCGCGCGACGTGGCGGCGATGTCTGCGCAGAACGCGGCATAGGCCCCGGCGGACAGCATGTCCATCGCGCCCTTGGCAGGCCTGATCCCGTCCACCCCAAAGCGTTGCAAAAGGCCCAACAGCACGATCTCGCCCCAGTCCGGCCCGACCGCCAGAACCGCGTCGAAATCGGCCAGATCGACGATCAGCGAAGGCATTGCCGCCTTCATGCCTTCCAGCATCCGTTTGGGCACCTGACTTTCATCGAACAGCCCGAACCGGCTGCCTTGGCGGGCAAAGCTGTCGAACGTCTCGCGCGGGGCACCCAGAAACTGCACCTCAACCCGCGGATACTGCAGGGCCAGCCGGTCCCACGCCAGCTTGACCGCGCCCAGATGCGAATTGCCGGTGGCGAGCAATCGCAGGGTTTTCTTCCCCGTCATCGGCCGAAAGCGTCCAGCAGCGCCTCTTCGCAGACCACATCGGCGTCAGCCTCGGCGGTGGATTTGCCCCGCTTGGCGCGCGGGCCCGCCCCGCCACCCGCGCGGCGCCGCACCTCTGCGGCGCCGGGCGCAGGCGCAGCACCCTGCGCCATCAGGAACAGCGACATCGCCTTGTCCACACCCTGCGCCGACACCGACCGCTTGTTCGGCTCGAAATAGACCCCGCGATTGTTGGTCGAAGTGATGATTTCATACGACGGAAAATAGTCGACATTGCGAAACTGCTCGTACAGCGACCCGCAAACCGCGCGCAGCACCGACTTGGAATAGCAGGTCGCAACCTCGACATGATTGCCCGAGGCGGTCGCGGTCAGCGGCACCGGCGAAACGGTGATCAGGAACTTCATCTTGGGATTCCGCTCCATCATCCGTTTGCGGAAGGCGGCGAAGTCAGCGAAAATTTCGCGGAAGCCATAGTTCTTGAACGAAAATTGCGCCGGATCAAAGCTGCCCGCAATCGTGCCCGGGGCGGTGGGATAGACGGTGCCGGTCTGGGTGTGAACCCAGGCCTCGGTCAGGCCCAGCGTAAAGACGAACAGATCGGCGCTGTAGAAAACGTCCCTGACCGCCGTCAGATGGCGGGCGCGATGGGCCGCGACCAGCGCTGCATCGTCCAGACCGTCGGGTTCGACCCCCGGACGCTGTGCATCATGAAACCGCCCGTCCTTTTCCCAGACCGGCAGCGCGGGGGCCGACACGCCCTCGGCCTCGTCCAGCAACTGCACCAACTGGCGCACCGTATAGATGTTGCCATAGCGCGCCGAATACAGCCGGTAACCATACTGGTTGGCCACCGCGTCGCTGACCTGCCCCGGTGCGGGTTCGGCGTCTTGCACATTGAACCCGGCCTGACGCAGAGTACGACCCACATGCTGGGCGAAACACGATCCGGCGGTAACCACCTTCATCGCCCGTGTCACCGGAAAGCGGGGGCTGAACAGATTGCCGGGGTCCAGGGCCGCGCGGTCGGTCACGGCGCTGCGCCAGAAGGCTTCGGAAGGCAGATTGCTGTAGGGCGAGGTCATCGGGGTGCTCCTTCTGGGTCATCAACACGGTCTGAAAAGACCTGCGCCCCCGATCAACCGGGCCGGGTCTCAAAGCCGCTCTTTGGCCCGGCCTGCGGGCCTTTCTGGATCGCGCTGCTTGTGCAGCATCTTGCGCAGCACCGTCACCCGGGCCAGTTCCTTGTGCAACGCATCGACGAAAACCGTCAACTGCGCGCGGCTGAAGGTGACCTGATCGCTGTCCGCCACCGCCGCGAACCGCGCCGCATGGTCGGCGAACGTGCCCAACGCATAGGCTTCCTCCGCAGGAATCGCCTGCGCGAAAACCTCGTGCCCGATCACCCCGCGCATCCGGTCCAGAAACGTCACCAGGTCGGAGTCTGCCAAAGGCGGCAGTTCCGACCGGATTTCGGGCAGGTGGGTACACAAGGGATCACTGACAAACCGCCGCGCCTCCTTGCCGAAATGGACGTTGAACGCCTTTTGCAATTCGATCTCGCCCAGCGTCAGCGACCGGTTGACCCGTTCGACCGGCGGCAGGGCCAGCGACCCGCCGGGCAGGCCCAGCCAATTTTCGAAACTCGGCAGGATGGCCTTGCTGTGGCGCGCGTAATTGCGCACCGCGACATCGACCCCGGCGTCGGTGAACAGGCGCAGGAAACTGCCCACTTTCTGCGGAATGTTGTAGTCGGCAAGGCTTTGCGCGAAACTGCCGGTAAAGCCGCCGCGCTTGACATCCTGATGATAGCACGACACCGCATGATCAATCGGATCGCGAATGTACAACAGCACCTTGACCTCGATGCCGGGGACTGCCGCCTGCGCCTCGGCCAGAAACGCCTCGCCACCCCTCGTCAAGGTCGGAAACAGCGATTCAGAACTGATCAGAACCTGCTCGGCATCCTGGGCTTGCGGGGTGTTCAGCAAGGCGCGCAAGGCTCCCGCCGTATAGCGCAGATTGCCCGAGCTTATGCCGCCGTCCTGTGCCGCCCGCGCGCGATCTTCGGCGATAGGATAGGCGATGCCATGGTCGCGCAACGTGTCTCGCGACCCCGCCAGCGCCGACTGCACATAACTGCTGCCCGTCTTGCCATGACCGACATGCACAAGCAAAGACCGGGGTCGCAAGGCCATCTCAATTCACTTTCACAAAACACGATGACCCTAGAATCCGGTCTGCGCCGCTTAAAGTCAAGTTGCGAGGTTGCAGGTCGGCCAGTCCGGCAGGACCAGCCGATCCGCACCGCAGGTTACTCTTCTTCAGCCGCTTCGTGTGCGCTGACGGGCAGCGTGATGGTGGCGCCCTTGCGCTCCATCATCCGCAGGACCTTGCCTGCCTTGGCGGTATAGGCGGCGCGCGCCTCGGCATAGGCGGCTTTCATCTCGGCCTTGTCGCCGGTGGACTTGCCGGTTTCGGCGCTCCACATGGCGCGCGCCATCAGGCGGCGGATCGCGCGCTGCTCGGGGGTCAACGCCGATTTGGATGCGGCATCAACGGCAACATCGTCCATTTGATCGTCCATTTGATCGTCCTTCCTAGGGGGATTCAGGTCTTGACGGATGCATACCCACAACAAACCTGCCGATCAAGCGCCACGGCGAAGGCCAGCGACTATAGGCCGACGCGATTTACCAGTGCCTGTTTCCTGGGCCATCGGCCGGTCTTTGCGCTGCAATGCGGCACGAATATGCAGCCTGTGGTTGTATGGTCATTGATCCGACACAAGAATCAGGTTGAGTTTTCCCAACATCTTGGTCAGAACAAAGGCTGTATTGTATTGATCTGCCGATAGCGCTCTGATGGGAAGTGACGGTGTGTTGGTGCCGTTGGGCAAGTTACGACGCAGTTTCATTCCGCATAAGTCTGAGGACAAACATGACTGAACTAGAGAAACTCGAACTGCTCCGTCGCCTCCGGATCCTGGGCAAGGCGCGCGACAAGAACGACAAGATGATGAACATGCCAGTGGCGATGTTTGATGAACTGATGCGCGCGGCCTTCGCCGATACCGTGCCGGACTCGTGGTATCTCAACCGCTATCCCGATGTGGAAGCTGCCGTGAAGAAGGGCGTGTTCAAGGCCGGGGCCGATCACTTTGTGACCTCCGGGCTTTACGAGGGGCGCATCCCCTACGCGATCGAGATTGACGAGATCGAATACCTCAAGGTCCATCGCGATGTGGCCAAGGCAATCGAGGCGGGGACGTTCACCAGCGCGTCCGACCACTTTTACAAATCCGGATACAACGAGGGTCGCGCCTTCAAGATCAAGTCCGCTTGACGGCGCTACGAAAGCTCCCGGGTCTGACCGTTTCGGGCCAATCCGGGCGGCGTGACCCGCAGACGACCGTCGTGGCGCGTCAGGCAGGGGGCCGGTTGCTTGACATCAAACAAGGCGCTGACCATAGTCCGTTCACACTTTGGCATAGCCGGATACAGCTACAGGTCCGCGCTTCGCTATCCTTTGTTTTCAACGACAAGACGGGCATTTCACGATGATCACCAAGGCATTCCTGTTTCGCAAATATGCGCAGACCAACGCCGATCTTGCCGAGGCGTTCGGCGGCGATGACGAAATGATGCTGGCAGATCACTTCGACCGCTTTGGTCAGCGCGAAATGCGCGGGTTGCAATTCAACGACTACATGCGGCTTGAAGGGCTGTTGTGTTCGGATGCGGGCGACTTCTATATCGCGGGCTGGGCCGACCGCCGCATCATCAGCACATTGGATGTGGTGATCGAAGTCGGTTATGTGCGCCACGATCTGGGACGGATTGAACCCGTGTGGTATCCGCGTACCGATGTGACGACACTGACCGGCGACACGCAGAACGACCAGGGGTTTCTGGCGCTGATCCATCTGCCCGACATGCTGGTACATTCGGACCTCACGATCTACATCAACGGCAAGCGGGTGCGGCACGAGGCGACGGTGCGATGGCAATCGACGCCACTGTTCCTCAATCAGGCGTTGGGGGCGGCGGCAGTTGTGGCCGACATGCCGATCGGAAAGTCGATCCAACTTGCCGAACCGATCTACAACGGCTTTGTCGGGGTGTGGCAGCGGTTCCTCGAAGGACTTTGCTTCACCCTCGCCTTTGAAAACCGTCCGCGCGAAACCCATCCGCGCAGCATCGTCATCACGCTTTATCGCGGCGCCGACATGCTGCTGGTGCAGTTGCGCGAACTGGCGGGTTTCCTGATCGACACCGACACCGAGGTGCTGGTGGTCGGCAACGACCTGATCGGAGCCGAGGCGACGTTGGTTCAGTTGCGCGCCTTCTGCCAGATCCACGACATCTCGCTGCGGGTCTACCTGTGTTCCGGCAATTCGGGGTTTTCGCGCGGCAACAACTTTGGTGCCGAGATGGCGCGCGGCGAAACCCTGATCCTGATGAACCCCGACATCTTTCCGCCCGAAACCGATGCAGCCCGCGCCTATGCCTTCCTGACCGAGCCGGCCGGCGACGCGCTGCACGGCGCGCTGATGTATTACGGCGACGGCATGCTGATGCACTCGGGCATGTATGCCGCGCGTGACCTTTGCTATGACCAGAACAGCGGGTTTTCGGCCCCTGTGCTGCGCTGTGAACATTTCGGCAAGGGCCTGTCGCACCGCATCACCGATGACGACGCCTCGCTCGCGCATGCGCTGGAAGGCGTGCAGGACGACAAACTGCTGGTCTCTGCCGCGCTGTGGAAAATCCGCCGCGACGTGTTCTTCGATCTGGGCGGGCTGTCGACCGAGTATCTGTTCGCCTATTACGAGGACGCCGATTTCTGCCTTCGCCTGCGCGAAATGGGGATCGAGATCAAACTGGACCGCTCCGCCCGCTGGATTCACATGGAAGGCGTGGGCAGGACGATGACCCCCGCACAGCGCACCTTCATGTGGCTGAACCGGTATTTCTTCACCCAACGCTTTCGCGCATCGGCCTTCGTGGTCGATGCTGCGGACGAGATGGACATGCTCTAGGGACGACGCCGGATATGAAATACCTGACCGTGGCACTTTACCATCCGCGCGTGATGAAGGGCGGGGCGCAATACGTCGCCAAAGACCTGCACGACGCCGCGACCGCCGACCCCGCCGTCGACGCGGTTCTTCTGGCCGGCATCGACGGTGCGATGTTCCCGCAATACATGAAGGTGGGGGCGGCGATCACCTCGCTGCCCGACAGCCCGTCGGAATACATCATGGGGGCGGCAAAGTTCGACGATTTCTATCACGTCATCTATGATCCGCGCCGCAACAAGGCGCTGCGCCGGTTTCTGGAGGATCACCAGCCCGACGTGATCCACATCCACCACTCGCTGTGGGTGGGGCTGGAATTTCTGGAACTCGCGCGGAAAACCCTGCCCAACGTCAAGATCGTCTACACGCTGCACGAATACCTCGCGATCTGCTATGCGCAGGGGCAGTTGTTCCGCTATCACGAAGGGGCGATCTGCCGCGACACCTCGCCCGATCAATGCGTGAAATGCTTCCCCAACCGCACGGCGGATGAGTTTACCCTGCGGCGGCGCAGCTTTCGGCAGGCCTTCGGTCTGGTCGATCACTTCATCGCCCCCTCGGGCTATCTGCGCGACCGGTTCATCGACTGGGGGTTAGCGCCCGACCGCATATCGGTCATAGCCAACGGCCACAGCCAAAGCCGTCCTTCCACCAGCTGGACCGCGCCCCATACCCAAACGCTGTCGACCTTTGGCTTCTTCGGCCAGTTCGTCGATGCCAAAGGGATCGACGTGCTGCTGCGCGCAGCCAGCCTGGCCGCGACGCAGGTCGAGCAGACCATCGAGATCAAGCTCTACGGCGGCAACAAACAGCACGCCTCGCCCGCTTACGTCGAAAAGATCGACGCGGTACTGGCCGCAAAGCCCGACAACCTGAAGGTCACAGAAATGGGGTCCTACAGCCGCGAAAACGTGTTCGACCTGATGTGCGGCGTCGATTGGGTGGTGATGCCGTCGGTGTGGCCCGAAACCTTTGGTCTGGTGATCTCGGAAGCGTGGGATGCCAAGCGCCCGGTGCTGGGCGCGCGTGCCGGCGGGATCACCAACCGCGTGATCCACGGCGTCAACGGTCTGACGTTTCAACCGGGGTCCAGCACCGAACTGGCCGGTCTGATTGCCGAATGCATCAACAATCAGGCCCTGTGGCAGCGTCTGTCCAGCGGGGTCGCCGACGAGGTGACCATGGCCGAGGCCTGGACCCGACACCGCGA
The DNA here is from genome assembly GCA_038246975.1 of Rhodobacterales bacterium. Lineage (GTDB taxonomy): Bacteria > Pseudomonadota > Alphaproteobacteria > Rhodobacterales > Rhodobacteraceae > JAIYDJ01. Next base: position 808 of record JBBRVJ010000077.1, on the reverse strand, counting down.
CGTGATCGCGGCCCTGTAGGGGCCGCACACCCACGCTGCCCTGTTGCTAGGCGTAATACGTCTCAAGGCCATAGCCCATCTTGTCGCCGACCGGGCCGCAGATGCGCAGGAAGATGTCTTTCTCCTCATCGGTCCAGGTCATGTCGCTGAACTTCAGGAACCGGTTCAGGTCGCGCGCCGGGTCCGCCGACTGGGGGCGTTCGTTCTCCAGATAGGTCACCACCGCCGCCACTTCTGCATCGTTCAGCCCCAGCAGATCGCCGATCCGCAGACAGGTCTCCTGCCGCTTGACCACCATGTCCATAAAGTCGAAATCGACGCACTTATCGCCCAGATCGGGCTTGACCCGTTCCCACGCCAGATTGCATTCGGCCCATTCGCGGCACTGGCTGATGAAGCTTTGACCGGGGAACTTTTTCAACTTCGACTGGATGTTGTCCACATGCCGCCGTGCACAATGCAGGAACTTGGCGTTCTGGTGAAACGACGCAAGGTCTGGGGCGTTCTGGATCGGGATGATGTTCGGCGTCTTGTCCATGATGAACGTCGAACCAAGGCTTTCGGTCAGATAGCGTTCATAGCCATGAAAGAAATGCCGGATCAGCACCCGCTCGCGCAGCGCGTTCAAACCGTTGCCAAGGACCAACGCGCCCTGCCCCATCGACCGTTCGGTCCGTACGCTTGCGATCAGATCGACAAGGATCTTGACCAGATGCCCCTCGCCATACCCTTTGTATTTGGTTTCGGCCAAAGCGTTTCGCACAGCCGAGGTACCCGACCGCGTCGATCCCAGAACGTAAACAATGTT
>JBBRVJ010000076.1:0-16418 GCA_038246975.1 Rhodobacterales bacterium | reverse complement strand
GCGGGTCCGGGCGCGGTCGAGAAGCACGACGGAATCCCGCCCTATGACGAAACCAAGGCCTATGTGAAGGCGATCTCGGGATAGGCAGCGGCCACCGCCCCGCCGTTTGTATCGCGTCGGATATCCATCGGACGAGTGTCGGTTTTCGTCAGATAAACGTCGGGCATTTTGACCGATGGCCTTTTGTTGCGCAAAACCGGGGCGGTGCGCCCGCCGCGTCAACGCAGGCGCTATTCTGCCGCGACGGTTTTGATCACCGGCTCCATCTGCGCCAGCACGGCATCGGGCAAGTGGCACTTGATCTGGTGATTGCCCGCCAGCACGCGGACCGGGGGCATCTCGCGGTCGCACAAGCCGACAGGCGTCACCTGCGATTTCCAACGGCAGCGAGTCTGGAACGGGCAGCCCGGAGGCGGGTTGACCGCCGAGGGAATGTCGCCTTCCAGCACGATCCGCTTGCGGACCACCTTGGTGTCGGCGATCGGCACGGCAGACAGCAGCGCCTCGGTGTAGGGGTGGTAGGGCGGCTGAAACACCTGATCGGTGGTGCCCATTTCGACGACATGGCCAAGGTACATGACCATCACGCGATCCGCCAGATAGCGCACAATGGAAAGGTCGTGGGAGATAAACAGCAGGGTGGTCTTGTTCTCGCGCTGGATGTCCATCAGCAGGTCGGTGATGGCGGCCTGCACCGACACGTCCAGCGCGCTGACCGGCTCATCCGCCACCACCACCTTGGCTCCGCCTGCAAAGGCCCGCGCGATGCCGACCCGCTGTTTCTGGCCGCCCGACAGTTGGCGCGGCATCCGTTCGGCAAAGGCGCGCGGCAGTTTCACGAGGTCGAGGAGTTCCAGCATCCGGTCGGAGCGGTCCTGATCCGATTTGCCCTTGTTGAAAATCTCCAGCGCGCGAATGATCTGACGGCCCACGCTCATCGACGGGTTCAGGGTATCGAACGGGTTCTGGAAAACCATCTGGACCGAGGACACGGTGTCGGTGTTGCGATTCTGAATCGGGGTGGACTGCACGTTTTCGTCAAACAGCATGATGCTGCCCGAGGTGGCGGTTTCCAGACCCATCAGCACCTTGGCGAAGGTGGATTTGCCGCAGCCGGATTCGCCCACGATGGCCAGGGTTTCGCCCTCGCACGCCTCGAACGACAGGGTTTCGTTGGCTTTGACGACTTTCCTGGAGCCACCACCGAAGGCCCCGCCCGAAATCGAGTAGTATTTCTTGAGGTCCTCCATCTTGAGCACGACGCGGCCGATGGGAGTTTTCTGCTTTTGGACGCGGGCCTTGAGCGGGGCATCCCAGTCGATTTCGGTCCATTTCAGACAGCGTGAGGCGTGGCGGTCATCGACCGGGACGTCTGACATCTGGATTTCAGTCGCGTCACAGCGTCCGGCCTGAAAATAATCGCAGCGCGGGCCGAAGTTGCAGCCCGGCGGGCGCTCATGCGGCAGGGGGAAGTTGCCCGGAATCGAGACGAGCGGGTGGGAGTTTTTATCGGCACCGGGCAGCGGGATCGAGCGGAACAGGGCTTGGGTATAGGGGTGGCGCATCTTGTCGAACACCTGCACCACGTTGCCGGTTTCCACCGCCTCGCCGGAATACATCACGCACAGCCGGTCGCAGACGTCGAGAATCAGGCCGAGGTTGTGGGAGATGAACAGCATGGACGTGCCGTATTTCTCGCCCAGCGCCTTGACCAGATCGACGATGCCTGCCTCGACGGTGACGTCGAGGGCGGTGGTCGGCTCGTCAAGGATCAGCAGGGCAGGTTTCGACATCAGCGCCATGGCGATGACGATGCGCTGTTGCTGGCCGCCCGAAAGCTGATGCGGATAGGCGTTCAGGATGCGGTCAGGGTCGGGCAGGCGGACGTCGGAAACGATCAGGCGGGCGAGGGTCCACGCGTCGGCCTGCGACATGCCCTGATGGATCATCGGCACTTCGGCCAGTTGCGCGCCGATCTTCATCGCGGGGTTCAGCGAGGCCATCGGCTCCTGATAGATCATCGCGATTTCCGAGCCGCGGATGTGGCGGAGTTCATCCTCGGTCATGTGGGTGAGGTCGCGGCCTTTGAACTTGATCGAGCCTGCGACGATTTTTCCGTTCTTGCCAAGGTCGCGCATGACGGCGAGCGCCACAGTGGACTTGCCGCAACCGGATTCGCCGACGAGGCCCATGGATTCGCCCGCCATGACGGTGCAGGAAAAGTCCATCACGGCGGGAATCTCGCGCAGGCGGGTGAAGAAGCTGATGGAGAGGTGTTCGATTTCGAGGATCGGTTTGGACGGGTCCCAGTCTGTCATGGCGTTCTCGCTGTTGAGGTCAGGAACGGGGGCCAGCCCCCGGACCCCCGGGATATTTCGGGACAGAAAATGAAAGGCATCAGTCCCTCATGCTTTCTTCGCGCAGGCCGTCGGCGAGCAGGTTGAGGCCGAGGACGAGGCTCATCAGAGCGAGCGCGGGGACGACGGCGGGGTGGGGAAACAGGGTCAGCAGTTTGCGGCCTGAGTTGATGGTCGATCCCCAGTCGGGGGATTCGGGGCTGACGCCGAGGCCGAAGAAGCCGAGGGTGCCAAGGAGGATGGTGGTATAGCCGATCCGCAGGCAGAAGTCGACGATCAGGGGGCCGCGGGCGTTGGGCAAAATCTCCCACAGCATGATGTACCACGGTCCTTCGCCGCGGGTCTGGCCTGCGGCGACGTAGTCGCGCGCCTTGAGGTCCATCACGATGCCGCGCACGATGCGGAAGACGGTGGGGGCGTTGACGAAAACGACCGAGACGAAGACGTTCAAGAGGTTGGGGTCCATCGAGAAGACGCCCAACGGGTCGGCGTTGAAGGCGAGGCCCGAGTAGGCCCAGAGGCCGATCACCAGTGTGACGCCGACGTAGAGGTTGCGCTGTCCGGGGTTGGTGAAGTAGCGCGAGTTGAACAGGATCGTCAGGAAGATGATCGGGAACAGGAACAGGACGGCGGCCAGTGCTATGGGGATGCCTGTCACCCGAATCTCGGGGGTGACCAGCAGGTAGAACAGCAGGATTACCGGGAAGGCCAGCACCAGGTTGGCGATGAAGGACAGCACCGTGTCGAGCTTGCCGCCGAAATAGCCGGCGGGCAGGCCTAGCGTGATACCGACCATAAAGGCGAACGTGGTCGCAGCCGGGGCGATGGCCAGCACGCGGCGCGCGCCCATCACCATGCGGCTGAACACATCGCGCGCGAGGGCGTCACCCCCAAGCAGGTAGTGGCTGTAAAGCGCGCCATCCTTGGTGTCTTGCAAGGGCGTTCCGGGGACTTTGTTCTTGAGCCCCGACAGTTGGGCCAGCGGGTCGTGCGTGATGATCGCGTCGGCAAAGAGGGCGGTGAAGACCCAGAACATCACGAGGCCAAAGCCGATCATTCCGACCGGGCTGTCAAACAGTTTGCCATAAAGCCCGAGGCGGCGGCGGTAGATGATCGACACGGCGAAGGTCGCGATCAGCGCGATCCAGACCGGCAGGAAACGGGCGGATACCGCTCCGATGATGCCTTTGGCGACGACGCCGGGCATCACGATGCCGACAACAAGATAAAGCCCTAGCAGGACGATGACTGCGAGGCCGATATAGCGCACGGCGAGGGCGGCCAGATCGAACGGGCTGCGTCGGGCGACCAGCGTGCCGTCTTGCATGACGGCGGTTTCGGCCGCTCCTGTGACGGCCCCCAGTACGAGTTGGGCCAGGATTGCCAAGACGAGAGCGACCACCGCAGCCAGCATTACGGGGTTTAGCAGGATTCCGGCGGTTCCGGTCCAGGTGAGCATGTCCATCGCGGTCTCCTCAGCTAAGCCGGATGCGGGGGTTGAGGAAAACATAGCCGATGTCGGAGAACAACTGTGTCATCAGGACGACGAAGACTGCCACCACCGAGCAACCGAGCAGCAGTTCGATGTCGTTGTTGCCGGCGGCTTGTACGAGGGTCCAACCGAAGCCTTTGTAGTTGAAGAGCGTTTCCACGATCACGACGCCGTTCAACAGGTAGGGAACCTGCAACATGATGACGGTAAAGGGAGCGATCAGCGCGTTTCGCAGCGCGTGACGCATCACCACGTCCTTGAAGGCGACGCCCTTGAGACGGGCTGTGCGGATGTATTGCTGGGTCATCACTTCGGTCATCGATGCGCGTGTCATCCGGGCAATGTAGCCAATGCCATAGAGCGTGATCGTGATGACGGGCAGGCCGAAGTTCCAGAAGGTGATGTTGTCGGCCGCGCTTGTTGCGGTGCCCATGAACAGGGTGTTGCTGTCAATCCAGCCCAATTCCTTGAGGATCGGTGACAGGCCGGTCGTGGCTGAGGCAAAGACCGCGATGAGGATGACGCCCGAAACATATTCCGGCGTTGCTGCCGTGACGATGGCGACGGCGGACAGGCTGCGATCGGTGCGGGAACCTTCCCGCATGCCCGAAAGTATCCCCATCAGCAGTGATATCGGGATCATCAGCAGCATGACATACAGCATCAGCCAGCCGGTTGCGCCAAGCTTTTCCCCCACCACCGTCAGCACGGGTTCCTTGAACACGGTGGAAATGCCCCATTCGCCCTGCAGGACGCCGCAGTACCGGGGCGCATTCTCGGGCGTGAAGCCGGCGGTGACGCAACGACCACGGGTGACGCCTTTTTCGTCGGTCAGCACCCAGCCCGGCTTGATGCCCAGCCATTCGGAATATCGTCCGAAGACCGATCCACCATGGCCGTTCTTTTCGATCCACGACAGCACGGCATCGTCCGTCATCCGGACTGACCCTTCAGTGCGGGCCAGTTTTTCAAGGTTCGGGGGCAGGTTCGTGAGGTAAAACACAACAAACGTCAACGCGAGCGCAGTCAGAAGCATCACGCCCAACCGGCGCGCCACGAATTTTACCATCTTTGGCTCCCCTTGGTCGGTGAGACCGCTTGCCCGTTGGCCAGGTGCGGTGACTTTTTGGTGGGGTGCGCCGTTGGATCAACCCAGCGGCGCACCCGATTTCAGAAGCAGATCAGGCCGTGACCGACCACCTGTAGTGGTGATGTTCAAACGACGGATGAATGTCGATGTTGACGCCTTCGCGCGCGTGACGGAACAGGGACCGCCAGAACGGGTTGATGATATAGCCTTCGTCCTGAAGCACGGTTTGCAGCGTGACCATCACTTCGCGCCGGGCTTCGGCGTCGGCGAGCGACAGAGCCTTGGTCATGGCGGCGTCAAACTCCGGGTTCGCCATGCCGCTTTCGTTCCACGATCCGGTCGAGGTGTAGGCCAGCGACATGTTCTGCACGGCCAGCGGACGGTGGTTCCAGGTGGTCGAGGAGAAAGGGTATTTCTGCCAGTCGTTCCAGAAGGTCGAGCCCGGCATCACGGTGCGCTTGATCGTCGCCCCGGCATCCCGCAGTTGGGCTGCGACGGCGTCGGTGGTTGCGGACTCCCAGCCGTCATCCAGCGAAATGATCTCGAATTCCGTGGTCGCCAGACCTGCGGCTTCAAGCGCCGGCATCAGCGCTGCGGGGTCGATGGTTTGCGCCGGGATCTTGGCGTATTCCGGGTGAACCGGGCAGGCGTGGTGGTTTTCTGCCGTGGTGCCCAGACCGTTGTAGCCCAGTTCCAGCACGACGGCGGGATCGACCGCCTTCTGGATCGCCTGACGCACGGCCTTGTCCTTGTAGAGGTCGCCGTTGGCCGAGTTCATGCGGACCACGATGGTCGCGGCGGTCACGACCTCCAGCTTCTGCCAGCCCATGCCGTCGAGCAGGCCGATGTAATCGCCGGTCGATTCGTAGTTGCAGTCAACGCCGCCTTCCCCGGCCAGCGCCACCATGGCGGACGGGTCGGTGCCGAAGTCGATATACTGGATTTCATCCAGCGGCGCTGTGCCACCCCACCAGGTATGGTTCGGCGCGCGTACAAGGGTCATTTTCTGACCAACGGCGATTTCGCCCGGAACGTAAGGTCCGGTCCCGATCGCATTGGTGGAGGGGTCGGTGCCATCGACATAAGACGAGTGGACCACCGCCGCCGGATAGTCTGCAAGGTTGGCGACAACCGCCACGTCTGACACCGACATCTTCAGCGTTACGGTCATGTCGTCGGTCTTGACGACAGCGCCGTCGCGCAGGGTTGAAACCATCACCGGCGCACCGGCGTCGTCGACCATCGCCGCACCAGCCGCATCGAGTTTGGCGACCATTTCGGTCAGACCGCCAAAGCGTGAAGCCATCGCGTTGCCATCGACCGAGCCGTCGGTCCAGCGGCCGAACATGCGGACCACATCATCGGCGGTAAAGGCGTCGCCATTGTTCCAGGTGATGCCGGGGCGCACTTTCAGCGTGTATTCGGTGGCGTCGGCGTTCGCTTCATAGCTTTCCAGCAGGCGGCCTTCGAACGTGCCGTCGGGGTTGTACTGGATCAGATATTCGAGCCAGCCGCGATAGACGTTGGCGATCTGCGGCCAGTCGGCGGTGCGCGGGTCCTTCTGCGCTTTGGTTTCCATCGCTACGCGCAGGATGCCGCCGACCGGGGCGTCTTGCGCCTGTGCCGGGGCTGCAAGGCCGATCAGGCCGTAGGCAGCGGCAGCCGACACGCCAAGCGCTGTGGTGCGGGTCAGGAACTCGCGGCGGCTCATCTGACCCGTGCGGTGTTCGTCGGCATACATATGGGCAGCCGGATGCAGGCCTTTGATGTCGGTTTGGTGGATCATTGCAGTCTCCCTGTCGGGCTTGGCCCGGGTCATGTTTATGGGTGCTGCCTGCCACCGTCGGCCCCCCATGTCCGTCAGGTTGCCCTGCTTTGGGCAATACCATCGGGGACGCGCCGGGGCGGCGAGCCTCACCCCTGTATTCCGCATTTTTTCGCCCCTTGCGTCAACGGCTGGATTCGCCGGCGAATGTAAGTATTTGCGACATGAATGCGACGCAACCTGCTTTGAGGGCAGATCCCGCTGGTTTGGGCAGCCAGCGGCAAAAGCGGCCGGACGTCCGTTACAGCCGAAGTGCGCGCGATTCGGGCAATGGAATTACTGGGTGCGCCGGAATGCCGACGGCGAATGGCCCGTCATGTTCTGGAAGGCGCGGGTAAAATAGGCAGGCGAGGCGAAGCCGAGGCTGGTGCCGATCTGTCCCACCGCAAGGTCGGTTTCCGCCAGCAAGCGCCGCGCTTCGAAAATCCGCCGGTCGGCCAGAAGGTCGTGCGCAGAACGGGCGCAAGTCTGTTTGCAGCAGCGCGTCAGATGGGTTGGCGTAACCCCCAGTTCGGCGGCCAGTTCACCCACGCCCGCCCCGCTGCGGAATTCACGCTCCAGAAGGGTGGTATAGCGCGCCACAAGACGGCGGGCGGCGTCGGGGCGCGGGGCCTCGGCGGCAGCCTTGATCGCCTGACGTTCCAGCCAGACGCCCAGCAGGCCCAGGTAATGCCGTGCGGCGCGGTCATGGGCGGGACTGGTGCTGTCCACTTCGCGTTGAATCATATCGAGCGTGACGTTCAACTCTTGCTGCGCATGAACTTCGCGGATCCGCAGGTGCAGGGGGGATCCGGGCAGGGTGACCGAGGTATTCTTGCCGAAGAACAACGCCGTGCCAAAGACTTGCGGGCCGACTTCGAAGCCGTGCATGACGCCGGGCGGAATGAAGATGACATTGTGGGCGGTGTAACCGCGCGTGATGCCTGATATCGTGATGCGGCCCTGTCCTTTGGTGAACCACAACAGGCACGGCTCCGAAATCGACCGCATCGCCTCCACCCGCCAGCGGCCCCCGGCGGCAAGCCGCGGAATGGCCACGATGCGCATCTGCGACGGGTCCGGGCGCATCTGCAAAGGGTCGGACAGCGGCATCGTGCTACACAATCTGAGGAAACGGACACCGGCAATCCGGAACGACAGATAAGCAGCCCTTGCCCTTCAACCCAAGCGAAAAGATGGCCGCAAGGCGGGGCTGCGCGGCAGGACCCGAGAAAGATGTGGACAAGTCTGTGGGCGCTTAGGGCAGGTCGAGGACGCGCCACCCCGTTCCGCGTGCCCTCCCCCATGTGCGCTGCCGTTTGGCATAGCGGCGACTGGCGAGGGTGGCGGCGGCAACCGCCTGATCCAGCGGGATTTCTCCGCGCAGATGCGCCACAAGTTCGGCAGCCCCGATGGCACGGGTCCATGGCCGGCCGGGTTCCCAGTGCGGCAGGGCGGATCTGGCCTCCTCCAGCGCGCCGTCGGCCACCATGGCGGAAAACCGCCGGGCGATTCGCGCGTCGAGCCAGTTTGTGTCGGGGCGGATCACCAGCGCCTGACAGCGGTCCAGCGGCAGCAGAGGCGGGGCCGTCTCGGCCTGCCAGTCTGCCAGACCCCGCCCGGTGGCGTGCAATACCTCCCAGGCGCGCTGCACCCGCGCCGGGTTTGCGCGGTCGATGCGCAGGACGGTCGCCGGATCGACCCCGGCCAACAAGGCATCAAGCCCACCTCTGGCACGCAACGCATCCGCCTCGGCCCGCACCTGCGGCGGGATGGCGGGCACTTCGGCCAGCCCTTCGGTCAGGGCGGCAAAATACAACCCGGTGCCCCCGACAATCACGACGGGCCGCGCCAACAGGCCCGCCACCTCGCGCAACCAGTGGCCGACCGAATAGGTGCGGTTCCGCATTACATGCCCGTACAGCGCATGCGGCAACGCAGCCATGTCCGCCAGAGATGGCCGCGCCGTCAGCACGCGCCAGCAGCCATAGACCTGCAACGCATCGGCGTTGACCACCACCCGCCCGTCCCGCGCGGCAAGTTCCAGGGCCAGCGCCGACTTGCCGCTGGCCGTAGGCCCCGCGATCACAAGCGGCGCCTCGCGCGACAGGCTACGGATCATTTCGTGCATGTTCATTTTCTGTCCAAAAATATCCCACGGGGGTCCGGGGGTGTGAAACCCCCGGCTGTGCTTAGCAATCCCGCCGCCTTCCGGGTTGAACCCCGCGCCGTTTTCCTACATTTTGAGCCCTGATCAAAGCAAAATGGCAACAGGCAGGGAAATCCGATGTCCACAGCAGGCTCCGACCCCGGTGTCGCCTATACCCGTGTCATGCTGAAAATCTCGGGAGAGGCGCTGATGGGCGATCAGGGCTATGGCCTGCACCCCCCGACCGTGCAGCGCATCGCGCAAGAGGTGAAGTCGGTGCGCGACATGGGGGTCGAGATCTGCATGGTGATCGGCGGCGGCAACATCTTTCGTGGGCTGGCGGGGTCGGCGCAGGGGATGGAGCGAACGACGGCGGATTACATGGGGATGCTGGCGACGGTGATGAACGCGCTGGCGATGCAATCGGCGCTGGAACAAATCGGGGTGTTCACCCGGGTGATTTCAGCGATCCCGATGGATCAGGTCTGCGAGCCTTACATCCGCAGACGGGCGGTGCGGCATCTGGAAAAGAAACGCGTCTGCATCTTTGCGGCAGGCACCGGCAACCCGTATTTCACCACCGATACGGCCGCGACGCTGCGAGCGAACGAGATGGCCTGTCAGGCTATCTTCAAGGGTACCAAGGTGGACGGGGTATATGACAAGGATCCCAAGAAACACGCCGATGCCAAACGCTACACGACTGTCAGCTATGACGAGGTGCTGCAGAAACATCTTGGCGTGATGGATGCTTCGGCCATCGCACTTGCGCGTGACAACGACCTGCCGATCATCGTGTTCTCGCTGGACGAACCGGGCGGGTTCAAGGGCATCCTGTCGGGGCAGGGCACCTATACGCGGGTCCAGGGGTAGGGTGCGTGCTTGCACGCACCGCGGGTTCGGGGCCATGTGGGGGGGGCCGGCCGGGGGGAGGCGGTGCGTGCTTGCACGCACCCTACGCCCACTTCCAGATGGCGGTCTTGTCATATAGAAAGCTGCAAAACCCGGTGATCAACGGGAGCGGTAGAAGGAACGTGCCATGGCTCAGGAAGACCTAGAGATCGACCTTGATGCAATCCAGCGGCGGATGGACGGTGCCTTGGCGTCGCTGAAGTCCGAGTTCGCATCCTTGCGCACCGGGCGCGCCTCGGCCTCGATCCTCGACCCGATACAGGTCGAATCCTATGGGCAGATGACGCCGCTGAACCAGTTGGGCACGATCAACGTACCGGAACCGCGCATGGTGGTGATCAACGTCTGGGACAAGGCGATGATCAGCAAGGTCGAGAAGGCGATCCGCGAATCCGGCATCGGCATCAACCCGGTCACCGACGGTCCGCTGATCCGTCTGCCGATCCCCGAGCTGAATGAGGAACGCCGCAAGCAGTTGACCAAGGTCGCCGCCGGTTATGCTGAAAACGCCAAGGTCGCGGTTCGCAACGTGCGGCGCGACGGGATGGACCAGATCAAGAAAGCCAAGGCCGCCGGCATGGGCGAGGACGATCAGAAGATGTGGGCGGACGAGGTGCAGGAGCTGACCGACAAGGCGATCATCGCGGTCGACCGGGCGCTGGAGTCCAAGCAGGCCGAGATCATGCAGGTTTGAAACCCGGTCAGGGCGGGACGAAAAAATCTTCGTCGAAAATTTTCTGGCTCCTGGACGTGGGGCGGCAGCGAGGCAGGCAGTGGGACAAGGCAACTTATCCAACCCTAAGGACGCCCCTCCGGCGGATCATGTCGCCATCATCATGGATGGCAATGGCCGCTGGGCAACAAACCGGGGCTGGCCGCGTCTGGTGGGGCATCGCAAGGGGGCCGAGCGTGTCAAGGAGATCGTGCGCTGTGCGCCCGATCTGGGCATCCGCTGGCTGACGATCTATGCCTTTTCGACCGAAAACTGGAAGCGGTCGACCGAGGAAGTTCTGGGGCTGATGTCGATCTTTGCCCGCTATATCGAGCGCGAAGCCGACCGGCTGGCCGCCGAGGGGGTGCGGATGCGCTTCATCGGCGACCGGGCGCGGCTGGACCCCAAGTTGCAGCGTCTGATGTCGGGGATCGAAGTGCGGACCGCCGGGTTCAGCCGGCTGAACCTGACTGTCGCGATCAATTATGGCGGACGTGACGAGTTGGTCCGAGCCATCCGCCGGATTGCCCTGGACGTGGCGGAAGGACGGCTGGCGGCGGATGCGGTGACGGATGCGGTCATCTCGCAACACCTCGACACGGGCGATCTGCCCGATCCCGATCTGGTGATCCGGACCAGCGGCGAGACGCGGACCTCGAACTTTCTGCCGTGGCAGGCGGCCTATGCCGAGTTCGAGTTCACCCCGACGTTGTGGCCCGATTTCACCCCGACCGAGCTTGCCGCGATTTTGGCGCGGTTTGGCAACCGTGAGCGGCGGTTTGGCGGGGTGGCTATTGCATGAGCGCGTCGGTGCGCTGGGCCGATCTGCGGACCCGGCTGTTGTCCGCCGCCGTGATGCTGGGAATCGGGCTCATCGAGATCTGGCTGGGCGGCCCGTCGTTCATGGCTTTGGTCATTTTGCTGTCGGCGGTGATGATCTGGGAATTGGCGGCGCTGACGGCACCTGCGCAAAAGGGGGTGGCGCTGGCGGTGGCCGTTTTGTCGGCGGGGTGTCTGGCGGTGGCGGTGGGGTTTCCGGATCGGTTTCCCTACATTCTGGCCTTGCCCGCCGTGGCGCTGGCCATCACGCCGCGCCGCGATGCCGGGATCGCGGCGGGCTACGGGTTGGCGGTGGTTCTGGCCGGATTCGGGTTGATCGGATTGCGCGCCAACGAGGGGTCTGCGGTCATTCTGTGGTTGGTCGGCATTGTGGTCGTGTCGGATGTGCTGGGTTATTTCGCGGGGCGTCTGATCGGCGGGCCGAAGTTCTGGCCCGCGATCAGCCCCAAGAAAACCTGGTCGGGCACGGTGGCGGGCTGGGCCGGGGCAATGTTGGTCGGTTTGGGGTTCGTGCTGGCGGGGACGGCTGGCTGGGGGGTGGTGCTGTTGTCGCCGTTGATCGCGCTCTCCGGTCAGATGGGCGACATCGCCGAAAGCTGGATCAAGCGGCGTGCGGGGGTCAAGGATGCCTCGCGGTTGATCCCCGGTCATGGCGGGGTGATGGACCGGTTCGATGCGTTGACGGGGGCGGTGGTGGCGGTGATGCTGCTGGGTCTTGTGCTGCCATTGCCCTTTGGGAGGGGGTAGGGGATGCGATCTGTTTCGGTGTTCGGGGCCACCGGGTCGGTGGGGGAAAACACGTTCGATCTGCTGATGCGGCAGGGCGGGCCTGCGGCGTTTCGCTGCGTCGCGTTGAGCGGCGGGCAAAAGGTCGCGCGGTTGGCCGAGATGGCGATTGCCTTGCGCGCCGAAGTGGCGGTCTGCGCCAAGGGCGGGTTGCCGGAGTTGCGGGCGGCCTTGGCAGGGACCGGAATTGCGGCGGCGGCGGGCGATGCGGCGTTGGCCGAGGCGGCGGACCGTCCTGCCGACTGGGTGATGAGCGCAATTGTAGGGGCGGCGGGGCTGGTGCCGGGACTGTGTGCCCTGCGGCATGGGCGCACACTGGCGCTGGCCAACAAGGAAAGTCTGGTGACGGCGGGGCCGCTGCTGATGCGCACCGCCGCCTTGCATGGCGCGCGGATTCTGCCGGTGGACAGCGAGCATTCGGCGATCTTTCAGGCGCTGGCGGGCGAGGATATCGGGTCGGTCGAGCGGATCATCCTGACGGCGAGCGGCGGCGCGTTGCGTGACTGGCCGATGGAGCGTCTGGCGTCTGCGACAGTGACCGAGGCTTTGGCGCATCCCAACTGGGCGATGGGGCCTCGCATCACCATCGACTCTGCGTCGATGTTCAACAAGGCGCTGGAAGTCATTGAAACGCGGGAGTATTTCGGCATAGACCCCGACATGATCGAGGTGATCATCCATCCTGAATCGATGATCCATTCGATGGTCGGATACCGCGATGGCGCGATCATGGCGCATCTGGGGGCCGCCGATATGCGGCATCCGATCGGCTATGCGCTGAACTGGCCAATGCGATTGCCGCTGCCCGTGGCGCGGCTGGATTTTGCGGCACTTGGGCAGTTGACGTTTCGCGCGCCCGATCTGGTGCGCTATCCGGCGTTGCGGTTGTGCCGCGAGGTGATGGCGGTCGGCGGGCTTGCGGGGGCTGCGTTCAACGCGGCCAAAGAGGTGGCACTGGACCAATTCATCGGTGGCGGCATCGGGTTTGCGCGGATGGCGGGGCTGGTCGAGGAGACGCTCGCCCGGCTTTCGGCGGAGATGTGCCTTGGAAAAGCCCTTGAAGGTCTTGAGGATGTGCAGCAGGCAGACCATCTGGCGAGGGTAAGGGCGCGCGAGATCGCGGCGTCTTGGTCGGGGCGATAGCAGGAGCGTGGGATTGGACTTAATGGGTTTGCTGCCGGCCTTTGGCGGGTTGGTCTGGACGGTGGTGGCGTTCATCGTCGCCTTGTCGATCATCGTCGCTGTGCATGAATACGGGCATTACATCGTGGGCCGCTGGACCGGGATTCATGCCGAGGTGTTCAGTCTGGGCTTTGGCCCGGTTCTGGCGTCGCGCGTCGACCGGCGGGGGACGAGGTGGCAGATCGCGGCGCTGCCGTTCGGCGGGTTCGTGAAGTTTATGGGCGATGCCGATGCGGCTTCGCGGCCCGATGGCGCAGCCTTGCAGGGGCTGTCGGCAGCCGAGGCGCGTCACACGATGCAGGGGGCGCCGATCTGGGCGCGGATGCTGACGGTGGCGGCGGGGCCGGTGTTCAACTTCATCCTGACCATTGTGGTGTTCTGCGGGATCGTCGCCTATTCCGGTGTCGCGACCGAAGAGGCGGTGGTGGGCAAGATGCGCGAGGTGCCGTTTGCCGAGGCCAGCCTGCAGAACGGCGACAAGATTTTGGCGGTCAACGGCACGCCCACGCCGGACCTTGCGACCTATGGGCAGGTGGTGGGCGATCTGGGGCCTGCGGCGAGCGTGGTATACCGGGTCGAGCGGGCGGGGGTGGCGTCTGACATCACCGGGCCCAACCCGTTTCCGCCGCGCGTGGTATCTGTGCAGCCCCAGTCGGCGGCAATGGACGCGGGCCTGCTGCCGGGGGATGTGATTCTGTCGGCCAACGGACAGGCGGTCACGACGTTTTCGGAACTGCCGCCGATCGTCACGGCGTTGGACGGGGCACCTGTGGCGTTGCAGGTCTGGCGGGCGGGTGAGACGTTCGACCTGACGCTGACCCCGCGCCGCCGCGATCTGCCGACGGCGGAGGGCGGGTTCGAGACGCGCTGGTTGATCGGGTTGACGGGGGGGCTGTTGTTCGACCCCGAAACGCGGCAGCCCGGCGTGTTCGAGACGGTGACGATTGCGCTGGAACAGACGTGGTATGTCGCCAAAACCTCGCTGTCAGGCATTGGACATATCATCACCGGAGCAATTTCCAGTTGCAACATTTCCGGCCCGATCGGCATGGCAGAAGTGATGGGCGATGCAGCGCGGTCCGGGTTTGCGACGTTCTTTCAGACGCTGGCGGTGTTGTCGTTAGGCATCGGCTTGCTGAACCTGTTCCCGATCCCGATTCTGGACGGCGGACATCTGGTGTTCCACGTCTGGGAAGCCGCGACCGGCAAGCCGCCGAGTGACCGCGCGCTGCGGGTGCTGATGTCGGTGGGGCTGGCCATGCTGCTGTCGCTGATGGTGTTTGCGGTGTCGAACGATCTTTTCTGCACATAACGGCTAAATGGCGAAGGGGTATGCCCGCAAACGCATTCGCCTTGGGCGCGGCTCCGCGTTATGGGGGTCTGCTGCAAGGTCGGTGGCCATAGTGATGCCATAATCGCTGCTTATCCAAAATGCACCCAAGGGATCACAGGTGTGGCGATGGACATTGTTATGGACGGATACAAGGGCTTGCGGCTTCTGGTCTGGCTGAACTGGGACCGGATTTTCACGCTGGGCACCGTTGTGGTCGGTCTGTTGGCCGGTGCTTTCCTTGGCAGCACCTTCGTTCAACCCTGAGCGGTGCTTTTGCGCCCCCTGGCGCTGGCCTTGGCAAACTATCCACAGGCTTTTTCACAGCAACGCGCCGCTACAGGGTGTGTCTTGCTGCCGCCTTTTGACAAGACCTGCGCAAGCGGCTAGTCAAGCTGGGCAGGTGTTTGATTGAGCGGGGAAAGTCATGGCGAGACGTGTGGGCGCGAAGGATTGGCGCATGGGGTCCGCCAAAGGCTTGCTGCGCCCGGCGTTGGTGGCGATTATCCTAGGCAGTACGGGGCTTTCTGCGGGCTTCTTCACGCCCGCGATGGCGCAGACCTACAGCTTTTCCGAGGTGGCGATCGAGGGCAACCTGCGGGTCGACGCCGCAACGATTCTGGGATTTGCGGGAATCGCGCGCGGGCAGTCCGTGTCGGCGGGTGAGTTGAACGACGCCTACCAGCGGATCGTGAACTCCGGACTGTTCGAGACGGTGGCGATTGATCCACAGGGCAGCACGCTGGTGATCCGGGTTGCGGAATATCCCACGCTGAACGCCGTCGATTTTCAGGGCAACAAGCGGCTGAAGGACGAACAGCTTGGCGCTGTCACCGCGTCGAAATCGCGGCTGATCTATTCGCCGTCCAAGGCCGAGGCCGATGCGGCGGTGATTGCCGAACAATACAGGATCAGCGGACGGGGCGCGGCCACAGTCGAGCCGCGCATCATTCGGCGGTCGGATAACCGCGTCGATCTGGTGTTCGAAATCCAAGAGGGCAGGACGGTCGAAATCGAGCGTTTGTCCTTTGTCGGCAACCGCGCGTTTTCTGACCGCGCGCTGCGGCAGGTGCTGGAGACCAAGCAGGCAGGTTTTCTGCGGCAGTTCATCAAGGGCGATACCTTCCTGGCCGAGCGGCTGGAAGTGGACAAACAGATGCTGCGCGACTTCTATGCCTCGCGCGGCTATGTGGATTTCGAGATTATCGACGCCTCTGCCGAATTGTCGCGCGAACGGGATGCGACGTTCCTGACCTTCTCGGTGCGCGAAGGGCAGAGTTTCACAGTAGGCCAGATCAGCACGGTATCGGAAGTCGAGGGTGTGAACGCCGCCGAGTTCGACGCCGTGCGCAAGTTGCGGTCGGGGGTGACCTATACGCCCGGCATCATCGACAACAACATCGCCCGTATGGAGACTCTGGCGCTGAAAAAGGGGCTGAATTTCATTCAGGTCGTGCCCCGCATTACCCGCAATGACCGCGATCAGACGCTGGATGTGCAATTCGTGGTGACGCGCGGCGCCAAGGTTTTTGTCGAGCGGATCGACATCGAGGGCAACACCACGACGCTGGATCAGGTGGTACGCCGCCAGTTCCGGTCGGTCGAGGGTGATCCGTTCAACCCGCGCGAAATCCGGCAGGCGGCGGAGCGGATCCGGGCGCTGGGCTATTTTGCGAACGCCAACGTCGATGCCCAGCCCGGCTCGGGGCCGGACAGTGTGGTGGTCAACGTCGATGTCGAGGAACAGCCGACCGGGTCGATCAG
>JBBRVJ010000075.1:0-16558 GCA_038246975.1 Rhodobacterales bacterium | reverse complement strand
ATCCCCTCCATCTCCAGCAGTTCGGTCGCCATGTCGAAGTTCATCACATCGCCCGCATAGTTGCCGTACATGAACAGCACCCCTGCCCCGCCATCCGCCGCCATTGCCGCGTCCACACAAGGCTGCGGCGGGGGCGAAGCAAACACGTTGCCCACCGCCGCCGCATCCGCAAGACCCCGGCCCACAAAGCCCAGAAACGTCGGCTCGTGCCCCGACCCGCCCCCGATGACAAAGGCCACCTTGCCCGGGCGCGGGCCATGCCGCGCCACGATGGCGCGCGGGCTGGGACGCAGCAGCAGATCGCCATGTGCCGCCATCACGCCGGTCAGCATCTCGTCCACCGTGGCATTGCCATCGTTGATCAGCTTCTGGGTCAGGGTCATCGGGGCCTCCTTTCAGATATTCAGGTCTTGCACGCCACTGTCGATGTGCGGCGCCCAGAACGCCACGCTTTCGGCAATCTGTGCGATCACCTGCCGGTCGTTCGGTTCGCGTTCCTTGAACGACAGTTCCAGACAAATCTCGTTGTCCACCCCGCCGCCAGCGCGGAACGCCGCCAGCAGCGGTTCGGGGTGGATGCGGCCCTTGGCGTTGAACGCGGGCGTAAAGGGCCGATGGCCGCTTTTGTCGATCATCGACTGCTTGATGTGAATGATGGGCGACACACGGGGCACCGCGCGGGCCCAGGCGAAAGGGTCATGGTCATCGGGGTTCGGGCTGGTCACATCGCCATGGTCGATGTCGGCCATCATCCACATCGGCACCGCCATCTGCGCCGCCGTCAGCCGGTCTTGCAGCGCCAAAGACCCGGCTATCGTGTCGCCAAACTCGCGCCCGATGCTCATCGGCTCCCAGAACAGATACTGCAACCCCGCGGCCTTGGCGTGTTCGGCGACCTCGGCCCAGCAATCAATGGCGATCTGCGTCAACGCCTCGCGCCGCGCGGGGTCGTCGAAGTCGCTATAGGTGAAGATCGCGAATTGCGTGCCGACCGACACGCCCCCCAGATCGGCGGTGATGTCGGCAAAGGTCTTGAACCAGTCGATGTAATAACGCCGCACTTGCCGGTCCGGATGGCCGAAGTGGTTCAGCCGCCCGTAGGGCCCCGTCATCCCCGAGGTGATGCGCACCCCGGTCCGCGCGCAGGCCGCCTGCATCGTCCGCGTCAGACGGCGGATCACCGGGGCGGGCCAGCTTGGGTTGATGAACTCATGGGTCAGTTGCAGATCGCGGATGCGCAGATCGCGCGCCACCGTGTCGATCAGATCCTCCACCTCGGCAAAGCGGTTGACCAGCGGATTGGTGTTCAGGGACAGGGAAAAGGCCATGGGGCACCTATGACTGAAAATCGAACGACGCAAGCACGAAGTCCGGGACCGCGCCTTCTGCCTTGCACAGGGCCGGCAGATCGGCCTTTGACACTCCGGCATGCAGCCCGGTCCGCACCAGCGCCGTCGCATGCCCCGCCGCAATTCCCCCCGCCACGTCATGCGCCGGACTGTCCCCGATGCACAAGACCCGGTCAGGGGCGATGCCCGGCAACAGCCGCGCGGCCTCGGCATAGACCAGGGGGTGCGGCTTGCCGATCCACTCAACCTCGCCCCCCATCGCGACATAGCTTTCGGCAATCCGGCCTGCGCCAAACCGGATGCCTGCCGGGGTCAGCATTTCCAGATCAGGATTGGTGCACAGCATCGGCACCCCGATCGCCGCTGCCGGTTGCAGCAGATCGCGGTACGCATCCAGCGTCACCTCATCCCCCCTGCTGCCCGCAAGCAACAACAGACCCGCTTCGGCAGGGGTTGCCACCGGCACCAGATCTAGCCCGGCAATCTGGGCGCGGTCGCCGTCCCGCCCGTGCAGCCAGACCTTCGTGCCCTTGGGCAGACTGACCCCGATCCGCCGGTCAAGCGCCATCCAGGCCGCCTCGCCCGACGACAACACCAGTTGGAAGCTGCCACGGTCAAAGCCTAACGCAACCAGCCGGGCGGCATTGGGTACCGCCCGCTTGCCCGAGTTGGAAAGCAGAATGACCGGCTTACCCGTGGCCGCCAGCCGCGCAAGGGCGGCGGGCGCTTGGGGATAGGCCCCGGTCCCGTTCAACAGCACGCCGAACTGATCGACCAGAAAGGCGTCGAACCGGGCGGCCAGATCGTCAAGGATTGCAGGCGTCATGTCACCCCCCGCCGCGCCAGCAAGGCCGCGCCATAGGCCGCCGCCTCGGAACGCGGGGCCAGCATCGGCACCTGCAACCGGCGTTCGCGCAGCCGCGTCCAGACCGGATTTCCCGCCCCGCCCCCCATGGTGCGCACCGACGACAGGGACGGCGCGCCCAACTCGGTCAGCCGGGCATAGCCCAGCGCCTCGATCTCCGCGATGCCTTCGAACAAGCCTTGCAGGAACAGCGCGCGATCGTCGGGACGTGGCGTCAGACGCGGCTGCATCGCGGGGTCGGCCACGGGAAACCGCTCTCCGGGTCTGGGTAGCGGGTAGTAGTCCAGCCCGCTGTCGGTTTCGGGGTCGATCTGCCCGCTGAGCGATACGATGTCGCCGGCGGTGAAATGCGTGAGCAAAGCAGCCCCGCCCGAGTTCGACGCCCCCCCCGCCAGCCACATCCCCAACAGGCGGTGGCTGTAGATGCCATGGTCCGGGGCGCAGATCGGACGGTCGCTCAGGATTTTCAGCGTCAGCGTCGTGCCCAGAACCGTGACGCCCTCACCCGGCAGCGCGGCCCCGGTCGCCAGAAAAGAGGCGCAGCCATCGGTCGTCCCCGCCACGACCTGCGTGTCGGGCGTCAAACCGAACTCTGCCGCTGCGGCCGCCGTGATCTGTCCCACGGGCGCGCCGGGTGCGACCACATCGGGCAACACCGCCATGTCCAGCCCGGTTTCCGCGATCCAGCCCCCCCAACAGTCCCGCGAGGGATCATATCCCGTCTTAAGCGCATTGTTGGCATCGCTGATCATGCGGCCCGAGAAGCGGAACGCGACCCAGTCTGCCTGATGCAGCGCCTTGTGGGGCCGCAAAGCCTGAAAAATCAAGGCCCGCGCCAGCCCGCTGTTCGGGCCAAGGGCGGCGCTGGTCACGGGTGCCCGCCGCGCAATCGCGGCAACAATCGCAGCGTCCGGGCAAGGGTCATTGTACATCAGCCCGTCGGCCAGAGGCCGCCCCGCCGCATCGACCGCCAGCAGTGTGCCTGACGTTCCATCTACCGCAATGGCGCGCACCGCCGACCGGTCCAGCACGTCCAGCACCGCCTGCAACGCAATGCGGGCCGCCTGCCACCAGACCTGCGGATCGCGCGGGTTGCCCGTCATCGCCGCCGCCCCTTGCGCCACCTGCACGCCTGCCGTGTCGATCACCACCGCCCTTGCGCCCGACGTCCCGATATCAAGCCCCACGAACACCTCAGCGCGCGGCATCTAAAGCCAGCCGGTATTTCTCGGCGTCCCAGTCCAGCAACTCGGCATTCTGCGCCAGCGTCAGAGAGGTGAGGGTCGCTCCCTCGGGCACTCGGGAAAGCACATCGCCCAGACAGCGGGTCAGCGCCACGGCCCCGGCACTTGCCCCGGCTTGCATCAGCGCCCCCGCACCGGGCACCAGCAGAAATGGCGGCTTCGGCCTGCCCGCCGCCACATGGCGCGCCACAGCCTGCGCCGGGGTTTCGTGCGGGTCCAGAACGACCGCGCCCACCCCGCAGAACAACACATGGTCGGGATACAGGCTGCCAGCTTCTGCCGCGCGCAGCAGGTCGGGATGGATCGCGACGGTATGGAGCGGATGATCGGCGGGCAACGCGGCAAACCCGTCTGCGGCCCGCGCCGCCAAGGCCTGCGGGTCGGACTTGCCCCGACGCGGAGGCACCGACAGCGCCGCCACGACCCGCCCCAGCAATGTCTCTGCCGCCGCCACTGTCTCGGCTGCGACGATCAACCCGTGATTGCCCAGCACCAGCACATCCGTCGCAGGCCCCATCGCGGCCGCCACGGCCCGCGCCAGCAACGCGCCCGGTTTGGTATAGGGCACAAAGGCCCAGTCGAACCCGGCCAGCTTGGCAGTCAGGACCTTTGGCGAATCGGTGCGGATCGCCAGCGCAATGGTGTTCACGCAATGGACATGCACCACCACCGCATGCGGAAACACGGCATGCAGCGACGTCTCGATGGATGGCCGCAACCCACCAGGCCGCAACGAGAACGCCTCGGTCTGGTCTGCCCGCCCATCCGGATGTGCCAGCGCCGCCCGCATTGCGGCCAGATCGCAGGGCACGAAGATATCCTTCGCCAAGGCATCGGCCAGCAGCGTGCCCGACGCCTTGATCCACATCACCCCGTCCGCCTTGACCGACGTGTTGCCCCCCGCCCCCTGCACCAACAGGGGGTCAGCCCCGACACGCGCGGAAAACCGGGCCAATTCCGCCAGACCCATCGGCGCGGTCAATGTTTCCCCCATGACCCCGCCTCCCCGGTTGCCCGCCGCATTCGGAACAAATGTCAAATCGTCTTGCCTTTTGTCGCGCGATCGCGCGGCAGCGTCAACTGCTTTGGCTCCACCCGGCCTGGACGCCGTCGCCGTGTTCTTGCGCCATGGACGGCAGGGCGGCCCCGAGATCGGCTCGCAAACCAAGATGATACCCGCCGTCACCATCTTGCAACTGGTCGAAGAGGGCATGATCGAGTTCGACGCATCCGCTTCGGACTACTTGCTGGCCGAGATGATCATCAGCATCGCCACCAGATCCTCTAAGCGATGGAAAAGCTGCCCGAGCGAGGGGTCAGGGCTGGGCGTCCATCGGAGCGGCCATTTGCGCGAAAACGGCATGCTGATGGCGTTGGTCGTCTTCGTGCTGTTCTTTCCAACCCCGTGCGGGTCTTCGAGGGCGTCGATTTCTTGTCCGCCCAGAACATCACCATCCTGTTCCTGCAGAACTCGTACGTCATCATCAAGGCACCGGGGCTGAACCGGGAAGCAGGCGAATGACAAAATGGCAAGCGTTCGCTCTATGCTGGCAAGGATGCAGCGACTGGAAGCTCAGGGCAAAACGGATCACCCTTCTTCAATCGAGACTGCCTTTGGTAGCTTGGCTGCGTTTGAGGAGGATGTGAACGCCAAGATTACTGCGGGAAGACTGGACCAAATCGAGATGCCGCTGGTGTTGGTTGCCATTCGGCGCTGGCATGCTGACGGGGTTTGGCGGAACAGAAGACGAGCTTCAACCGCTCGGTGATCACAAAGTGGACTATTCTAATAGTCTGACCACAACGCATTCGAGGATCCAAGCACCTTATCCCTTTGTCAGCGTCTTCAAGCGTGGTGAATCTGCAACAGTCAGGATGGACGGAAAGAACAGCTTGTGATCTGCTTATCAGCGAGATTTTGCTCTTCATAAGCGCGAATTAGCTATGCTCTGAGGAATTGTCATACTTGCGGGAATTTGGTCGGAGCGAGAGGATTCGAACCTCCGACCCCCTGCTCCCGAAGCAGGTGCGCTACCAGACTGCGCTACGCTCCGACCGTGGGGGCGGGTTACCGCGTCGCTGCGCGCAATGCAAGGGGGGCGTCGCCGTCAAGTCAGTCGCGGGTGCGTCGCCGGTCGAACAACCGCATCCACAGTCCGATGCGCGGGAAGGCCCCGGTATCGAACCGCGACCGGTTTTCCAGCACGGGGCGGTTTTCCGACACCTGCGGCGTGCCTTCGCGCAGCACGATGTAAATGCCGCTGGCGATGATTACCGCCGCCCCGATGCCGGTATAAAGGTCAAGGCCTTCGTCAAAGAACAGCCAGCCATACAGAACCGCCCACAACATCTGCGAATATTGCATCGGGGCCACGATGATGGCGGGTGCCGTTCGGTAGGCCGCGATCACCAGCAACCCCGCCACGATTCCCAGCGCCGCCATCAGGGCAAGCGCGCCAAAGTGAAACAACGGCATCGGGAAGTACACGAAGGGCAGCGCGCAGCCCATCACAAGAAAGTTCGCGACCATCGGATACAGCATCAGAACGACGGGCCGTTCGTCATTGCCGATCTTGCGCACGATGACCGAGGTCATCGCCCCCGTCGTCGCCGCCGTCAGCGCCGCGAGGTGTCCGAGGTTCAGGTCGACCGTACCGGGGCGCAGCACGATGATCACCCCCGCCAACCCCACCACGATCGCGATTCCGCGCCGGAGACCGATCTTTTCGCCGAGGATCGGAATGGCCAGCAGCGTGATCAGGATCGGCATCGCAAACAGGATCGCATAGGTCTGCGCCAAGGGCAGCACCGAGAACGCATAGAACCCGCCAACCCCGGTCAGCACCGCCGACACGGTGCGCAGGGCGGTCCACCATGGGTGTTTCGGGATCAGGGTCCCGTCGGTCCGGTCGCCCATCAGCATGATGGTAACCAGAGGGAACCCCAGCAGACCCGAGAAAAAGATGATCTGAAACGCCGAGTAACTGCCGCCCAGAAACTTGACCACCACATCATGCGTGGCATAGACGCCAAACGCCGCCAACGCGAGCAACGCTCCGCGCAGGTTGGATTGTGACATAGCCATAAGGGGGAAACCCGGAAAAAGAGGAACGCGACGCCGCCCCCTGATCCATATGCAGGCCAAACCGTCGCAGGTACAAGGCTTCGCAACCAGGCGTCAGACGGCTTTGTCCTGCCGTGCTACAAGCACCACGCCCGCCGCGATGATCACGACCGTGCCGATCACGGTGCGCCCGCTCATCACCTCGCCGAACAGCAGCGTACCAAACAGGGCGGCCCACAGGATCTGGCTGTATTGCATCGGGGCCACGACGACCCCCGGCGCGCGCCGATAGGCCGCGATGATGAACAGGTAACCGACAAAACTCACAAGCGCCATGAACCCGGGCAGCGCCAGATCGTGCCCCGGCATCGGCACATAGACCAGCGGCAGCACCGCCGCCGACACCGCAAGCTGGGTCAACAGCGGGTAAAGCTGCATCACGATGCCGCGTTCCACCCCGCCGGTCTTGCGGACGATGACGTAATTCCCGGCCCCGATCACCGCGCCCAGCAGCGCCGCCAGATGCCCCCATTGCAGGGTGGCCGTGCCGGGGTCCAGTGCCACCACGACGCCCAGCAACCCCGCCAGCACCGCCATCCCCCGCGCCATGTCGATCTTTTCGCCCAATATCGGAATCGACAGCAGCGCAATGAAGATCGGCATCGTGAAGAAGATCGCATAGCATTGGGCCAGCGGCAGGACCAAGAACGCATAGGTCCCCAGAATGCCGTTGAACAGCACCGCGACACAGCGCAGGGCCATCAGACCCGGCTTGCGGGGGCGCAGGCTCGCTTCGGTTTTTTCCGCCATGGCATAGGCGGCGGCGATGGGCACGCTCATCAGGCTGACGAAAAAGATGATCTGGAACGGATTATAGCCCGGGCCCAGCAGCTTGATCGACGAGTCGACCACCGCAAACAGCCCAAAAGCCGCCAGCGACAGAAGCGCGCCCGTCAGGTTGGAGGGCTTTGGAGACATTGCCTAGGCTTGCAGGCTCGCCTCCAGCGCCGCGATCACCGCGTCGCCCATCTGGCTGGTGGAAACCGGGGCACCACCCTCTGGTCCCATCAGATCGGCCGTGCGGACGCCGTCTGCCAGCACCTTTTCCACGGCCTTCTCGACCCGCGTCGCATCATCGCCCATGTCGAAGGAATAACGCAGCGCCATGGCGAACGACAGGATGCAGGCAATCGGATTGGCCTTGCCCTGACCGGCAATATCGGGGGCCGAGCCGTGTACGGGTTCATACAGCGCCTTGGGACGCCCGTTGGCGGCAGGCAGGCCCAGACTGGCCGAGGGCAGCATCCCCAGCGACCCGGTCAGCATCGCCGCCATGTCCGACAGGATATCGCCAAACAGGTTGTCGGTCACGATCACGTCGAACTGCTTGGGCCAGCGGCACAACTGCATGGCGCCCGCGTCGGCGTACATATGGGTCAATGCGACATCGGGATATTCCTTGTCGTGGACTTCCTGCACCACCTCGCGCCACAGCACGCCGGATTCCATCACATTGGCCTTTTCCATCGAGCAGACCTTGTTGTTCCGGCGACGGGCCAGTTCGAACGCCGACCGCGCGACGCGGGCAATCTCGGATTCGGTGTAGCGCTGGGTGTTGATGCCGACGCGTTCGTTGCCTTCGACAAAAATCCCGCGCGGCTCGCCGAAATAGACGCCGGAGGTCAATTCGCGGACGATGACGATATCCAGACCCGCCACCACTTCCTTTTTCAGGCTGGAAAAATCCGCCAGCGCATCGAAACATTGCGCAGGACGCAGGTTGGAAAACAGGTCCATCTCCTTGCGCAGGCGCAGAAGGCCCCGTTCGGGCTTCAGGCTGAAATCCAATGTGTCATATTTCGGTCCGCCGACTGCACCCAGCAGAACCGCGTCAACCTCTTGCGCCTTGGCCATGGTGGCGTCGGACAGCGGCACGCCGTGCACGTCATAGGCACAGCCGCCTACCAGATCTTCGGTCACGTCGAAGGTTACGCCGCGCCGCGCCCCAAACCAGCCGATGATCTTTTTGACCTCTGCCATGACTTCCGGCCCGATGCCGTCGCCTGCGAGGATGAGGAGAGAGGGGTTTGCCACGAAAATCACCCTTGGGTTAAAGCGGAAGGTCTTGGGTGCCCTAGCCAATGGTTAGAACCGGGTCAACCGGTGCCAGCCCCCTCGCACGTCATGCCTCATAAATCACATCTTTTTCATCCCAATGTCCTGTGTTGAACATCGTCGTGATGCCAAAGCGCGGCCCGGCACCGATGCGGGTCAGCACGATCTTGCCAGAGTGACTGCCCTGGATCACCATTTTGTCGGTGGTCGGGTCAAAACTGATCTTCTGGACCGAGTCGAACTGGAATCGCTGCATCCCCGCCTGCAACAAAAGCATGGTGCGATAGACATCGTCGCTGCGTTCCGTCGATTCGGCAAATTTTATGTCCCCGATGGCGCGTACCGAACTCGCGTGACCGTGGAGCAGGTGGATCAGCCCATAAAATGCATTGCCCAGCTTGACGCCGATCTGCAGCGTGTCGGGCAGCTTGGCGGGTTTCGTCACACCCATCAGACCCTTCAGATTGATCTCGTGCCAGATTGCCCGGTGCGCATAGCGCTTTAAGGGCGCGCTCAGCCACCAGCCTTCCTCCCCACCGCCTTGCGTGGTGTCCAGCAAGCCGTCCGCCATTGCGAATTTCTGCACGCTGTCCCAATTGCCACCCTGGTTATGGCCCAGCATGATCTCGATCATGATCACCGCCTTTGCCGGGTTGCGGTAGATTTCCCAGGTGACCCTGCCGTGCCCCGGATTCATGCCCGAGCCTTTGTAGATATCGATTTTCTCGTTTTTGACCTTTTCCTTCTGGGCCACCGGTAAAGGCGGCGGTATTGGCCGGGCGTCCGCTCCAGCGTCACCCCGGCCATGCCATTCCATCGTCTTGCCGCAGGAGGGGCACATGGGCGACGCAAAGACACCGGCGATACCGTTCGGTTCCGGGGCCGCGTACCTTACGGGCGGCATACACTTGCGGCAGACGAAATAGTTGTAACCCATCCGTTTTATCCCCCGTCAAAATATTTCAAGGTTAGCGGACCTTGCAGATTCGGGCAAGATCGGAGCGGCGTCAGTCTGTCGCAGCAAGGCCGCCGCGCCCGCTTTCACGGCATCACAAGATCGACCCAGACCGGCCGATGCCGTGACGCCGCTGCCAGAACAGGAGCGAGCGGATCATTGTCAGGCGGCCAAAGCACCCCGGACGCGACCACGGTCAACCCGGCCGACGGCAAGACCACCTCGACCCGCAGCCCGCCGAAATCATAGAGCGCCGTGTCCAGCGCCGGATCGCCCTTGTGCCCCGGCTCTGCGCGCCCCGAGGCGCTGCGCGGCGCTGTGTCCTGCAACCCCGGATGCGTCAGCAACCCGACCATCGCCCCCGGCAACCCCTCGCCGTCCGACGGATCAAGGTTCGATTGCCCCAGCAGCACAAAATTCCCGGCAGGTGGCGGCGTGGGCAGCGCGCCCTCGATCAGCCGCAGCCAGAACGCCGCCTCGTCATGGTTGCGCCGCCCGTTGCGATCCTCCGGCCCGTCGAACACCGGCGGGGTCGCATACCACGCCAGCAGCCGCAGGACGCCGCCCGGCAGTTGTACCGGCACCTCCCAGTGACCGGCGGTCGACAGGCGCTGCACCGCCCGCACCTCGGGCGTCATGTCGTCGGGCAGCATCGCCCCCGGCAGATCGGCCCACAACAGCCCGCTGAAATCGCGCGACTGATCGGGCAACAGGGCAAACCGCGACAGCACCGCCATCCCCGCCTGCCCCGCAAAGCGCCCGTATCCCATGGCATCGCGCGCCTCGCCCAGCCGCCCGTTGCCATCCAGATCAAGCCCGGTCGCCACCCCGCTGTTGGGCCGCAGCGCCATCGCATGCCCATACCCCGCCCGCGCCGCCAGCGCCCCGGCAGCCGCCGATCCCATGTCGTAGTCGATGCCCGTCATCAGCAGGATATCAGCATCCAGCGCTGCCAGAACGGCCAGAACCGCCTCGACCTGCGGATCGGCGCCGCTGCCCACGTCGCGCAGCAGAACTCCCGGTCCGACGCGGGTCAGTTCGGCATTATAGGTGGCAATCCGCAGAACCTCTGCCCGGACGGCCCCCCCACAGACCGCAAACCACCAGATCAGGCCGGCGCATAGCGCTGTTCGACCGGCACGCCCTCGCGTCGCTTGTCGCGGATCATGCCCGCCACCCGCCCCATTGCGATGCCGCGCATGAACAGACTGGCGGGAAGGAAAGCCCATATTGTCATCGTCCAGATCAGGGTCTGCGACGATGTCAGGGTCAACGGTGCAAACCCGCTGGACGAAATCCCCACAACCGCCGGGATCAAGAATGGCAGCAGAAACCCTAATGCAATGTTAACGCGGGCATCCCGGTTCAGCCGGTCCACCACATCGCCGCCTGCCGAAGGCTCGAACGTGGGCAAGTTGACCCAGACGTTGAACGGCGTGCCCGGCTTGGGCCAGACCCCGGCCCGCAGCATCACCACAAACACCGCGAGCGATACCAGCGAGATCAGATAGGCCATTCCCGCCGCTGTCCGCACGGCATCGACCTGCGCGGCGGACGCGTTATCGGCCATCATCAGCCGCGCCAACCGCACCGGGCTGTAGGGGAAATCCATCGAAGCGCCGATCAGCCGGCCCAACGCCTCGACCAGTTCGGTCAGGGTCGACGGCTGCATCCGCCCGCGCTCGATCACCGCCAGAAAGAACAGCGTGGCGAACAGCATCACGAACCGCACCCGGTTGAAGGGCTTGGCGTCGCGAAACTCGACCAGACCGGGATAGACGGCATTGTATTCGACAAACGTCAGCGTCGCCGCAAAAATCGCGAACAGTGCAACCATCTGCTGCGTGTCGGTCGTGACATCGACCAGCAACACCGAAGGCGTTGCCACCATGATGACCATCAGAAACGCGCGCATCAAAGCGCCTGCCATGCGTGACATCACTGTCCTGCCACCCTCGATCCGGTCGGCCCGATACGATGCCGGGGCCTTGTTCCGATGATTTTCGCCACTTTGTGGCGGACTGCCTCAATCTTGCCCAAATTGTGCCTTCTTTCGCCCCGTCCCGCAACACGTTGGTTAAGATGACTTAATCTTTGTGGCGGATTGGCGGAGAAAGTGTCGCCGGATTGCATCAACGGTGCGACGAAATAAGGACGCCCCCTCGGGCGGCCCTAAATCTGGTGGCGAGCAGTCAGTCAGGCCCAAGGGCGCAGCGTGCCGACCCGTGCCTCGTAGCTGTCGATAGCCGTCACCTTCTCCAGCGTCAGGCCGATATCGTCCAGCCCGTTGATCAGGCAATGCTTGCGGTGGGGATCAATCTCGAAGGCAAAGCTCTGCCCGTCCGACGTCGTCACCGTTTGCGTCGCGAGGTCGATCGCAATCCGCGCATTGGCCCCGCGCTGCGCATCCGCCATCAGAACCGCAACCGCCTCGGCAGGCAGCACCACCGGCAGGATGCCGTTCTTGAAGCAGTTGTTGTAGAAGATGTCCGCAAAACTGGTCGAGATCACGCAGCGGATGCCGAAGTCCAGCAAGGCCCAAGGCGCATGCTCGCGGCTTGACCCGCAGCCGAAATTGTCGCCCGCCACGATGATCTCTGCCGACCGCCAAGCGGGCTGGTTCAACACGAATTCGGGGATTTCCGCGCCGTCCTGGGTGTAGCGCATCTCGTCAAACAGGTTCTTGCCCAACCCGGTGCGGGCGATGGTTTTCAGGAACTGTTTGGGGATGATCATGTCGGTGTCGATGTTGACCAACGGCATCGGGGCGGCAATGCCGGTCAGGGTGGTGAAGGGCTGCATCAGGTTACCTCGCTTGGGTAAAGGGCCGCGCGGAACTGGGGCGGCGGGAATTGCGTTGACGAATGACAAAAACAGGAGAAACCGGATGACATTTCGCAAAGGAACGGCAGTCGAATGGGACTGGGGCAAGGGCACGGCGACCGGAAAGATCGTCGAGACCTACCACAAAAAGGTGACGCTGACGCTGAAAGGGTCCGAAATCACCCGCAACGCCAGCGACGAAGATCCGGCCTACCGCATCGCGCAGGACGACGGCGACGAGGTGCTTAAATCGGCGACCGAAATCCGCAAGGCGTGACCCGGTGCCCGTCATGCCGACTGGGCCATCATCTCGCGCACATCCGTCAACCGCCCGGTGATCGCCGCCGCCGCCGCCATCGCGGGCGACAGCAGGTGGGTACGCCCGCCACGCCCCTGCCGCCCTTCGAAGTTGCGGTTGCTGGTCGCGGCACAGCGTTCGCCGGGGGAAAGTTGATCCGGGTTCATCGCCAGACACATCGAGCACCCCGCCAGACGCCATTCGAAGCCCGCGTCGATGAAGATTTGTGCCAGACCTTCTTCTTCCGCCTGCGCCCGCACCAGACCCGATCCCGGGACGACCATCGCGCGCAATCCGTCCTTCTTCTTCTTGCCTTTCAGGATCGCCGCCGCCGCCCGCAGATCCTCGATCCGGCCATTGGTGCAGGATCCGATGAACACCGTGTCGATCGCGATGTCAGACAGCTTTTGCCCCGGCACCAGACCCATGTAGTCAAGCGCGCGCCGCACTGCCTCGACCTTGCCACCCGTGAAGTCCGACGGCGCAGGCACGACCCCGGTGATCGGCAGCACATCCTCGGGCGACGTGCCCCACGTCACGACGGGAGCGATATCCTCTGCCCTCAGCGTCACGACCTTGTCCCACTGGGCATCGTCATCCGAGAACAGCGTCTTCCAAAAGGATACCGCCGCCTCCCATGCCGCCCCTTTCGGCGCATGGGGACGGCCCAGGCAATAGGCGTAGGTCTTTTCATCCGGGGCGATCAGGCCGGCCCGTGCGCCGCCTTCGATCGCCATGTTGCAGACCGTCATGCGGCCTTCCATCGACAATTCGCGGATCGCCTGCCCGCAATACTCGATCACATAGCCGGTGCCGCCCGCCGTTCCCGTTTCGCCGATGACCGACAGGGTGATGTCCTTGGCCGTGACGCCGGGGCGCAACGATCCGGTGATTTCCACCTTCATATTCTTGCCCTTGCGCTGGATCAGAGTCTGTGTGGCCAGCACATGTTCGACCTCGGAGGTGCCGATGCCGTGCGCAAGCGACCCGAAAGCCCCATGCGTGGCGGTGTGGCTGTCGCCGCAGACCACCGTCATGCCGGGCAGGGTCCAGCCCTGTTCCGGCCCCACGATATGCACGATCCCCTGCCGGATATCGGACACCGGATAATAGTGGATGCCGAAATCGCGGGCGTTCTTGTCGAGTGCGGCGACCTGAACGCGGCTGTCCTCAGTCATCGTGGCGGCATTGGCGCGGTCCGGAGTGGTGGGCACGTTGTGATCGGGCACCGCGATGGTCTTGTCCGGTGCGCGCACCCGGCGACCGGTCAGCCGCAACCCTTCAAAGGCTTGCGGGCTGGTGACCTCGTGCACCAGATGGCGGTCGATATACAGCAGACAGGTGCCGTCTTCGGCTTGATGAACGACGTGGTCGTCCCAGATCTTGTCATAGAGGGTCCGAGCGGTCATGGCACTCTCACGAATGGGATGTTGCGGGAAAACGGAATGCAGGCGGGCAGGGCATCAGCCCTGCGCGAGGACTGATCGGGACGCGCCGTAAAACCGCCAGGGCATACGCGCGTGGTCATCCATGTCGAAGAATTCGGTCATAAGTGTGAAATACGCGGACTTGGGCGGCAAAGCAAGACAGGGGGCGAAAATGCGGGTCTGGATGTTGGTAGCGATGATGATGGTGGGAGGAATGGCTGTGGCAGAGACGTACAAGGGCAATGAAACCCCGGCTTACACGGTCGAGAAAACCGATGGCCCGATCGAAATCCGCGCCTATGCGCCGCATATCGCCGCCGAGGTTTCGGTGTCGGGGTCGCGCGATGCGGCCGTTGGGGCGGGGTTCCGGCTGCTGGCGGGCTATATCTTTGGCGGCAACGAGCCAAAGCAGAAGGTCGCGATGACCACCCCGGTCACCCAATCGGAAAAGATCGCGATGACCACGCCCGTCACGCAGACCGGCGGAGGCAACGACTGGACGGTGCAGTTCATGATGCCCGCCGAATACACCTTGGCCACCCTGCCGAAGCCGAAAGACAGCCGCATCCGGTTTGTCACCACAGAATCCCGCCGCATGGCCGTCTTGAGGTTTTCCGGCATCGCCACCACCGCCGCGACGACCCAACGCACCGCCGAGTTACGCGTCTGGGCGGCTGCTCAGGGCCTGGCCCTGCAGGACCCGCCGCAGTTCTATTATTACGACGCGCCGTTCACCCTGCCATGGAACCGCCGCAACGAAGTGGCGTTCGCGTTGGTCAATTGAATCCGCGCTGGTTCACCGATCTGACCGGGCTGGCGTCTGACAGCCCCGATGCGGTGCGGGCAGGCATGATGGTCGATGGCCGTGATCTGGTGATCCGGACCACCGGGGCGCGGCTGCATGCGGGCGTGCTGACCTTGCCCTGTCTGGGTGATCTGACCGCCGATCCGGTCCCGGGCCGGTTGCGCCTGCGCGAGGTGGTGGCCGATGTCGCGGCCCTGCACGCCGATCCGGCGCAGGCGGGGGCGGTGTTTCAGGTCGCCTCGCAGACCAATCTGCTGGAAATGACCGGCCCCGGCGTCACGCCAGAGGACGGCATCGCCCGCTATGCCCACGACCATACCCAAGGCCCGGCCTGTGCGATGGCCTGTGCCGCGGGCACGATCTGGCGCAATTATTTCGTCCCGGTCGGCGGGCGCACCGGGCAGGATCGCCAGCGTCAGATCGACACGCTGGCCGACCTCGCGGCGGCACTCGGGCCCGGTCTGTGGACGGTGCGCAACGGTTATGTGCAGGCGGATGGGCCGGGGTTGGCCCGCGTGGCCGCCCTGCTGGCGGGGCAGGACCGCGACCGGCTGCGCGGCCTTGTGCGGATCGGATTGCAACGCGATACCGAAGTGACGGCCTCGACCACCCGCCACCGCGTGACGCAGCTTTATTGCAGCGCCCTGCCCGTGGCCTATGGCAGCCGGCCTGCCGCCGAATGGGAACCCTTCGCGCGACTGGTGCTGGAGGCGGCTTACGCAGCCAGCTTCGCCGCTGCCCTGTACGTTGCAGCGCAGACCGGGGTGCGGCGGTTGTTCCTGACCCGGCTGGGCGGTGGGGCCTTTGGCAATCCCGATGTCTGGATCACCGACGCCATCCTGCACGCCGCCACCCGGTTTCAGGGCCAGGATCTGGATGTGGCGCTGGTCAGTTATGGCGGACCCAACCCCGCCAACCGCCCGCTTCTGGACCGGCTGGGGTAATCTTCGTGTGACCCGAGCGCCCCTTCTTGCGCATTCCTTTGCCTGCGCCTATACGCCTCGCTTCCCCGGTCATTGAGATTAAATGTTCCCGATGCTAGGCTGATGGAAGGCCCTGCGCCGGGGCAGCATCGGCGCGCCCCCTTGGAGGACGATGTCCTGTCTCATTCTGACCCTGCGACCGGACTGCCGGTCGGCCCCCGGACCGCGCGCGTAATGCCTGTGGCCGAATCCTATACCGCCGAAGATGTGCTGTTCCGGGTGCTGGCTTCGCTGGACGATGACAAGGCCGAAGAGGTCGTGCAGATCGACCTGCGCGGTCGGTCCGACGTTGCCGATTACATGGTGATCTGCTCGGGCCGCTCGACCCGTCAGGTGGCCGCGATTTCGGAAAAGCTGGTGGACAAGCTGAAGCAAGAGTTGTCGCTGGTTTCGCGCATCGAAGGCAAGGACACCGGCGACTGGGTGCTGATCGACACGGGCGACGTAATTGTTCATGTCTTCCGGCCAGAGGTGCGCGATTTCTACCAACTTGAAAAGATGTGGATGCCGACATCGGCGCATCGCGGACTGCTCGGCACATCGTTCGGCGATCTGACCGACTGATGCGGGTCCATCTCTGTGCCGTGGGCCGCTTGCGGACGGGGGCAGAGCGGGCGCTGATCGACGATT
>JBBRVJ010000074.1:0-16692 GCA_038246975.1 Rhodobacterales bacterium | reverse complement strand
GGGCATTGGCGGGGCCGGTGTCGAAGGCGAGGCAGGCCCCCGGCGCATCCGGGGTGGCATGGCGCGGGTCTGCCCAGGTCAGGTTTCCGACCCCGCCAAGGTTCAGGATCGCCAGCGGCTCGACAGCCGCAATCCGCTTGGAGCAGGCGAAATGATAGAACGGAGCAAGGGGCGCCCCCTGCCCGCCCATCGCCACGTCATTGCTGCGGAAATCCCAGACTACGGGCAGGTTCAGCACTTGCGCCAGCAATGACCCGCTGCCCGTCTGATGCGTGCCGCGCCCGCCGGGGTCATGCGCCAGCGTCTGACCGTGAAAGCCGATCAGATCGACCCCCGAAAACCGCGACAGAAGTTCGGCATGGGCGGTTTCCACCACCGCCGCCGCCTCGGTCACCCCCGCATCGCCCGGCCACAGGGTCAGGGCGGCGCGGATGGTCTGCCGTTCGGCGGGGGTGTAGGGGCGGTAAGCGTCGGGGCCCACGTCCAGAACCGCATGCCCGTCCGTCAGGACCATCGCCGCATCGACGCCGTCCAGCGAGGTGCCCGACATCGCCCCCAGACACCACAGCGGACCCGGCTTCATCATGGCTTCCCCTGACGTTTTGCGGGCGCTATACCGCCCGGACCTTTCATGCACGAGGCGGCGATGACCTACCACCCGAAATCGGATTTCATGCGCGTGATGATGGAGCGCGGCTATCTGGCCGATTGCACCGATTATCAAGCGCTGGACGAGGCTTTGGTCAAGGGGGTCGTGCCTGCCTATATCGGATATGATGCGACGGCGGCTTCGCTGCATGTCGGTCATCTGCTGAACGTCATGATGCTGCGCTGGCTGCAAAAGACCGGGCACAAGCCGATCACGCTGATGGGCGGCGGCACGACCAAGGTGGGCGACCCGTCGTTCCGCGCCGAAGAGCGCCCGCTGCTGTCGCCCGCCCGGATCGACGCCAACATCGCGGGCATGAACAAGGTCTTTGCGCGCTACCTCGACTACGGCACCGGGCCGACCGATGCCGTCATGCTGAACAATGCCGCATGGCTGGACAACCTCAACTACCTTGATTTCCTGCGCGACATCGGGCGGCATTTCAGCGTCAACCGGATGTTGTCGTTTGAATCGGTCAAATCCCGGCTGGACCGCGAACAGTCGCTGTCTTTCCTCGAATTCAACTACATGATCCTGCAGGCCTATGACTTTCTGGAACTGAACCGCCGCTATGGCTGTCTGTTGCAGATGGGCGGCAGCGATCAATGGGGCAATATCATCAACGGCATCGACCTGACCCGCCGGGTGATCGACGCCCAGATTTACGGGCTGACATCGCCTTTGCTGACCACCAGCGACGGGCGCAAGATGGGCAAGTCGCAGGGCGGTGCGGTGTGGCTGAGCGGCGAGATGCTGAGCCCCTACGCGTTCTGGCAGTTCTGGCGCAACACGGCCGATGCCGATGTGGGGCGGTTCCTGAAGCTTTATACCGAGCTGGACCTGGACGACTGCAACCGTCTGGGCGCGCTGGCAGGGTCCGAAATCAACGGCGCAAAGATCGTGCTGGCGAATGCGGTGACGACGCTGCTGCACGGGCCCGAGGCTGCGGCGGCCGCCGAGGCCACGGCGCGCGAGGTGTTCGAACGCGGCGGGGTGGGCGACGATCTGCCGACGCTGGTGCTGTCGGTCGCCGAGTTGCCGGTGACAGTCGCGCAGGCCTTCGTGCGCGCAGGATTGGCCGCATCGGGCAAGGACGCCAAACGCCTGATCGCCGAGGGTGGCGCGCGGCTCAATGACGAAGTGGTGCTGGACGCAGGCCACAAACTGGGCGCGGGCGAGTTGGCCGACCCGGTCAGACTGACCGCAGGCCGCAAACGGCACGCTCTCGTGGTCCTGGGCTGACGCGCTGTTTCATTTTCTGTCTCTAAATATCCCACGGGGGGTGCGGGGGGTGTGAAACCCCCCGCTCTTCTCTTGGGGTGCGGGGGGTATCAAACCCCCGCTCCGTTGCGGCTCAGGGGGCCACGGACACTTTGGCCATCACGTCCGGGGTGGCGGGGGGTTCGCCTTTGGCGATGGCGTCGACCACCTCCATGCCCGAGATCACCCGACCGACCACGGTATATTGGCCGTTCAGAAACTCGCCGTCCGCGAACATGATGAAGAACTGGCTGTTGGCCGAGTTCGGGTCCTGAGAGCGGGCCATGCCGACCACGCCGCGCGTGAACGGAATGTCCGAGAATTCGGCAGGCAGGTCGGGGCGGGTCGAGCCGCCCATGCCGGCCCTTGCGGTATCGCCGCCGGCCTTGCCGAATTGCACGTCGCCGGTCTGGGCCATGAAGCCGTCGATCACCCGGTGGAACTGGACGCCGTCATAGGCACCTTCGGTGGCCAGAGCGGTGATCTGTTCGACGTGCTGGGGCGCGACATCGGGCAGCATGTCGATCACGACCGTGCCGGCGGTACCGCCAGCGACGGTGATCGACAGGTTGGGGCCGGGGCCGTCTTCCTGCGCCAGGGCGGGGTTCGCGAGGACCAGCAGCAGGGCGATTTTATGCAACATCTGCGGCAACCCTTACAGTGATCATCACATCGGGGTTGGCCGGCGGCTCGCCCCTTGCGATCTTGTCGACATGTTCCATCCCCGAGATCACCCGCCCATAGACCGTGTACTGGCGGTTCAGGAAGTGGTTGTCGGAAAAGTTGAAGAAGAACTGGCTGTTGGCCGAATTCGGGCTTTGCGAGCGGGCGGCCCCGATGGTGCCACGGTCATGCGGGATGCCGGAAAACTCGGCCGGAAGATCGGGGTGGTCCGAGCCGCCCGTCCCCGCCCGGCGCAGGTTCGCGCCGCCTGCGCTGCCGTTCGCCACATCGCCGGTCTGCGCCATGAAGCCGTCGATCACGCGGTGGAACACCACGTTGTCGTAAGCCTTGGCGCGCGCGAGGGCCTTCATCCGCTCGGCATGTTTGGGGGCGATTTCGGGCAGCAGGGCGATGACCACCTCGCCATCCTTGAGGGTGACGATGATGGTGTTTTCCGGGTCGGTGATCGCGGCCATGGGGCGGTGTCCTTGCAGTTTCGTTGCGCGGGGAACGTAGTGGTCCGGGGCGCGAAGGGAAAGGGGGTTGTGTCAGATCGGTTGACGGGGCGCGTTGATCGGCGGAAACAGGGGCAACTCAACTTTGGAGGCCGCGATGGGCTGGAAGACTTTGGACGATGTGGGTCTGGCGGGGAAAACCGTGCTGACGCGGGTCGACATCAATGTGCCGATGGAGGGGGGCCGCGTCACCGACGCCACGCGGATCGAGAAGATCAAACCCACGGTCGAGGATATCGTCGCGCGCGGCGGGCGGGTGGTGTTGCTGGCGCATTTCGACCGGCCCAAGGGGAAGGTCGTGCCTGCCATGTCGCTGAGCCATATCGCAGGTGCGGTCGAGGCGGCTCTGGGGCGGCGGGTGGTGTTTGGGGCGGATTGCGTGGGGCCGGTGGCTGTGGCGGCGATTGCGGAGGCCGGACCGTCGGATGTGGTGTTGCTGGAAAACACGCGGTTTCATGGCGGAGAAGCGGCGAACGACCCTGCCTTTGCGGGCGAATTGGCGGCGTTGGGCGATGTGTTCGTGAACGACGCGTTTTCGGCGGCACACCGCGCCCATGCGTCCACCACCGGGCTGGCCGGGTTGCTGCCCAGTGCGGCGGGGCGGTTGATGGAGGCGGAGTTGAAGGCGCTGGAGGCGGCGTTGGGCCGCCCCGAGCGGCCTGTGGTGGCGGTGGTCGGCGGGGCCAAGGTGTCGACCAAGCTGGAGTTGCTGGGCAATCTGGTGGGCCGCGTCGACCATCTGGTGATCGGCGGCGGCATGGCGAACACGTTTCTGGTAGCGCAGGGCGTCGAGGTCGGCAAATCCCTGGCCGAGCGGGATATGGCCGGGGTGGCGCTGGATATTCTGGCCAAGGCCAAGGCTGCGGGCTGTGCGATCCACTTGCCGGTCGATATTGTGGTGGCGCGGGAGTTCAGGGCGGGGGCAGCGTCCGAGGTTTTGCCGGTGGCGGCTTGTCCGGCGGACGCGATGATTCTGGATGCGGGGCCTTTGACGGTCGCCGAGGTGGAGGCGGTGTTCGGCCAGTGCAGGACGCTGATCTGGAACGGGCCTTTGGGGGCGTTCGAGATTGCGCCGTTCGACCGCGCGACGACGGCGGCGGCAATGGCGGCGGCGGCGCTGACGGTAGCAGGGTCGTTGATCTCGGTCGCGGGGGGCGGCGATACGGTGGCGGCGCTGCATCAGGCGGGGGTGGCGCAGGACTTCACGTTCATTTCAACGGCGGGGGGGGCGTTTCTGGAATGGATGGAGGGTAAGGAGTTGCCGGGGGTCGCCGCGTTGCTGGGCTGACCCTGTGTGATCGACAAATGACCGGGTGAGGACGCCATGACGATTGACCCTTTGCAAGGCCGGTTGAACCGGATCGACCGCATTCGCCCCGATGCGCCGGAATTGGCCGCACTGGGGCCTTATGCCGTGGGGGTGCGCCGGGTCGATCTGGTGAACCCGGATCAGGGCGATATCGTCGGGATCACAGGCGGCACCCTGCCCCGCTATGACCGGGCCTTGACGGTGGAGGTCTGGTATCCGGCGGTCGCGGGGACGCCGGTCGGCACGGCGTATCGGACCGTGCTGCGCGACGGGGTGACGCCGATCGTGCTGCAGGGTCGGGCGTGTCGGGATGCGGCAGGTTTGGCGGGGCGCTATCCGCTGGTTCTGATCAGCCACGGCTATCCGGGCAACCGGTTTCTGATGAGCCATCTGGGCGAGAATCTGGCGTCGAAGGGCTATGTGGTCGCGTCGGTCGATCACCGGGATTCAGGCTATGCCGACAAGCTGGCCTTCGGGTCGACCATGGTGAACCGGCCGCTGGATCAGGCGTTTGTGATGGCCGCGTTGCGCAGGCTGGAGCCGTGGGCGGGGATGATCGCGGGGGAGGCGGCCATCGTCGGGTACTCGATGGGGGGTTATGGGGCCTTGGTGTCGGGCGGGGCGGGGGTTTCGGCGGAGGCTGTGGCGCATGAGGAGACGTCTCCTTTGGGCTTGCTCGCCCGCCATCAGGCGGGGTCGGCGGCGCATGGGGCGCTGATCGACCCGGACGTAAAGGCGATTGTGGCGTTCGGTCCGTGGGGGCGGCAGCGGGGGGTGTGGGACGCGGCAGGAATGGCGGGTTTGGCCAAGCCGACGCTGATCGTGGCGGGGTCGCGGGATCACGTTTCGGGTTATGCCGAGGGGATGCGCCTGATGTTCGACGAAGGCGTGGGGGCGGACCGCTGGCTGCTGACGTTCGACGAGGCGGGGCACAATGCGGGGGCACCGATCCCGCCGCCCGAAGAAAGCTGGGCCGTCAGCCCGCATCTGGA
Source organism: Rhodobacterales bacterium (assembly GCA_038246975.1). Classification (GTDB taxonomy): domain Bacteria; phylum Pseudomonadota; class Alphaproteobacteria; order Rhodobacterales; family Rhodobacteraceae; genus JAIYDJ01. Next base: position 11,304 of record JBBRVJ010000074.1, on the reverse strand, counting down.
TTTCGTGCCGTTCGCGCATTACGGCGATGCGGTGTGGGACACTGTGCGGATGAACAACGTGGCCCAGCATTACCTGACGGCGTTTCTGGGGGTGCATCTGAAGGGGCTGAACCTGGAGCGGTATCTGGAGCCGGGGGCGGAATGGCCGGGATTTGTAGAAGGATCGGCGCGCGGGCTGCGGCTGGAGTTTCGGGCGCGGGATGGTCAGGGCGGCTTGCGGCTTTGAGGCCGGGGGTTTCACACCCCCGGACCCCCGTGGGATATTTAGGGACAGAAAATGGCGGGGGCGCGGATTTCAACCGCATCTGTCGGATTTGCCGGGAATGTGGATTTGAGCGGGGTGTTAGCGTGAACAGCTTTGCGGATCCCGAGACTGGCGTTATGACTGGCGCACAACCCCTGCGGAGGCATCATGCGCGCGACGAAAATCGTTCAGAAAATCCTTGCGAATTATGAAGGCGAAACGCCGGGAGTGAAGGCCAATCTGTGCCGGATGCTGATGGAGGGTCGTCTGGGCGGCACGGGCCGCATGATCATCCTGCCGGTCGATCAGGGGTTCGAGCATGGGCCGGCGCGCAGTTTCGCGGTCAATCCGGCGGGGTATGATCCGCATTATCATCACCAACTGGCGATCGATGCGGGGCTGAACGCCTATGCGGCACCGCTGGGGATGCTGGAGGCGGGGGCCGATACCTTTGCGGGGCAGATCCCCACGATCCTGAAGGTCAACAGCGCCAATTCACTGATGTCCGACACGGCGGGCAAGAATCAGGCGATCACCGGGTCGGTGAATGACGCGCTGCGGCTGGGCTGTTCGGCCATCGGGTTCACCATTTATCCGGGTTCGGACCGCGCGGGGGACATGTACGAGGAAATCCGCGAAATGCGGGCCGAAGGGGCGGCGAAGGGTATAGCCTCGGTCGTGTGGTCCTATCCGCGCGGCGAGGCGGTGACCAGGGACGGCGAGACGGCGATCGACGTCTGTGCTTACGGTGCGCAGATCGCGGCGCTGCTGGGCGCGCATGTCATCAAGGTCAAGCTGTCGACCGACCATCTGATGCTTGGCGAGGCCAAGAAAGTCTACGAGGCGCAGAAGATCGACGTGGCCACCCAGGCGGCGCGGGTGAGGCACTGTATGGACGCCTCGTTCGCCGGACGGCGGATCGTGGTGTTTTCGGGGGGGGCGGCCAAGGGGGCCGACGCGGTCTATGACGATGCGCGGGCGATCCGCGATGGCGGGGGCCACGGGTCGATCATCGGGCGCAACTCGTTCCAGCGGCCGCGCGCGGATGCGCTGGAGATGCTGGGCAAGCTGATCGACATCTACAAGGGCAGGGCATGATCCGTGCAGCACTGGTGCTGATGATGCTGAGCGGGCCGGTTATGGCGCAGACCGAGGCGCTGCCGGACGGCTATCCGCCGGTGATGGGCAATATGTCGGCCACGCTGGATGGCCGAAGGATGGCGTGGCAGACCTATGACTTTTCTGTGGGCGCGTTCGATGCCTCGGCCTGGGTCGGCGATGATGACGACAACGTAACGCTGCGGATCATGGCCTTTGCGCCCGGAAAACCGGATCAGAACGCAGACCGGTTGCGGATCGTGGTCGAGTTCGGATTGTCCCCGACGCCGGACGACACGCCCAGACCGGCGCTGATCGAAGTTCTGGCGGAGGATGATATCGACGGGCGCAAGCTGACCTCGGGCAAGACGCCGGGGGTGGTGGTCCTCGACACGTTTTCGCGCGATGGGTATGTCTATGGCCGGACCTCGGGCAGTTTCGAAGCCTTGATCTGCTTCAAGCGCGGACCGAAATCGAAGGTCACCAGCCAGTGCAAGCCGATCAAGGGGCGCTTCGATACCGCGATCCAGTTCGACAACATGTGAATTGGGGGATTCCCTTTGGGGGTTCGCTGTGCCATGATCCGTTGAGGTTTCCGTCAAGAGAGGCCGTTGAGCAGAGGCAAACTGATGAATTCCTCGACATCGCGCCCGGCGATTGGTGGCATCTGTGCATTGATGCTGGCCTTTTCGCTGGGCGTTTATTTTACGCTTGCGGCGGTGCAAGGGGAATACGGGCTGTTCAAGAAGGCCGAGATCGTTGCCGAAGTGGCAGATCTGCGGGACGAAAAGCTGCGGCTGGAGGCCGAGTTGGCGCGGGCGCAGAATTTGACGACGCGGTTGTCGGATCAGTTTCTGGACCTGGACCTGCTGGACGAACAGGCGCGCGACATGCTGGGCTATGTGCGCGCCGACGAGATCGTCATCCGCTGACTTCCCCCCACCGCATGCTGCGGTGCGGCGAGCAATGTCTTTGTCATCGCCTTGTTTTTCCGATAGACACGAAATAGTTCACCCTTGAACCATTTCACGCCGCCACTGGAGGACATGCCCTTGGCCACGAAGAAACCTGGAGCGACGTCGAACGTCTCGAAGGACGAGTTGCTGAAATACTACCGCGAGATGCTGTTGATCCGCCGGTTCGAGGAAAAGGCCGGGCAGTTGTACGGGATGGGTCTGATCGGCGGGTTCTGCCACCTTTACATCGGACAAGAGGCGGTCGTCGTGGGGCTGGAAGCCTGTGCAAAAGAGGGCGACAAGCGGATCACGTCGTACCGCGATCATGGGCATATGCTGGCCTGCGGGATGGACCCCAAGGGGGTGATGGCCGAGTTGACGGGCCGCGAGGGCGGGTATTCGCGCGGCAAGGGCGGCTCGATGCACATGTTTTCCCGCGAGAAGCACTTCTATGGCGGTCACGGAATTGTCGGCGCACAGGTGCCGCTGGGCGCGGGGCTGGCGTTTGCCGACAAATACAAGGGCAATGACAACGTGACCTTCACCTATTTCGGTGATGGTGCGGCCAATCAGGGGCAGGTCTACGAGACCTACAACATGGCCGAGTTGTGGGACCTGCCGGTAATTTTCGTGATTGAAAACAACGGCTATGCCATGGGGACCTCGGTGCTGCGGTCGACCAAGTCGACGTCGCTGTTCGGTCGCGGGCTGGCGTACGGCATCCCCGGCGAGCAGGTCGACGGCATGGATGTGCTGGCGGTCAAGGCGGCGGGCGAGAAGGCGGTGGCACATTGTCGGGCGGGCAAGGGGCCGTATATTCTGGAAATGATGACCTATCGCTATCGCGGGCATTCGATGTCGGACCCGGCGAAGTACCGCACCCGCGAGGAAGTGCAAAAGATGCGCGACGAAAAGGATGCCATCGAGCACGTGCGCGATATGCTGGTGAATTCGGGCCTCGCTTCGGACGAGGATCTGAAGGCGATCGACAAGGACATCAAGGCCATTGTCAACGCGGCGGCCGAGTTTGCCAAGGAAAGCCCCGAACCGGCGCTGTCCGAGCTTTACACCGACATTTACGTCTGAGGGGGAACGCCATGTCCACGCAAGTATTGATGCCGGCGCTGTCGCCCACGATGGAAGAAGGCACGTTGGCCAAATGGCTGGTGAAGGAAGGCGACACGGTAAAGTCGGGTCAGATTCTGGCCGAGATCGAGACGGACAAGGCGACGATGGAGTTCGAGGCGGTTGACGAGGGGATCATCGGCAAGTTGCTGGTGGCCGAGGGCACGGCGGGGGTCAAGGTCAACACGCCGATTGCTGTGATGGTTGAAGAAGGCGAGGCGGCGGATCCGTTGCCGGCGCCCGATGCGCCGCCGGTTGTGACGGAAAAGACCGAATTTCCCGCCAAGGTTGTCGCGGCGCCAACTGCGCCAGCGGTCGTGGCTGCGGTCAAATCCAAAGCCTCGCCCGACTGGCCTGTCGGCACGCCCATGAAGGCGATGACCGTGCGCGAGGCGTTGCGCGAGGCGATGGCCGAGGAAATGCGGGCCAATCCGAACGTCATGCTGATGGGCGAAGAGGTGGGCGAATATCAGGGGGCTTACAAGATCTCTCAGGGTCTGTTGGAGGAGTTCGGCCCAAAGCGCATCGTCGACACGCCGATCACCGAGATGGGTTTCACCGGGATTGCCGTAGGGGCAGCCTGGGGCGGGTTGAACCCGATCGTCGAATTCATGACCTTCAACTTCGCCATGCAAGCCATTGATCATATTCTGAATTCGGCGGCCAAGACCAATTACATGTCGGGCGGGCAATTGGGCTGTCCCATCGTGTTTCGCGGCACGAACGGGGCTGCGGCGCGGGTTGGAGCGCAGCACAGTCAGGACTTTGCGGCGTGGTACGCCGCGATTCCGGGGTTGAAGGTGTGCATGCCCTATTCGGCATCGGACGCGAAGGGCCTGCTGAAAACCGCGATTCGCGACGGCAACCCGGTGGTGTTTCTGGAGAACGAGATTTTGTACGGGCGCAGTTTCGAGGTGCCGATACTCGACGATTTCACCATTCCGTTCGGGAAGGCGCGGGTCTGGCGCGAAGGGACCGATGTCACGATTGTCTCGTTCGGCATCGGGATGACCTATTCGCTGGAGGCGGCGGAGGTGCTGGCGAAAGAGGGGATTTCTGCGGAAGTGGTCGACCTGCGCACCTTGCGGCCTATCGACTATGACACGGTTCTGACGTCGGTGAGGAAAACCAACCGCTGTGTGACGGTCGAGGAAGGCTTCCCGGTGGGGGCGATCGGGAACCACATATCGTCGGTGATCATGCAGAAGGCGTTCGATTACCTCGATGCGCCGGTGATCTGCTGCACGGGGAAGGATGTGCCGATGCCCTATGCCGCGAACCTTGAAAAGCTGGCGCTGATCACGACGGCCGAGGTTGTGGACGCCGTCAAATCCGTTTGTTACCGGTAGGGGGACGTCATGGCTGTTGAAATTCTGATGCCGGCGCTGTCACCCACGATGGAAGAGGGGACGCTGGCCAAGTGGCTGGTCAAGGTGGGGGATGTGGTCAAATCGGGCCAGATCCTTGCCGAGATCGAGCCGGACAAGGCGACGATGGAGTTCGAGGCGGTCGATGAGGGGATCGTCGGGAAACTGCTGGTGGCCGAGGGCACGGCGGGCGTCAAGGTGAACACGGCTATCGCGGTTATGATCGAGGAGGGTGAGTCGGCGGAAGTGGCGGAGGCTCCTGCCCCGGTCAAATCTGTGGCACCGGTAGTTCCCCCAGTAGCGGTTTCACCTGTTTCGGCTTCGGCGGTTCCGGTTGCGGCGGTTCCGGTTGGGGGGGTTCCGGTTGGGGGGCGCGCGCGGGTGTTTGCTTCGCCCCTCGCGCGGCGAATCGCCAGCGAAAAGGGGCTGGACCTGAGCAAGGTTCAGGGCTCGGGTCCGCATGGGCGGATCGTCAAGGCGGATGTGGAGGGAGCGGTGGCGGCTCCGGCGGTGGCGGTTGTCGAGGAGGTTGCGCCGGTTGCAGCCAAGCCCGTGGCGGCGGTGCCGACCGGGATGGTGCCGGATACCGTGATGAAGATGTATGCCGACCGGACGTTTGTCGAAGTGCCGCTGGACGGGATGCGCCGGACCATTGCGGCGCGATTGACCGAGGCCAAGCAGACCATCCCGCATTTCTATCTGCGCCGCGATATCCGGTTGGATGCGCTGATGGCGTTCCGCGAGATGCTGAACAAGCAGCTAGAGGCGCGGGGTGTCAAGCTGTCGGTCAACGACTTCATCATCAAGGCCTGTGCGATGGCGCTGCAATCGGTACCGGACGCCAATGCGGTGTGGGCGGGCGACCGTATCCTGCGGATCAAGCCATCGGACGTGGCGGTGGCAGTCGCGATCGAGGGGGGACTGTTCACGCCTGTGTTGCGCGATGCGGATCAGAAATCGCTGTCGGCGCTGTCGGCAGAGATGAAGGATCTGGCGGCGCGGGCGAAGACCCGAAAGCTGGCACCGGCCGAGTATCAGGGTGGGAGTTTTGCGATTTCCAACCTTGGGATGATGGGAATCGACAGTTTTGACGCCGTGATCAACCCGCCGCATGGCTCCATTCTGGCGGTGGGTGCGGGGGTGAAAAAGCCGGTGGTGCTGACAGACGGTTCGGTTGGCGTGGCGACGGTGATGACAGTCACGCTGTCTGTCGATCACCGGGTGATCGACGGGGCCTTGGGGGCGGCGTTCCTGAAGGCAATCGTCGAGAATTTGGAGAACCCGGTCGCGATGCTGGCCTGATCTTCACGCAAGACATTAAAAAACGCCCGCAAGCCATTGCTTGCGGGCGTTTTTGATTAGATTGCGTTCGAGATGACCTGATCCATGTTGATGGCAGGCTGGGCGCAACCTGCCTCGCCCACCACCCGCGCCGGAACGCCTGCAACAGTGGTGCAGGGCGGCACATCATGCAGCACGACCGACCCTGCCGCGATGCGCGAGCAGTAGCCGACGTGAATGTTGCCCAGCACCTTGGCTCCCGCCCCGATCAGCACGCCATTGCCGATCTTTGGATGCCGGTCGCCATCTTCCTTGCCGGTGCCGCCCAGCGTGACCGAATGCAGCATGGAGACGTTGTCGCCGACCACCGCGGTTTCGCCGATCACGATGGAATGGGCGTGGTCGATCATGATACCGCGCCCGACTTTGGCTGCCGGGTGGATATCGACGCCGAAGACTTCGGACACCCGCATCTGCACGAAATAGGCCAAGTCCCGCCGTCCGGCCAGCCAAAGCCAATGGCCGATCCGGTAGGCCTGAATTGCCTGATAGCCTTTGAAGAACAGCAAAGGCTGAATGTAGCGATGGCAGGCGGGATCGCGTTCAAACACCGCCATGAGGTCAGCGCGGGCGGCCTGACCCAGCGATGGGTCGGAGATATAGGCTTCGTCGGCGATTTCTCGGAGGATCTGCTCGCTCATCTCGCCAGACGCAAGTTTGAGGGAAAACCGATAGGCGAGGGCGCCTTCCATGGTTTTGTGGTGCAGCAGGCAAGAATGTATCAGGCCGCCCAAAAGGGGTTCGGCACGCACGGCCTCGGACGCTTCTTCGCAGACACGCTGCCAGACCGGATCGAGAGTAGACAGACGGGATTTGATTTCGGCCATGGCGGCTTCTCCTCAGCTTCGCGCCACGTTAGCATATGGCATCGCGAAAGCACAGGCCAAGGGTCAAAGCGCAGGTTTGATCCTTGCCGCGATCGCGGCCGACACCAGCGAGAGGCTTTGCCAATAGTCACGGTCTTGGGGTGGGTTCGATTGTGGCCGTTCGGCCAGCGCACGCGCCATCAGGCTGCCGTTGCCCCAAACCGGGTGCAGGCGGCCAAAACGGCGGGCGTAAAGGTCGGCGGCATGGGCCTGATCAAGCAGGCTGTCCAGCAGCGCCGCCCGCTCGAGAGCGGGCCGCAGCGCAAGAATTTGCGCGGCGGCCGTCAGATCACACACCAGAACTTTCCGCATTGAAATCAGGCAAAGAACAGGGTGCGGAAGGGGCCGGGACCGAATTGGTTCGAAACTTGCGCGACCGAAACCTGGAACGGACCGCCCAGAGCGTCCAGAGACTGCAGCGCCGTTGTATAGACCCAGCCGGGAGTGGTCACCTCGGCTTCGCGCAGAACGGTCGCCCCCTGAACGACACGGACGACGTAGGCTTCGCGGTCTTCACCCATGGGCACCTCAGAGGATTGCCAGCTATCACCGTCAATCCGGGTGCGGCGCAGCCAGCTTAGCGTCATGTCCTGACCCGATGATCCCTGTGCCGTCAGATGCGCCACGGAATAAGGGCGCAGGCCAATTCCATCGAATGCGCGTTCGCGTGTGACGACATTGGAGTGACTGTAACCGCTGCGCGCGGATCCTATGCGGTAGAAGCGCGACAGGCCTCGGGCGGACAGCGCAACATCAAGCGGCTGCAAGGCATTGTTGATCAGGACAAAGGTGCTGCCCACAGGCCAACCGAAGGCTGGCAACCCGTCCGTCCCAACCTGCCCGCGAAGCCGCATGCTGAGGTCATAGGTTGAGGGAGCTACAAGAGTTGCCGAAGCGAATTGGAAGACCTCCCAACCGTCAGACACGCCGTTCCCGATGGCCGCAACATTGGCCCCGTTCAGAACCGCGAACTCGGTGGCAGAGGACAACCCGCCCGACAAGACCCGCACCCGCAAATTCGGGCCGCGATCCCACAGGCCGGATTGAGCGGGTTCAAGGACCGATTCGGTGACGCCGATGACCGCACGTTCTTCGACAAGGCGATTCAAAACGTAGCCTTCATCGCTCGGCGCACTCCAGATGGCGACCTGTCCGGGCCAGGGAGACGCCGTGACGGCAATGCGGGGCGCAAAGGGCGCTTCGATTCCGGTCAGCAACGGCAAATCCAGAAACACAGGGAAGACCGGCAATGTGGGGAGCGGAAAGCGCAGGCGCGGACGCGCGGTGCCTTGCGGATCGGTGGCGGGCTGGTAAGTGGCGGGTTCGACGCGGACCGCTTCGATCACCTGCGCGTCGCCCTGCTCCAGCCGGTCAATCCGATAGCGCAGCGGGCCAATCTCAACCACATCCCCGGCGCCAAGGCTTAGCGCGGATTTCGGCAAGGCAAACCGGGCGCTGTCGCGCGCGACCCGCGCCTCGGCCAACCACCGCTCGGCCATATCCCGCGCTTCGCCCCCAGTCAGCACCATCGGCATGTCGCTGTCAGACACGATGCTGGCGGTATCGTCGGGAAAGAGCGCTTCGGCAGTCCGCACCGAAAAATCGCCCTCGGCCTCGACAAACGTGATGCGGACCCGACCGAGAGTTTGGGCATCCGCCGCGCGGGCGGTCTCCAGCGCGCCCGGCATATCGGCAGTGAAAACCAGCCGGTCCGGGTCCACGGGAGACGCCGCCAGACCGTCCCGCTTGCGGAACTGCAAGCTTCCGTCGCGCTCCACCGCCTCGATTCCATGCGCCAGACAAAGTGCCTGCAGCCGCGACCGCGCCGATCCGATGTCGCTCACCGAATAGCCACGCACCAGACCGAAAGCCCGCCGGACATCGACGCGGCTCACGTCGGATCGCCGACAGATATCGGCGATTACGCGCGCTAGGGGCTGCGATGTTGCGCGGCCGTTCATCCAATGGCCGCGCTCGTAGTTGTCGCTATCGCTCCACAGGTCGGCGTTCGTGGGAAAGGTCGGAAATGGCCGCGCGTCCCAAGCCCAGACATAGCTGCGGTCAACGTCCAGCATCGGCAGACCGGTAAGGACAGAGAGAGGGTTGTTCGCCGCATCCGTCCAGAATTCCCGCATCGCACGCAAATACTGAACTTGCATCAGATCGTCACGCCGCCCGTTCGACGCGCGGGGCAGCCCCGATTCAGATGACTTTAAATCCAGAAACCGGTTCGGCTGATTGGCGCCCTTGTCGATCGCGGCACAACCATACTCGGTGAACCGGAACGGTTTGGATTGAGGAATCCAAGCCGTGGAAGCCGCGTTTCGCACTCCCTCGATCCGGTCATGGTGGGTGGATTGCCACCAGGTTTTTATATCCTTGACCCGGTAAACCCACGGCTCGTCATACGCCCCATCCGTGATGGGTTTGCGCTGCTGGGCGGCTTCGCCTTCGGGCGAGTCGTAAAACCAGTCGAACCCCTCGCCCCCGGCAATGTTCGCTTTCAGATAGTCGACGTTGTGAATGGCCCCCCATGCGGCATCGGCATGGACTTCGCCATCACGCCAATCAGCCAGCGGCGCGTAATTGTCGATACCGATGAAATCAATCGACGCGTCCGCCCACAACGGATCAAGGTGAAAATAGACGTTGTTACCCGAATGATAGCCAAAATATTCCGACCAATCCGCCGCATAGCTGATCTTGGTCGCAGGCCCCAGCACGGCCCGCACATCCAACGCCAACTGGCGCAATGCGGCAACGGCTGGAAAACTATCGCCCGCCCCCCGGATCTGCGTCAATCCGCGCATTTCCGACCCGATGCAGAACGCATCCACCCCGCCCGCCGCGACGCACAGATGGGCATAGTGCAAGATGAAGCGGCGATACCGCCATTCCGAGGGGCCGGAATAATTGACCCGCGTTCCCGAGAGGCTGAAGTCCGAAACCTCGGCCGTACCGAAGAAATCCTGAACCTCAATGGCCGCTGCCGCCGTCCGGTCAGCCGTGCCGGACCTACCGGGTGCGGCGTTCAGCGTGATGCGCCCCCGCCATGGCAAGATCGGCTGATCTGCAGCCCCGGTGTAAGGATCAACCCGCCCGTTCCCGTCCAACTGTTCCATCAGAATGAACGGATAAAACATTGCCTCTTGCCCACCGTCGCGGATCGCGCGGATCGCCTCGATCACAGAGGCGTCCGCAGGAGTGCCGCCGTACACCGACCTGCCTTCAACCTTGGGAACCACCTGCGCGCCCAACCGAGTGGTGCCTGACACCCGCCAAGCCATCTGCGTGCCGTCGCTTTCGGTCTGCTCGACCTTGGGCCGTACCTCGCACAGCCCGCAGCGCAGATCGTCGCCAAACCAACTGACAATCAGCGAAACAAACCCGACATCAGGCAATTCTTCGCGCAACTGAACCAGCGACGTCGCAAAATCGGTCAGACCCGACGCGGTATTGACGTTGGCAGTCCGGTTCGCCCCCGGTCCATCGCCGAAATGCACCGCAGTCGTTGCCAACGCATATTCCCCAGTGCCCGGGATCATGCAAACAGCGCGCACCGATGCAGGCAAATCCATCTCGGGCGCAGCCGCCTCTCCCTGTGCACGCCGCACCACCTCGAAGGAAAACTGCGGAACCCGGTTTCCGTAAGCCGACAGGTCAAGGTCTTCGATCACGACGTAGGCAATACCCCTATAAGCCGGTGCCAAAGCGGCACCCTCAACCGCCTGGATTTTCGGGTCGGGCAATTGGGTCTTGCTGCCTGTGTAAACGCGCAAGTCCAGATCATCGGCCGCAATCTCGATCCCGTCCGCCCAAATCCGGCCAACCCGCGTGATCTCGCCCTCACACAACGCCACCGCCAGACTGACCGAATAGGAATAGCTGGTGGTGCGCGGCTGCGGCGCGCCCTTGCCCCCGCCAGATTGCGTCGTCACCTCGTTGAACCGCGTGGCCCAGATCACCTGCCCCGCCACACGCACGCGCCCCCAAAGCTGCGGAATGGGCGAGCCTTCGCTGGCCCCCATCAGTCGGAACCGCTCGACCCGGCCCATCTCGACCGGTTCCGACCCTGCGCCCAGCACCCGCTGGTCGATCATCCGGCCGACAGTCGCACCGATGGCTCGCCCGACGACGGCACCCGACAGGCCCAGAACCGTCCCACCAAACCCCGCCCCCAGCGCGGCCCCTGCGCCCGCAAGTAGAATCGTCGCCATCAATCATTCTCCTGTGGGAAAGGCAAAGCGGGCAACGATCCGGCGCGCCCAAGGCGCAGACAGGGCGGTTTCCAGCACCTGATGGCCGCT
>JBBRVJ010000073.1:0-16893 GCA_038246975.1 Rhodobacterales bacterium | reverse complement strand
GCCCGATCGACAGCCAGTCCCCCCAGAACTGGAACAACGCCAACCCGATGGCCAGCGCCCCGCCCACCAATGATCCGACATAAGGAATGAACGTGATCGCCCCGGCAATCGCGCCCACCACCAGGCCGAACTGCAACCCCGCCACCGCCAGCGCCACCGAATAAAACGTGCCCAGCAACAGACAAACCGTCAACTGCCCCCGCACAAAGGCCGCCAGCGCTGTGTCCACTTCGGACGCCAGACGCCGCACCACCGGCGCATGATCGCGCGGCAACATCGCGTCGATGCGGGCGATCATGGTGTCCCAGTCCATGAGCATATAGAACGCGACCACAGGCACGACGACAATGAACACAACCGCCGAAATCACGCTCAGCGCTGACGACAGAACGGTCTGCGCCAACTCGGCCCCGCGCTCCTGAATGGCGGTGCCGATCTGCGCCAGGGTCTGCCGGATGGTCGATGTTTCGTCGGAAAGCTCGGGGAACCGTTCGGTCAGGAACGTCTGCAACTGGTTGGCGATCACAGGGGCCGAATCGATCAGCGCCGTCAACTGCTTGATCAGCGTCGGGATCACAGACAAGACCAGCAGCACCACGATCACAACTGCGCCCAGCGTCAACAGCGCCGTCGCCGCGACCCGGCTCATCCCCAGACGTTGCAGGCGGTCGGCCACCGGGTCCATGAAATACGCAATCGCGCTGCCCACCAGAAACGGCAGGATAACATCGCCCAGCAACCACAGCAGGACAAACAGCAGCGCCAGCGCGACGCCCCAGTATTTCACCTGTTCCCGGATTGGAAGTGCCATGCGCCGCGCCTTTTGTTGCCCCCTCGCGTATCGCCTTGCCGGGCCTTTGATGCAAGGGGATTGGCCTGGTTGCAGGGGGTTTGTCAGGCATTTGCCTGCAAACACCCCATCGGTTGCCCGCCTTGATGCGCCTTTCATGGGCGTCTCATGGCGGGCGCGGGGGGTGTGCCCTCCGCTAACCGATCCGGTGGCCTAGTGGCAGGCGGGCCGCGTGCCGGGCAGCAAGACCTTGTCGATCACATGGATCACCCCGTTATCGGCCATGATGTCGGCGACAATCACGTTTGCCGCCTCGCCCGTGCCATCGGCAATCGTGACGCCGCCGCCCGATTTGGTGATGCACAGCCGCTGCGACGCCAGCAGCGGCTTGAAATAATTCGACCCCGCCGGAATCGCCGCCGCCGTCAGCAGACGGTCATCGACGTGATACAGCAGCACATCGGTCAACTGCCCCTTGTTTTCCGGCTTCAACAGCGTGTCCACCGTGCCTGCGGGCAGGGCGGCAAAGGCTTCGTTCACCGGCGCAAACACCGTAAACGGTCCCGGCCCGGCCAGCGTTTCGGCCAATCCTGCCGCCGTCACGGCGGCGACCAGCGTGGAGAAACGCGCATCGCCTGCGGCAATTTCGGTGATCGACTGGGCCGATACGGCCCCGGAAAACGTGCAAACGGCCGCAGCCGCCGCGAAGATACGGGCGAAGGTCATGGTAGTCCCCAATATTGTCTCGCACCCGATGTTGGGTGCGACATGATTACGCGGGAGATGCGGCACCGGGTCACCCGGCCAACGGCTTCGTGACCGCCCGTGATCGGGGGCCGTGTAACGCAGTCGTCAGACCGCGAGGCATAATTTGGTCAGGGATCGGTCGTCGGAGCAGGGGAAGGCGCTGCGCCCTCGGCCACAGGGGGCAGGGGCGCGGTCAGCATCCCGCCCCGCCAGATGCCCTCGCTGACCTGCCCGCCCTTGTAGGTCAGCCGACCCCGACCCTCGCGCTTGCCCGCGACGAACTCGCCGTCATAGAAATCGCCCGAAGGATAGGTCGCAACGCCCACCCCCGAAATCTCGCCCGCTGTCCAGTCGCCGACATAGACAAACCCGTCGCGTCCGGTCAGCTTGCCCTTGCCCTCCCGCATCCCGCCCACGAAACCGCCGACATAGATCGTTCCATCCGGATAGGTCGCGGTGCCCTGACCCTCGCGCTGGCCCGCCCGAAACTGCCCGTCATAGCGATAGCCGTCGGGATAAGTCATCACGCCCGTGCCTTCAGGCTGAGCGCTCACAAACGCACCCTCGTAGACCAGCCCGCCTGCATAGGTCGCACGGCCTGTGCCGGTGATGACGCTTTTGGTCCAGTTGCCCTCATATCCCGACCCGTCGGCGTAGGTGATCTTGCCGGAGCCATCGGGCTGATCGGCGGCAAAGGCCCCCTCGTACACCGCGCCATCGGCATAGGTCATCACCCCCGCACCCTGCCGCAGTCCTTCAACCCAATCGCCGGTGTAGGATGACCCGTCAGTGGCGGTGAACACGCCCTTGCCCGCGCGCTTGTCGGCGGCGAAACTGCCGTCATAGACATCGCCGTTGCCATAGGTAACGCGGCCCTGCCCCTGCCGCTGACCTTCCCTGAAGGTCCCGTCATAGACATCGCCATTTGGCTGGGTCAGCCGCCCCGTGCCGTTGATCTGCCCGCCGTCCCAGTCGCCCACGAACGTCAGACCATCCGGCAAGGTCAGCGTGCCCTTGCCCTGCCGCTGTCCTGCGACCAGCGCGCCCTGATAGACCGCCCCGTCGGGATAGCTGATCTTGCCCGACCCGTCTTTCTGCCCCTCGACCCAAGTGCCCTCATAGCGATAGCCGCTGGGGTCTTCCATGACGCCGACCCCGTGATGCACGCCGTTGACAAAGCCCCCGGTATAGACCGCGCCATTGGCATAGCTGGCCTTGCCCGTCCCGGTCATGCCCCCGCCGGTCCAGTCGCCCTCATAGGTCCCGCCATCGCCGAAGGTGATCTTGCCGCGCCCCTCGGGTTTGCCCGCCAGAAACTGGCCCTCATAGACGGACCCGTTCGGATAGCGCGCCACCCCCGCCCCGCGGATCTCGCCCGCGACCCAGTTGCCGCTGTATTCATAACCGTTGGGCAGGCGGTAGGTGCCTGTGCCGTCCTGCCGCCCGTTCTTGAACGTGCCCTCGTAAACCGACCCGTCGGCATATTGCTTGACCACGACCTCGCCCGACTGCGCCCATGCGGCACCAGTCAATACCACAGCCCCCATCAGGATCATCCCGCCCAACCGCATCGCACCACCACCCCATAGCCCCTCCCGAACCCTAGCCGCAGCCCCCCCTGCGTGACAAGCGGCCTGCTTTCCCTTGGCCGCGAACCTGCTACAACCTGCCGTGACCAACGGGGCCCCGCCATGACCGACACCTTCCGACTGACCTTGGTGCAACTGAACCCCACTGTCGGGGCTATCGCCGCCAATGCGGCCCTTGCGCTTGACGCGTGGACCACGGGCCGCGCCGCCGGAGCCGATATGGTTGCCCTGACCGAGATGTTCCTGACCGGCTATCAGACGCAGGATCTGGTGATGAAACCCGCCTTCGCCGCCCACGCCATGGCCGAGATCGACCGGCTGGCGCTGGCCTGCGCCGACGGCCCCGCCTTGGGCATCGGCGCGCCGCATGTAAAGGACGGTCGCCTTTATAACGCCTATTACATCCTGCAACACGGCAACATCACAGCCACGATCCTGAAACACGACCTGCCCAACGACACCGTGTTCGACGAAAAACGCATCTTCACGGCCGCCGACCTGCAAGGCCCGGTCCAGATCGGCCCGCTGCGCTTAGGTATTCCGATCTGCGAAGATGCCTGGCATCCTGAGGTGGCCGAAACCCATGCCGAAACCGGGGCCGAGATTCTGTTCGTGCCCAACGGATCGCCCTATCATCGCGGCAAACCACAGGTGCGCACCAACCTGATGGTGGCGCGCGTCGTCGAAACCGGGCTGCCGCTGGTTTACCTGAACATGTTCGGGGGCCAGGACGATCAGGTGTTCGACGGTGCGTCCTTTGTGCTGAACCCCGGCGGGGCCTTGGCCGCGCAACTGCCGCAGTTCGAGGCCTGCATCACCCACATCGACTTTGCCCGGACCGCGACGGGCTGGCAGGCGGCACCGGGGATGATGGCGCTGCTGCCCCATTCGCATGAGGCCGACTATCACGCGATGGTGCTGTCGCTGAAGGATTACCTCGGCAAGACCGGGTTCAAAAAGGTGCTGCTGGGCCTGTCGGGCGGCATCGACAGCGCCATCGTGGCCACCATCGCCGCCGACGCCATCGGCGCGCAGAACGTGCGTTGCGTGATGCTGCCCTCGGCCTACACCTCGCAGGATTCGCTGGACGATGCGACGCAACTTGCCGCCGCCTTGGGATGCCCGCTGGACACCATCCCGATCACGGGCGCGCAAGCGGCGGTGGGCGACGCGCTGGCCCCGCTGTTCTGTGGCACCGAACCCGGCATCACCGAAGAAAACATCCAAAGCCGCCTGCGCGGGCTGCTGCTGATGGCATTGTCGAACAAGTCCGGGGCGATGCTGCTGACCACGGGCAACAAGTCGGAAATGGCGGTCGGCTATTGCACGATCTACGGCGACATGAACGGCGGCTACAACCCGATCAAGGACCTGTACAAGACCCGCGTGTTCGACACCTGCCGCTGGCGCAATCTGAATCACCGCCCTTGGATGCTGGGGCCGGCGGGCGAGGTCATCCCGCCCCGGATCATCGAGAAACCTCCGAGTGCCGAATTGCGCCCCGATCAGCGCGATGATGACAATTTGCCGCCCTATCCGGTGCTGGACGCCATTCTGGACGGGTTGGTGGAGCGCGATGCCTCGGTCGCCGATCTGATGGCCGAAGGGTTCGATTTTGCTACGGTCAAGAAGGTGGAACACTTGCTGTATATCTCGGAATACAAACGCTTTCAGTCGGCCCCCGGCACCCGTTTGACCCGCAAGGCGTTCTGGCTTGACCGCCGTTATCCGATCGCCAACCGCTGGCGCGACGGGAGTTGAGTTTGCGGGCGCGGTGCATTTTGGGTGGGGCGGGAGCCTCCGGCGGGGATATTTAGAGACGAAAAATGAAACAGGGAGGTTTCGTCAGCGGCGGGGCAGGTTCGATGACCCTTGGCGCGGGCGTGCCGCGTCGGGCCAAATGCCCGACGTTCGTCCGACGATCATCTGACGCAGGTTGGCTGTGGCGGGACGCGGGTGACACCCGGGCGGTCAGGGTAAAATCTCGATCCGCGTCTCGAAACGCCCGGTTTTGTCCGAATTCTTGTCGCGCAGAATCGTCGCCAGCACATAACGGCCGGGCTGGATGCCGCCCAGATTATAGGTGATCGTGGTCTGAAACTCGCGCCGCTGCGCCCGCGCGGTCTGGTCGAGTTCGACCACATTCTGCATCTCGCCCAAGACCGCGCCGTCTTCGGCAAGCACCGTCAGGTCTACGAAGAAACCTATGGAAAACAAGCCGCTGTCTGGGGTGGCAAAGCCATAACCCACGGGTTCGACATAGACATAGATCGGCTCGCCCAACCTGAAGCTGGCGGTGGGGCGCGGGTTGTAGATGCCGTAGTCGGAGGCAGGCTTGTCGACCAGCAGCGCCTCGGTAAAGCCGATCCGGGTCGTCATGTCCCAGACTCGCGCCACAACAGTTTGGGCCTCGGCCAGTGCGCCCGCAAAGTCTTGTGCCGACAGGCGGGTCTCGATGCCCTGCGCCGTCTCGACCACGGTTTGCGCGGCCGCGGGCCAAGCCAAGGCCAACAGCAAAAACCCCCCGGCGACCCTTTTGTTTAACATCAACAACCCTTCGGCACACCGCACAGATCTCGTGCATCATAAGCAGCTTCCAAGGGTGGGCAATGGGCAAAGCGGCGGGGTGGTGGCCCACAACCCCGCCCCCTTCATCAACCGTTAAGCATCATCTGGTAAGATGCTGGCACATAACGGAAACCAGCGCCTTGCGCCTCGACATATCCGACCGCCGGGAACGGCATGTGATATCCGATGAACGGAATTTTGTCGGCGGCGATCATGCCGAAGACCGCCCTGCGGGTGGCGGCGGCAGCCGGTTTGTCGGCGTCAAAGCGGACTTCCCAATCTGGATGGGCGAGCGACCATATGTAGTGGTTTGCAGTATCGGCCGTAACCACCAGTTGTGAGCCGTCACTCTCCAACATATAGACCATGTGCCCAGGGCTGTGGCCAAACGCCGCTATTGCGGTGACGCCGGACACTACAGAACCGCCGTCATCCACGAAGGTCATCTTGTCGGCCAAAGGCCGCACCAGCGCGTCATAGCCTTCGTTCGCTGCCTCGGCCCAATGATTATTCTCGACAGAACCGGAGACATAACGGGCATTGGCAAAGGTCGGCGCGGTATCGGTCATCAACCCGCCGATATGGTCGCCATGCATGTGGGTCACCACGACCACATCGACCTGGTCCGGCGCAATGCCCGCCCCCGCCAGCGCCGCCGTCATCGACGCGCCGTCCAACCCGGTGTCGAACAGCACCAATTCGGCCCCGGTGTTCACGAGGGTCGGCGTGAAAAAGAACTGCGCCTTGTCGGTCGGCAGGAAAGCGGCGGCAGAAACCTCAGCAAATTCAGCGGGCTCAACGTTCAGGCCAAAAATTTCCGTCGGCCCCTCGACAGTCCGGGTGCCCGCAAGCAAGGCCGTCACTTCGAACCCGCCCAGCTTGAAACGGTTGAAACCGGGTGCTGCCGCCCCCTGCATGTCCACGGCGGCATGGGCCCGGTTGGTCAGGATGGCGGGGGCAAAGGGCAATGCGGCGCCAGCGATCATGGCCTGACGACGCGACAAAAGCGGTGTGGTCATGTGAAGCTCTCCCAAGGTTGCGGTCAGACCAGAATAGCACTCCCCGTGCGACCGCCCATTCACGCCGCCGTGACCCCCTGTGCAGGTCTGCACAGCAGATGTGCAATCATTCCCACCACGGGTCGATTTTGGCGATGTCTTCATCGGTCCAGCCAAAGTGATGGGCCAACTCGTGGATCACCACATGTGTGACCAATTCGCCCAAGGAAACATCGCCCCTGTCAACCCATTCGTCCAGAATGGGCTTGCGAAACAACCAGATACGGTCGGGCATCTGCGGCGGGTCGCTGACGCTTCGTTCGGTCAGGGGGGTGCCTTCGTAAAGGCCGGTCAATTCGTAAGGGTCGTCGATGCCCATCGCCGCCAGCAGATCGGGTGCTGCGAAATCCTCGATCAGGAGCCGGACATGCGTCGCCGCCGCGCGAAACGGGCCGGGCAGATTGGCCACGGCATCGCGGGCAAGCTGTTCGATCAGCAAGGCGTCGGGGGCGATCATGTCGGGTGAGGCTTGGGTCATCGTGCGATCCTAGCGCGGATGGCGGTGCCGCGGTAGGGGTGGGCGGCCAAACTGGACAATCGGCGGGGTGTGTGACAGGGAAGGGCGCATCCAAGGAGCCAGCCGATGACCGTCACCCGCTTTGCCCCGTCCCCCACCGGCTTTATCCATGTGGGCAACCTGCGCACCGCCCTGATGAACTATCTGATCGCCCGCAAGACGGGTGGCACCTTCATCTTGCGGCTGGACGATACAGACCAGGAGCGCAGCAAGCAGGAATACGCCGACGGGATCATGGCCGATCTCGATTGGTTGGGCCTGCACTGGGACCGGGTGGAAAAGCAGTCGCTGCGAATGGACCGCTACCGCGAGGCGGCGGACCAATTGCGCGGCGCGGGTCGGTTTTATGAGTGTTTCGAGACACCTGTGGAATTGGACCTGAAACGCAAGAAGCTGCTGAACATGGGCCGCCCCCCGGTTTATGACCGGGCGAGCCTTGCGCTGGACGATGCGGGCCGCGCGGCGATGCGGGCCGAGGGGCGCGAGGGGTATTGGCGGTTCCTGCTGAACCAGAACCGGATCGAATGGCCGGACGCCATTCTTGGGCCGATCTCGATTGATGCCGCGTCGGTGTCCGACCCGGTGCTGATCCGGGCGGACGGGCAGGTGCTGTATACCTTTGCGAGTTCGGTCGATGACATCGACATGGGTGTCACCTTTATCGTGCGCGGGTCGGATCATGTGACCAATACCGCCACGCAGATTCAGATCATGCAGGCGATGGGCGGCACGCCGCCTTCGTTCGCGCATCATTCGCTGTTGACCGGGGCGCAGGGCGAGGAGTTGTCCAAGCGGCTGGGCGTGCTGGCCCTGCGCGACCTGCGGACGCGGGGGGTGGAGCCGATGGCGCTGTTGTCGCTGATGGCGCGGCTGGGGTCGTCGAAGCCGGTGGAACTGGCAGGCTCGATGCAGGAGTTGATCGACGGGTTCGATGTGGGGTCGTTTGGGGCCTCGCCTACCAAATTCGACGCCGAAGACCTGTTCCCGCTGACCCGGCATCATGTGCAGGGACTGCCCTTCGCGATGGTCGCCGACCGGATTGCAGCGCTTGGGGTACCTGTGGAGTTGGCCGAGCCGTTCTGGGCGGTGGCCAAAGGCAACATCACCGTGCTGGCCGACATGGCCGAGTGGTGGGTGTTGTTCCGCGACGGGACAGAACCGTTGGTCGATGAAGAGGACCGCGAATTTCTGGCGCAGGCCATGGGGTTGCTGCCTGCGAGACCGTGGACTGATGCAACTTGGGGCGAGTGGACGGATAAGGTGAAATCTGCCACGGGTCGCAAGGGCAAGGGCCTGTTCCGCCCTCTGCGCCGCGCGATCACCGGGCGCGATGCAGGGCCCGAGATGGCGGATGTGATGCCGTTGTTGCAGGTGGTGCGCGGAATTTGAGCCGTTCGGGAATGTGGAAAGCGCCGGGAGGGCTGTCTGCCCTCCCGGACCCACCCGCGGATATTTAGGGACAGAAAATGGCGGGGAAAAATGGCTGACGTGATCCCTGCGAGCCCCGGCGGACAGGCGAAATTCGTCGAGGGCAACCTGATGCGGCATATCACGGTGATGTCGCTGACAGCCTCGGTCGGGCTGATGGCGGTGTTCAGCGTCGATCTGATCAACCTCGTGTTCATCGCCATGCTGGGGGAAGAGGCGATCACGGCGGCCATCGGCTATGCCGGCGTTCTGTTGTTCTTCACCACATCCTTTGGCATCGGGCTGGCGATTGCGGTCTCGGCCATGGTGGCGCGGGCCCTGGGGGCGCGCGACCCGGTGTTGGCGCGTGAGAAGGCGACCAACGGGTTGGTCTTGGGCATCGGGTTCGGTGTGACGTTTTCAGCGGTGGTCTGGCTGATGCTTGAACCCCTGGTCGGGCTGTTGGGGGCGAGGGGCGAGACGGCGGCGCTGACGGTGCATTTCCTGTCGATCGTCGTTCCGGCGCAGCCGTTTTTGATGGTGGGGATGATCGGGGGGGCGATCCTGCGCAGCCATGGCGACGCGCGGCGCGCGATGATGGCGACGATCTGGGGAGCGGTGGTCAATGCGGTTCTGGACCCGATCCTGATCTTCGGTCTGGCGCTGGACCTGACCGGGGCGGCGCTCGCTTCGGTTGCGTCGCGGGTGGTGATCGCGGGCGTGGCTTTGCTGCCGATCTATCGGCATTACGGCGGGTTCGACCGGCCTACATTGTCCAGCCTGACCGCCGATCTGTCTCCGGTTCTGGGCATCGCGGGGCCGGCGATCCTGACGCAACTGGCGACGCCGGTCGGGCAGGCTTTCGTCACGCGGATCATCGCGGGGTATGGCGAGGCGGCGGTGGCGGGGATTGCGATCACCGGGCGGCTGACGCCGGTGGCGCTGGGGGTGATCTTTGCGCTGTCTGGAGCCATCGGGCCGATCATCGGCCAGAACTTCGGGGCAGGCCGCATGGACCGGGTGCGCCGCGCGTTCATGGACGGGCTGTTGTTCACCGCGATCGTGATTGTCGCGGTGACGGCGCTGCTGTTCATCTTCCGTGCGCCGATTGCCGATCTGTTCGGGGCCAAGGGGTTGACCCGCGATCTGGTCTATCTGTTTTGCGGCCCGCTGAGCCTGTTGTTCTTTTTCAACGGCGCGATCTTTGTGGCAAATTCGGCCTGCAACAACCTTGGTGCGCCGTTCCAGTCGACGCTGATCAACTGGGGCCGCCATACGCTGGGCACGGTGCCGTTTGCGCTGTGGCTGGGGGCGATGGGGGGCGCGCCGGGGGTTCTGGTGGGGCAGGCGGTGGGCGGGGTCCTGTTCGGCGGATTGGCCGTTTGGCTGGCGTTGCGGACAATTGCCAACACCGCAGCGCCAGTACGAAGCCAGTCGTTTTGACTTGCTTCCGCGCTGCGGTACGGGCAGTCTGACCGGTATCAGGATCGGGGAAATCCGGTGCGGAACCATCGGTGCCCGAGGAGCAACCGCCCCGGTAAACTTTCAGGCGCAACGGACCGTTCCAGCACAAAGACTCTGGAGAGTAGCGCGGACGCGCCCGCCGAAGGGATAACGATCTCAGGCGCAAGGGACGGAGGGGGCATCAGATGTGGGGCGGGATTTTTCGCCGCGCAGGATGCCGGGCTACTTCTCCGGCGGGAAAACGAGGATGGCGTGGCAGAGCGATTAGAAACGGACTTGCTGCAATTGGCGCTGCATGATCTGCACGTCCGGTTGGGAGGCAAGATGGTGCCGTTTGCGGGCTATGCGATGCCCGTCCAATACTCGTCCGGCGTGATGAAGGAACACCTGCACTGCCGACAGGCGGCGGGCCTGTTCGATGTCAGTCACATGGGGCAGGTTCTGCTGCACCCGCGTCGGGGCATGGAGGCACTGTGTCTTGGGCTGGAGGCGCTTATGCCGGTCGATGTGCTGGCGCTGGCGCCGGGGCGGCAGCGGTATGGGATGTTCACCAACGAAACGGGCGGGATTTTGGATGACCTGATGTTCGCCAACCGGGGCGATCATTTGCTGGTCGTGGTCAATGCCGCCTGCAAAGCCGTCGACATTGCCCATATGACGGCGCATCTGTCTGATGTCTCACAAGTTCTGCATGTCACCGACCGCGCGTTGCTGGCCTTGCAGGGGCCGCTGGCCGAGGCGGCGCTGGCACGCATGGTGCCCGGAGTGGTTGCGATGCGGTTCATGGATGTCGCTGTCTTGCCATGGGGCGGGGGCGATCTGTGGATCTCCCGGTCGGGTTACACCGGCGAGGACGGGTTTGAAATCTCGGTCCCCGACGCCGTGACCGGCACCTTCGCCGAGGCGCTGCTGGAGATGCCCGAGGTGATGCCCATCGGCCTTGGCGCGCGCGACAGCCTGCGGCTGGAGGCGGGTTTGTGTCTCTATGGCCATGATATCACGATCAAAACCAGCCCGGTTGAGGCGGGGCTGACTTGGGCCATCCAGAAATCGCGCCGCGCAGGCGGGGCGCGGGCGGGCGGCTTTCCGGGGGCTGCGCGGATCTTGCACGAACTGGCGGAAGGCCCGGAACGCCAGCGCGTCGGTCTGCGCCCCGAAGGCCGCGCGCCGATGCGCGAAGGCACCCTGTTGTTCGACCCTGACGGCACGCCGATCGGAGAGGTCACTTCCGGCGGATTCGGGCCTTCGGTCGAGGCGCCGATTGCCATGGGCTATGTCGCAGCCAGCCATGCCACCCCCGGCACCGACGTCGAAGGCGAGGTGCGCGGCAAGCGTCTGCCTGCCACGATCTGCGCGCTTCCTTTTCACCCAACCACCTATAAACGCTGAGGTTTTGCGATGAAATACACCCAAGATCACGAATGGCTGCGCATCGAGGGCGATCTGATCGTCGTGGGCATTACCGAACACGCCGCGACCCAGTTGGGCGATGTGGTGTTCGTGGAGTTGCCCGAGATCGAAACGATGGTGACGTCTGGCGACGAGGTGGTGGTAATCGAAAGCGTCAAGGCGGCGTCCGACATTCTGGCCCCGGTCGACGGCGAGATTGTCGCGGTGAACGATCTGCTGTCGGACAATCCCGCACTGGTCAACGAAGATCCGACCGGGGCTGCGTGGTTCTTCAAGATCAAGGTCGACGACCTGTCGGTGCTCGACGCGTTCATGGACGAGGACGAATACGCCGAACTGATCGCCTAGGCCGGTGCCCATCATGCCGCCGCGCGGATTTCCATGTGATTAAAGGGACTTCCAATGACCTTCACGCCCACCGATTACAACCCCTACGACTTTGCCAATCGCCGCCATATCGGACCTTCGCCAGAAGAAATGAAGCAGATGCTGCGCGCCGTTGGGGTGGCATCGCTGGACGCTTTGATGGACGAGACGGTGCCGAAGTCGATCCGGCAGGCCAAGCCGCTGGGCTGGGCACCGCTGTCGGAGCAGGACTTGCTGGCGCGGATGCGGCAGGTCGCGGACCGCAACAAGGTGATGGTCAGCCTGATCGGGCAGGGGTATCACGGGACGGTCACGCCCCCCGCTATCCAGCGGAATATCCTTGAGAATCCGGCGTGGTACACCGCCTACACCCCCTATCAGCCCGAGATTGCACAGGGGCGGCTCGAGGCGCTGCTGAACTATCAGACGATGGTCGCCGACCTGACCGGGTTGCCGGTGGCGAATGCGAGCCTGCTGGACGAGGCGACGGCGGCGGCAGAGGCGATGACGATGGCCGAACGGAGCGCCCGCTCCAAGGCGCGGGGGTTCTTTGTCGATCAGAACTGCCACCCCCAGACGATTGCCGTGATAAAGACACGGGCGCAGCCCTTGGGGATCGAGGTTCTGGTGGGTCCGCCAGAGGCGATGGTGCCGGAACAGGTGTTCGGCGCAATCTTTCAGTATCCGGGCACTTACGGCCATGTGCGGGATTTTACATTGGAGATCAAGGCGTTGCATGGCGCAAGCGCGATAGCTGTCGTGGCGACCGACCTGCTTGCACTGACCCTGCTCAGGGATCCGGGGGCGATGGGGGCCGATATTGCCGTGGGGTCGAGCCAGCGATTCGGGGTCCCGATGGGCTATGGCGGGCCGCATGCGGCGTTCATGGCGTGCCGCGATGACCTGAAGCGGTCGATGCCGGGGCGGATCGTCGGCGTGTCGATCGATGCGCGCGGCAATAAGGCGTACCGGCTGTCACTGCAAACCCGCGAGCAGCATATCCGCCGCGAAAAGGCCACGTCCAACGTCTGTACGGCGCAGGCCCTGCTGGCGGTGATGGCCAGTTTTTATGCGGTATTTCATGGGCCCGAGGGGTTGCGGGCGATTGCCGAGCGGGTGCATTTCCGCACGACGCGGCTTGCGCGGGCGTTGAAGGCGGCGGGAGCCAAAGTCAGCCCCAAGGCGTTCTTCGACACGATCACGGTCGAGGTTGGCGTGGGGCAGACCGGCATTCTGGCGGCGGCGCGGCAGGAGGGGCTGAATTTCCGCAAGATCGGCGTGGACAGGGTCGGCATTACGCTGGACGAGACGACAGATGAAAAGGTTTTGGTGAGGGTTCTCAAAGCCTTCGGGATCGACGGGGTGCCGCCGCACCGCGCCACGCTGGGCTTTCCCGAGGCGATGGTCCGGGTGTCCGACTTCCTGACCCATCCGGTGTTCCACATGAACCGCGCCGAATCGGAGATGATGCGCTACATGCGCCGCTTGTCGGACCGCGATCTGGCGCTGGACCGGGCGATGATTCCGCTGGGGTCCTGCACGATGAAGCTGAACGCGGCGGTCGAGATGATGCCGATCACTTGGCCTGAGTTTGGTAGCCTTCACCCTTTTGCTCCGCAAGATCAGGCACTTGGATACCGCGAGGCGATCACCGATCTGCAGGCCAAGCTGTGCGAGTTGACGGGGTATGACGCCATGTCGATGCAGCCGAACTCGGGCGCGCAGGGGGAATATGCGGGGCTTCTGACCATTCAGGCCTATC
Source organism: Rhodobacterales bacterium (assembly GCA_038246975.1). Classification (GTDB taxonomy): domain Bacteria; phylum Pseudomonadota; class Alphaproteobacteria; order Rhodobacterales; family Rhodobacteraceae; genus JAIYDJ01. Next base: position 3,215 of record JBBRVJ010000073.1, on the reverse strand, counting down.
ACCGGGCGCGGGGGGAAGGGAAACGCAGCATCTGTCTGATCCCGGTTTCGGCGCACGGCACCAACCCGGCCTCGGCCCAGATGGCCGGGATGCAGGTGGTGGTGGTCAAATCCGCGCCGAATGGCGACGTCGATATGGAGGATTTCGCGACCAAAGCGGCGGTGGCGGGGGACCGGTTGGCGGCATGCATGATCACTTACCCCTCTACGCATGGTGTATTCGAGGAAACTGTCCGCAACATCTGCGACATAACACATCAATACGGCGGGCAGGTCTATCTTGATGGGGCCAACATGAATGCGCTGGTAGGGCTGGTGAAACCCGGCGAGATCGGCAGCGACGTCAGCCACCTGAACCTGCACAAGACCTTTGCCATTCCGCATGGTGGCGGTGGGCCGGGGATGGGGCCGATCGGGGTCAAGGCGCACCTTGCCCCCTTCCTTCCAGGGCATCCCGAGACGGGGGGGGTGGAGGGGCCGGTGTCGGCGGCGCCCTATGGGTCGGCGTCTATCTTGTTGATTTCATGGGCCTACTGTCTGTTGATGGGCGGTGAGGGGCTGACGCAGGCCACGCGGGTAGCCATTCTGAACGCCAACTATATCGCGGCGCGGTTGACCGGGGCTTACCCGGTGCTGTTCATGGGCAACAAGGGGCGGGTGGCGCATGAGTGCATTCTGGACACGCGACCTTTTGCCGAGGTCGGTGTGACGGTGGACGATATCGCCAAACGGTTGATCGACAACGGTTTTCATGCGCCGACGATGTCCTGGCCTGTGGCGGGGACCTTGATGGTCGAGCCTACGGAATCCGAAACCAAGGCCGAGATCGACCGGTTCATCACCGCGCTTCTGGCGATCCGCGAGGAAATCCGCGCGGTTGAACGTGGCGAAATATCGAGCGAAAACAGCCCCCTGCGTCATGCGCCGCATACGGTGGTCGATCTGATCGCCGACTGGGACAGGGAATATTCGCGCGAGCAGGGGTGCTTTCCGCCGGGCGCGTTCCGGGTCGACAAATATTGGCCTCCGGTCGGGCGGGTGGACAATGTCTTTGGCGACCGCAACCTGATTTGTACCTGTCCGCCAGTCGAAAGCTATCTGGAAGCGGCGCAATAGGGCGTCGGTTTTCCGTCAGATTAATGTCGGGCATCTGCCGGGACGCTTGCCCCTCATTGACTTTCGAGGGGCGAAGGGTCGCATCAGGATTGAGTGGGGCAATAGCTCAGTTAAGTGAGCGCGTCGTTCGCAATGACGAGGTCGTCGGTTCGATGCCGATCTGCTCTACCAAACCCGCCAGGCGTAGCGATGATATTACGGGTTGGTATGGGGTGATGACCCGTTCGATCCGGGCTTTGTTAAATGCGTGAGGGGATTGCCGAATGTGTGTATATTGCGCGCGACGTATTCTTTTGGGGAGTTCATATGCGTGTGGTGATTTTGGCCGGTCTTTTGCTGTCTGGCTGTGCTTCGACAGAAGTTGGCAGTTTTGACTGGTTTGAGTCGGCATCCCAGCCCGAACTTGAAGCGTACTTTCAGGTTCTGTGCGAAGAAAAGGGGGTGCCGCCAAACACGGAGCGGATGACGCAATGCGTGGCGAATGATATTGAGAGTGGCCGAGACTATCTGAGCAGCGGTTTTCCGCGCGATCTTCGCCTGAAGCGGCTTTTTTGATCAGAGGTCAGCGCTGGGCGTCTGACCTGCCAGCCTGTCACTTTGCACCGGATGACGGAGGCACATGTCGCAGGCGCTTTTCCACAAACCGCAGAATGATAGCGCGGCTTTCCTTAGGGGTGATCGGTTGCACGGACGCACCGCAGTGCTGTTCCAGACGATACTGCATCTGGCGCAGAATGCGGGCGTTGGATTTCGAGGCGGGGGGCGGGGTTTTTGCGGTCGAGTTCATCGGGAGGGTCCTTGGTGAAGGTCACCGTTTTGGCGCCACGAGTTAGGCTTTGGAAGGGGCAGGCGATTTGATATGGATCAATCTGCCGTGAAAAAAGCGTTTACGCTTGGGGGCGCAGGCGGTTTGTTGCCAGTGCGTGGGCCGTCCGGCGGGTGGGCCGGACGGCGGGGTGGTGGTGTCAGATCCGGCTGCTCCAGTCGTCGACTTGGCGCTGCGCCTCTTCCTTTGCGATGCCGTATTTCTCCTGGATCTTGCCGACAAGTTGGTCGCGCTTGCCTTCCACCTGGTCAAGCTCGTCATCCGTCAGCTTGCCCCACTGGACTTTGGCGGTGCCGCGCATCTGCTTCCATTTGCCTTCGATTTGATCCCAGTTCATATAGGTCTCCTTCATGTCAAAGGGGGGCCACAAGGCCATTTTGCCGCACGCCCGTGGGCGCGCGCGAAGGATAACGGAGCGGGGCGAAGTTGGTTCCCTAGAGGGGGCGACGGGATGTGGCCTGACGGTAGCGTGGAGATTGTGGCGGTGGGGCGAATATCCTTACACCATCTTTCAGTTGGCGTGGAAATCATCAAGGACGCACCCTGCGCGGCGCTGGATGCTTGGCTGCTGCCGTCGTGCAGGCAGTCGAGTGCTGTGAAATCGCCTGCTTCGGCACGCTGTGCGAACGCTCCAACACCGGCTTCGGCCGCGCGGGTTTCCAATTCAAGGATCAGGGTGACCAAGATGCCAGGGTCAGCGATGGCCGCCATGCGGGTAAAGCTTTGGGCGATGATCTGCTGCGGGGTCGTGCCTGCGGTTCAGGCGCTGTGCATGACGCGGATCGTCAGGGAGATGTCGGGCACGGAATTTCCTTGAAGGATCAATCGAGGAAGCGGGCTTTTGTTGCCCCCTCACCGTCCCGCGTTGGGGACTGCAAGGCAAATGGTTTTCGTTCGGGAGCAATGGTGCCAAGTGGAACAAAGGGGCCGTGATCTGCGTTCGGTCAGCCGCAGGTTGTGCAGGTGCGGCATGGGAAATGCGGCGGTGCGGTGTTGGTTTAACGGCAATTTGAAAGCGCTTTGAGGCAAGAATCGTTGACCCTGCGGGGGCCGTCCGGTACACCCGCCGAAACGGTTCGGCAGACTTCGGGCAAATCGGGGCAGAAGCTAGGGCAGTTTTCCTGGAGGATACCCAAAGGCGCAGACCAATCAAAGGGGAGGAGAACCTATGACTTTTGGGATCACGACGCGGGCGATGCGTTCGGGGGCGGCATTCGCGATGATGGCGGTGCTGGGGGCGCCGGCCGTGGCGGATGATCTGTTCTACGTCTCTG
>JBBRVJ010000072.1:0-17160 GCA_038246975.1 Rhodobacterales bacterium | reverse complement strand
GGCGGCTGCATCCTTCGACATCATCGTGATCGGGTCCGGGCCGGGCGGTTATGTCGCGGCCATCCGTGCCAGCCAGTTGGGCCAGAAGGTCGCGATCGTCGAGCGGGAAAACCTCGGTGGCATCTGCCTGAACTGGGGCTGTATCCCGACCAAAGCCCTGCTGCGCAGCGCCGAGGTGTTTCACCTGATGCACCGCGCCAAGGAATTCGGTCTTGCGGCCAAGGACTTGTCCTTTGATCTTGATGCTGTCGTCGCGCGGTCGCGGGCGGTGGCCAAACAGCTTTCGGGCGGCATCGGTCATCTGATGAAGAAGAACAAGATCACCGTCTTGATGGGGACGGCGACTCTGCCCAAACCCGGCACCGTCAGCGTCAAGACCGACGCGGGCACCCAAGAGTTGACCGCGCCCTCGATCATCCTTGCCACCGGCGCGCGGGCCCGCGAATTGCCGGGGCTAGAGGCCGATGGCGATCTGGTCTGGACCTATCGCCACGCCATGGTCCCCAAACGGATGCCCAAGCGCCTGCTGGTCATCGGGTCCGGTGCCATCGGCATCGAATTTGCCAGCTTTTTCAACACCATGGGGGCGGATACCTCCGTGGTCGAGGTGATGGACCGCGTCCTGCCGATCGAGGATGCCGAAGTCTCGGCCTTTGCCAAAAAGAGCTTCGTCAAGCAAGGCATGAAAATCCTTGAGAAAACCACCGTCAAGCAGCTTGACCGCAGTCCGGGCAAGGTCACCGCACATCTGGAATCGAACGGTGCCACCACGACGCAGGATTTCGACACGGTGATTTCTGCTGTCGGCATCATCGGCAATACCGAAGGTCTGGGGCTGGAGGCTTTGGGCGTCAGAATCGACCGGACCCATGTGGTGACGGACGAGTTTTGCCGCACCGGGGTTCCGGGTCTTTATGCCATCGGCGACATCGCCGGGGCACCTTGGCTCGCGCACAAGGCCAGCCATGAAGGCGTGATGGTGGCCGAACTGATCGCGGGCGGGCATCCCCATCCGATCAAGCCGAATTCGATTGCCGGCTGCACCTATTGCCATCCGCAGGTGGCCTCTGTCGGTCTGACCGAGGCGAAGGCCAAAGAGGCCGGGCATGAGGTGCGGGTTGGCCGCTTCCCCTTTATCGGCAACGGCAAGGCGATTGCCCTCGGCGAGACCGAAGGCTTCGTCAAGACGGTGTTCGACGCCAAAACCGGCGAGTTGCTGGGCGCACACATGATCGGGGCGGAGGTCACAGAGTTGATTCAGGGCTATGTCATCGGCCGCACGATGGAGACGACCGAAGTCGAGTTGATGGAAACCGTGTTCCCGCATCCGACTCTGTCCGAGATGATGCACGAGTCGGTGTTGGACGCCTACGGCCGCGCTTTGCACATCTAATAACCGTCACCCCCGCAACTCCCCAAATGCGCCCCCAACACGCGGATCAGGATCGCCTCGCGTGGAAGACCTCGGTCGCGCAGGAAATCCGCCTGCAAAGCATATGCCTCGGCCTCCAGCTTTTGGGGACAGGTTACCTGCATATGGACCCCCCCGGCATATTGCGCGGCATGCACCAGTTCATGCAACAGATAGCTTTGCCCGTAGGCGGTGGTCAGATCAAGGTCTGAGGCCAGTTCGATTGCCCCGGTTTCGGTTAGGTAAGCCCCGGCCTGCGATCGCAACGCACTGCCGACCGGCAGCGCCGCAAAGCCGATTTGCGGGCAGGGCGCGGGCACCAGGGCAGAGTTTTCGGCGATCACCGCGTTCAGTTCGGCGACCAGCGGGCACAGGTCCGGTGGCGCTTCAGGCGGGGTCAGGGTGATCATGAACAGGAACGGAATGGCAAGTATCATCCCGTCGATACTGAACTGTCGTGAAAACTTTGCAAGAGTGACATGATTGTGTGGGTCGGAAATCTGATATCCGAATCGGATAGTCGGCCGATCGCCTTCCTCCCGGCAATTCCCGAAACCAACGGCAACGCAGCCAGGAACCTGCCGATGCGCAACACCCTGATCGTTTTGTCCGTCTGGGCGGCGGGTCCTGGAGCGGCAGCGCAGTTCGGCAAGGTTTCCGCTCTGTTCGAACAACTTCGCAGCTCTTATACCGGGCAGCGCAAGGTGGCCTTTGGGCTGGTGGGGTCGGTCGGGCTGATATTCAGCATCACGGCGCGGAGGTTTGTCGCCAGGATCGGGCCGCGTCGGGCCCTTGTGGCGGCCTTTGGTAGCAGGGCGGCGATGTCGCGTTGCCGCCCCTGCTGCCGGATCATGGCTTGTTGATCGCAAGCCGGGTGATCCAGGGCGCAACTCGGCAATTTTGGGACCGCCACCACCACGCCCCCTCTGACAGCCATTGTGGCAATGACCGAGCCAACCGGACTGCCGATCTGGGTCGCCTTTTGCGCTTTTGGGATCGCGGCGGATGGATGGCAGGTCGCCCGGCGAAAAGCGCACAGCTAAATCTGCGGAACCTTGCCAAAGTTCATGATTTGTTCATGAATTGCGATTGGAGACTCGGGCGAAAGGGCCTATGTGTTTCCGGTTGAACGGGAGTGGCAGATGGCCGAGCAGAAATTCATCGAAGTGCGGGGTGCGCGCGAGCACAACCTGAAAAACGTGGATGTCAGCATCCCGCGCGATCAGTTGGTGGTGATCACCGGGCTGTCGGGGTCGGGGAAGTCGTCTCTGGCGTTTGACACGATCTATGCCGAAGGGCAGCGGCGGTATGTAGAATCGCTGTCGGCCTATGCGCGGCAGTTCCTTGACATGATGGGGAAGCCTGATGTGGACCACATCAGCGGCCTGTCACCCGCGATTTCGATCGAACAGAAAACGACGTCGAAAAACCCGCGTTCGACGGTCGGTACGGTTACCGAAATCTATGACTACCTGCGCCTGTTGTTCGCCCGCGTCGGCACGCCCTTCAGCCCGACCACCGGTCTGCCGATCACCGCAATGCAGGTGCAGGATATGGTCGATGCCGTAATGGCGATGCCCGAGGGCGGGCGCGCCTATCTGTTGGCCCCGATCATTCGTGACCGGAAGGGGGAGTACAAAAAGGAATTCCTCGACCTTCGCAAACAGGGGTTTCAGCGGGTCAAGGTGAACGGCACCTTCCACGATCTGGACGAGCCGCCCGTGTTGGACAAGAAGTTCCGTCACAACATCGACGTGGTGGTGGACCGGATCGTGATCAAGGACGGCATCCAGACCCGGCTTGCCGACAGCTTTCGCACCGCGCTGAACCTCGCGGACGGGATTGCGGTGATTGAAACTGCGCCTGCCGAAGGCGACCCCGAACGAATCACCTATTCCGAGAAATTCGCCTGCCCTGTCAGTGGCTTCACCATCGCCGAGATCGAGCCGCGCCTGTTTTCCTTCAACGCGCCGTTCGGGGCCTGCCCGGTGTGCGACGGGTTGGGGATGGAGTTGTTTTTCGACGAACGGCTGGTGGTGCCGGATCAGGGCCTGACTTTGATGCAAGGCGCGCTGGCGCCTTGGGCCAAGTCGAAGTCGCCCTATTTCACCCAGACCATCGAGGCGATCTCCAAGCATTACGCCTTTGACAAGAAGGCGAAATGGAAAGACCTGCCGGACGCGGTGAAAGAGGTGTTCCTGCGCGGGTCCAACGGAGCCGAGATCGAGTTTCGTTATGACGAGGGCGGGCGCATCTATCAGGTGAAACGCGTCTTCGAAGGCGTGATCCCAAATATGGAACGCCGCTACCGCGAAACCGACAGCACCTGGAGCCGCGAGGATATGGAGCGGTTCCAGAACAACCGCCCCTGCGGCGCCTGCGGCGGCTATCGCCTGCGGCCCGAGGCATTGGCGGTGAAAATTGCCGGGCTGCATGTCGGGCAGGTGGTGCGGATGTCGATTTTTGAAGCCTATGACTGGATCGGGACGGTCCCCGCTGCCCTGACCAATCAGAAGAACGAGATTGCCAAGGCGATCCTGAAGGAAATCCGCGAACGTCTTGGATTCCTAGTGAATGTCGGGCTGAATTACCTGACCTTGTCGCGCAATGCGGGCACGCTGTCGGGGGGGGAATCGCAACGGATCCGGCTGGCGAGCCAGATCGGGTCGGGGCTGACGGGCGTGCTTTATGTGCTGGACGAGCCCAGCATCGGGCTGCACCAACGGGACAACGACCGGCTGTTGACCACGCTCAAACGGCTGCGCGACACCGGAAATTCGGTGCTGGTGGTCGAACATGACGAAGACGCGATCCGCGAGGCGGATTATGTGTTCGACATGGGGCCGGGGGCTGGGGTCCATGGCGGGCGGGTGGTCAGCCATGGAACCCCGGCGCAGATTGCCGCAGACCCGAACAGCCTGACGGGGCAATATCTGTCTGGCGCGCGCGAGATCGCGGTGCCGAAAGTTCGGCGCAAGGGGTCGGGCAAGAAGGTGACGGTGGTCGGCGCGGTTGGCAACAACCTCAAAAACATCACGGTCGATTTCCCTCTGGGCAAGTTCGTTTGCGTGACCGGGGTTTCGGGGGGCGGCAAATCGACCCTGACCATCGAGACGCTGTTCAAGACCGCCGCGACCCGGTTGAACGGCGCACACGAGACTCCGGCTCCGTGCGAGACGATCAAGGGATTCGAACACCTCGACAAGGTGATCGACATCGACCAGCGGGCGATTGGCCGGACGCCGCGTTCAAATCCAGCGACTTACACCGGGGCCTTCACTCCGATCCGCGACTGGTTTGCAGGCCTCCCCGAAGCCAAGGCGCGCGGCTATCAGCCCGGCCGGTTCAGCTTCAACGTCAAGGGTGGGCGGTGCGAGGCGTGTCAGGGAGACGGGCTCCTGAAGATCGAGATGAACTTCCTGCCCGATGTCTATGTGACCTGCGAAACCTGCAAGGGCGCGCGATACAACCGCGAGACCTTGGAAATAAAGTTCAAGAACAAGAGTATCGCGGACGTACTTGATATGACCTGTGAAGATGCGCAGGATTTCTTTACCGCGGTGCCCGCCATTCGCGAAAAGATGGATGCGCTGTGTCAGGTGGGCTTGGGCTATATCAAGGTCGGGCAGCAGGCGACGACGCTGTCGGGCGGTGAGGCGCAGCGGGTGAAGCTGTCGAAAGAGTTGTCACGGCGGGCGACGGGGCGGACGCTGTACATTCTGGACGAGCCGACGACGGGGCTGCACTTCGAGGACGTGCGCAAGCTGTTGGAAGTGCTGCATGAACTGGTGGAGCAGGGCAATACTGTGGTGGTGATCGAACATAATCTGGACGTGGTGAAAACTGCCGACTGGGTGATCGACATTGGTCCCGAAGGCGGCGACGGCGGCGGTGAAGTGATTGCAGTTGGCACTCCAGAGGCGATTGCCGCGGTAGATGCAAGCCATACCGGGCGTTATCTGAAGGATATGCTGAACCCCAAGCGATTGGCTGCCGAGTAAGGGGACGACCTTCGGGGGGCATCGAGCCCCCGCTCAGGTCGGCTGCCGCGGAGCGATTTTTGGGGCGGCCCTGCCGGGGGCGGTTGTTGCTCCGGCAGGGACATTGATCATGCTCTGAAAGGGTTCAATCCATCGCCTTGAAGTTCAGCGATGCGCCTTCCTTGATGCCAGATGGCCAGCGGGCCGTTATGGTTTTGGTGCGCGTGTAGAACCGGAAACTGTCTGGCCCGTGCTGATTAAGGTCGCCGAGCGATGATTTCTTCCAGCCGCCAAAGGTATGGTATGCCAGCGGTACCGGGATCGGCACGTTGATACCGATCATCCCGACATTGATCCGGTTGGCAAAATCGCGGGCGGTGTCGCCATCGCGGGTATAGATCGCGGTGCCGTTGCCATATTCGTGGTCCATCGCGTAACCCAAGGCTTCCTCATAGGTTTTTGCGCGGACGCAAGACAGGACGGGGCCGAAAATCTCTTTGCGGTAGATCTCCATATCGGTGGTCACATGGTCGAACAGATGGGGGCCGACGAAGAAGCCGTTCTCGTAGCCTTGCAGGCCGAAGCCCCGCCCGTCGACCACCAGTTGCGCGCCTTCTGCAATGCCGCTTTCGACCAGACGCAGGATGTTTGCCTTGGCCGCCGCTGTGACGACCGGGCCATAATCCACATCGTTTCCAGCGGTATAGGGGCCGACCTTCAGCTTTTCGATCCGCGGGATCAGCTTGGCGATCAGCGCGTCTGCAGTTTCCTGGCCCACGGGGACCGCAACCGAAATCGCCATGCAGCGTTCACCCGCCGCGCCATAACCGGCCCCGACCAGCGCGTCCGCCGCTTGATCCAGATCGGCGTCGGGCATGATGATCATGTGATTCTTGGCCCCGCCAAAGCACTGCACACGCTTGCCGTTCGCACAGCCGCGAGCGTAGATGTATTCGGCAATCGGGGTAGAGCCGACAAAGCCAACGCCCGCGACGATCGGATTGTCGAGGATTGCGTCGACCGCCTCCTTGTCGCCGTTGATGACTTGCAGCACGCCATCCGGCAATCCGGCCTCTTGCATCAACTCGGCGAGCATCAGGGGGACTGACGGGTCGCGCTCGGACGGTTTCAGGATGAAAGCGTTTCCGCAGGCCAGTGCGGGCCCCAGTTTCCACAGCGGGATCATGGCGGGAAAGTTGAACGGGGTGATTCCGGCTGCCACGCCGATGGGTTGGCGCATGGAATACATGTCGATCCCCGGCCCTGCGCTGTCGGTGAATTCGCCCTTGAGCAGATGCGGCGCACCGGTGCAGAACTCGATCACCTCCAGCCCGCGCTGGATATCGCCCTTGGCATCGGGCACCGTCTTGCCGTGTTCGGATGACAGGGCCAGCGCCAAATTCTCCATGTCGCGGTTGATCAGACGGACGAATTCCATCATCACCCGGGCGCGGCGTTGTGGGTTGGTGGCACCCCATTTGACCTGCGCCGTGGCGGCATCCGCCGTGGCCGCGTCCAGTTCAGCCTTGCTGGCCAGAGCGACGCGCGCCTGCACGTCGCCGGTGGCCGGGTTGAACACGTCGGCAAAGCGGCCCGACGTGCCTGCCACATGTTTGCCGTTGATCCAGTGACCGATCTCTTTCATCGTCATTCTCCCTTGATTGGCACGATGATAACCTTGCGGAATTGCCGTTGACAGGGGCAAGATTTCAAAAAGGTTTTGCAGAATTGCAGGGGTAGCGCGGTGGATTGGGATGATATGCGGGTGTTTCTGGCAGTTGCGCGGCGCGAAAGCCTGTCGCGGGCGGGCAAGGATTTGCGGCTGGACCCGGCGACTGTGGGGCGGCGGATTGCCCGGCTGGAAGAGGCGATGGGCACCCGGCTGTTCGTGAAAAGCCCGCAAGGCTATGGGCTTACCGAAGAAGCCTCGCGCTTGTTGTCCCATGCCGAGCGGGCCGAGGCGGCGATGGAGGGGGCTGCCGAGGCGCTGTCGGGGCCGGACGGGTTGACCGGGCAGATCAGGATCGGCGCGCCCGACGGCTGTGCCAACTATCTGCTGCCGCAGGTGCTGGCGGTGATCTGCGATGCCAATCCAGGGCTGGAGGTGCAGATCGTCGCCCTGCCGCGCGTCTTCAACCTGTCGAAACGCGAGGCGGACATGGCGGTGGCGGTGTCGCGGCCCGAGGCAGGGCGGCTGACGGTGCAAAAGCTGGCCGATTATCGCCTGCATCTGGCGGGGTCCAGCGACTATCTGGCGCGACATCCCGTGATCACGACCGCAGCAGATTTGGCAGGCCATCGGATGGTTGGTTATATCCCTGACATGATCTTTGACAAGGAACTGGATTATCTGGCCGAGATCGGGGTAAGGGCGGCCGTTTTGGCGTCAAACTCGGTGTCGGTGCAGTTGAATTGGCTGCGGCATGGCGCAGGGTTGGGGGTGGTGCATGACTTTGCGCTGCCCGCAGCACCCGAGTTGAGCCGCATTTTGCCCGACCAGATCAGCCTGACCCGCACGTTCTGGCTGATCCGCCATGCCGATGACGGGCGGGTCGGGCGGTTCAACCGCTTTGCCGACCTGCTGGTGCAGGGAGTGCGGCGCGAAATGCTGCGGCTGAAGGCGCTGGCAGGGTAAGGTCTTGCTTGACAGACTGGAACAGGAACGCGACGATTTGGTGACACCTTTAAGGGGAGCGACATGCTTGTCAGCCAGATCCTGAAATCGAAATCCGATGACGGCGTAGTCACTGTGCGGCCCGGCAGCACGGTGGCCAAAGTCGTCGAATTGCTGTCGGCGCGGCGGATCGGGGCGGTGGTGGTGTCGCCGGACGGGCGGCGATTGATCGGGATCGTGTCGGAACGCGATGTGGTACGCGAGTTGGGGCGGCGCGGGGCCGTCTGCCTGACTGATACAGTTGACAGCGTTATGACGGCCCGCGTGGTGACCTGTGGGCGGCAGGACCAGACCGACGAGGTGCTGCAAACGATGACCGATGGCCGTTTTCGCCATCTGCCGGTGATGGAGGGCGACCAGATGGTCGGGTTGATCTCCATCGGCGATGTGGTCAAGGCGCGGTTGATGGAGCTTGCCGCCGAGAAAGACGCGCTGGAGGGGATGATAAAGGGTTTCTGATGCCGATACCCGGCGCTATTCACAGAATCTCTGCACGATGAACCGATTGGGCGGCACCGATCAATCCAACTCCATTGTCATGCTTGCAGGCAACGATGTTCTTCCTGGCAACGCAGGCAACGACACGCTGGCGGGCGGCGACAACGAAGATTCTGTGAACGGCGGCGCGGGTCGGGACATTCTGTATGGCGACCGGGGCAATGATTCGCTGATCGGCGACGGGGACAGCGGGGGGGGGCTGGCAACGATTGCATGAAGGGCGGCAAGTCCGCTGATCTGTTGTCGGGTAAAGATCGCGATGCGTCGCTGTTTGGAGCAGACGGCGCGGGTTCATTGTTTGTCGACGATGGCTTTAACTCTCTGGAAGGGACGCCAACGACACCCTGTCCGGCGAGTCGGGCAACGATAGGTTAATTCGATGGACGGAGGGGATGACGCAGACCTCGGGCGGAAATGAATCGCTGAACGGCGGGGTGGGCAACGATCTGCTGTTTGAAAGCCGGAATGACGATGTATCCGTCTTTGCCGATCTGGTGAGCGGCGCGGATGTGATTGCCGAATTCAATCTGGCGGCACTTGCGGAAGTGATTGATCTGTCGTTGATTTTTGTAACGACCGCGTCGGTCGTGATCGACCTGAACCTCGGGAAGTTCGTGCAGCCCTCCCCGTCGGATGGAGGGACGGACAGCTTCTTTGATGTGGATGCCAACGGGTTGGTCGGGGGGTGTTGTTCACCTTCATCGCGCAGGTTTACGCGGTGATTGCGGCGCAGTTGTCCAGCTTTGACAACTTCCTTGTCTGACCACGCCCCCCCTTGCCACGGACTGCGCAATAATGTTGCGTGTCGGGACGGGGCGACGGGAGAGCATCATGCGCATCGGACTATATCCGGGAACCTTTGATCCCGTTACCTTGGGTCACACCGACATCATCCACCGGGCGATGGCTTTGGTCGACAGGCTGGTGATCGGGGTGGCGATCAATCGCGACAAAGGGCCATTGTTTTCATTGGAAGAACGGGTGGCGATGGTCGAGGCGGAGTGTTCCGCAATCATCGCCAGGACCGGGGGCGAGATTGTGGTGCATCCGTTCGAGAACCTGTTGATCGACTGCGCGCGCGATGTCGGGGCGGGGGTCATCATTCGCGGGCTACGGGCGGTTGCGGATTTTGAGTATGAATTTCAAATGGTTGGCATGAACCGGGCGCTGGATGCCAGCATCGAGACGGTGTTTCTGATGGCCGATGCGCGGCGGCAGGCGATTGCGTCCAAGCTGGTCAAAGAGATTGCGCGGCTTGGGGGGGATGTGTCGAAGTTCGTGACGCCCCCGGTGGTTACCGCGCTGAAAGCGCGATACGGCGATTAGCGCTGTGTGAATTGGAACGAATATTCCATTTTGTGGGGCTGTTTGTCAGTGGGTTTCGGGGATAGCGTCGGGCGTGTTGCGTCGGACGATCATCGTATGGTGCAAAGATGGAAAACAGGTTAACCCCCGGCGCGGGTCCGCCACCTGCTTCGGTTGAGGAGTTTCGCGCGCATCTGGGCTTGGTGGAGAACGACCTGCCCAAGCGGCTGCGCGAATGTGCGGCGTTCATTGCGGCCAACACGGACCGGATTGCGGTCTCGACCGTGGCAGAGATTGCGGCGGGGGCGGGGGTGCCGCCATCGGCGGTGATGCGGTTCTGCCAGATGCTCGGGTTTGCCGGGTTTTCCGACATGCAGCGGCTGTTTCGCGGGGCCTATGCCCCCGGTTGGCCGGATTACGGCACACGACTGCGCAACCTCAAGGACCAGGGGGCCGGCAGTCCTGCGGCGTTGCTGGCCGAGTTCATCGAGGCGGGGCGGCTGTCGCTTGAGGACCTGGCAAAAACGGTGGACGAGGGCACGCTGGGCGAGGCGGTCGGGCTGCTGGCGCTGGCCGATACGGTGCATGTGGTGGGGTTTCGCCGCGCCTATCCGGTTGCAAGCTATCTGGCATATGTGTTTGAAAAGATGGAGGTTCCGGCGATGCTGCATGACGGGGCCGGGGCGCTTGACCATCGGTTTGCCTTGCGCCCCGGTGATGCGCTTCTGGCGATCAGCTTTGCGCCCTATTCCGATGAAACCCTGAGTCTGGCGCAGGGTGCGCGGGATTTGGGGCTGCCTGTGGTGGCGTTGACGGACCATCAGACCGGGCCTTTGGCGCGGATCGGGTCGGTTGTGCTGACGGTGCAGGAGGTCGATTTCGGCGCGTTCCGGTCGCTGTCGGCGACGTTGGCGCTGGCGATTTCGCTGGCGGTGGCGGTCGGGTCGGCGCGGGAATGAAGCGATGCACCCCCTGTACACCCCCTGTACACCCCTTGTGCAGACAATTTCCGGCAAAATCGGGCGGCCGGAAGGTTCAGCCTTTCGCGGCAACTGAAAATGGAATAAAAATTCCAAAAGCTGCATCTTGCCCGAGCAGGGGAACCCGGAATCGGAGCCGCCGATGAAACTGCTTGACGTGATCACCATTGGCCGGTCTTCGGTCGATCTTTACGGCGCGCAGGTCGGCGGGCGGTTGGAGGATATGGGGTCGTTCAACAAGTATCTCGGCGGGTCGCCCACCAACATCGCGGCGGGCACGGCGCGGCTGGGGTTGAAGTCGGCGCTGATCACGCGGGTCGGCGACGAGCATATGGGGCGGTTCATCCGCGAGGAGTTGGCGCGCGAGGGCGTCGATGTGCGGGGGGTGGTGACGGACCCGGAACGGCTGACCGCACTGGTGCTGCTGGGCATTCGGGATGACACGCAGTTTCCGCTGATCTTCTACCGCGAGAACTGTGCCGACATGGCGCTGTGCGAGGACGACATCTCGGAGCCGTTCATCGCCGAGGCGCGGGCGGTGGTGGCGACGGGCACGCATCTGAGCCATCCACGGACCGAGGCGGCGGTGTTGAAGGCGCTGCATCTGGCGCGCAAACACGGGGCGCAGACCGCGCTGGATATTGATTACCGGCCAAACCTGTGGGGGCTGGCGGGGCATGGCGCCGGGGAGTCGCGGTTCATCGAATCGGCAGCGGTGACGGCGAAGTTGCAGGCGACGCTGGGGCTGTTCGACCTGATCGTCGGCACCGAAGAGGAGTTTCACATTGCAGGCGGCACGACCGATACCATCGCCGCACTACGGGCGGTGCGGGCGGTGTCGGGGGCGGTTCTGGTGTGCAAGCGCGGGCCGATGGGGGCTGCGGCGTTTGTGGGGGAGATACCCGACACTCTGGACGAGGGGCTGACGGGACCCGGTTTTCCGATCGAGGTGTTCAACGTGCTGGGGGCTGGCGACGGGTTCATGTCGGGGCTGATCAGGGGGTGGCTGGACGGCGAGGTGTGGCCTGTGGCGCTGACCTATGCCAATGCGTGCGGGGCCTTTGCCGTGTCGCGCCATGGCTGCACACCGGCTTATCCGAGTTGGGAGGAGTTGCAGTTCTTTCTGGCGCGCGGCGTGGTGACGCCTGCGTTGCGGAAAGATGCGGCGTTGGAGCAGGTGCATTGGGCGACCAACCGGCACGGGGACTGGTCCACGATGCGGGTGTTCGCGTTCGACCACCGGATGCAGTTGGAGGCGATGACGGGCGCCACGGCGGCGCGGATCGGCGCATTCAAGGAATTGTGTCTGCGGGCGGCGTTGCAGGTTGCTGGCGGCGCGCCGGGGCATGGCATCCTGTGCGACGGGCGTTTGGGGCGGCGGGCGTTGCAGGCGGCGGCGGGAACGGGGTTGTGGACGGGTCGGCCTGTCGAGTGGCCGGGGTCGCGGCCCTTGACTCTGGAGCCGGAGATCGGGCCGGATTATGGCGGCTTGAACGAATGGCCGCTGGATCATGTGGTCAAGGTGCTGTGCTTTTATCACCCCGATGACAGCGCCGAGTTGAAGGCCGCGCAAGAGGCGGTGGTGGTGCGGCTGTTCCATGCCGCGCGGCGCAACCGGTTGGAGTTCTTGCTGGAGGTCATTCCGTCCAAGGTCGCTCCGGTCATGGATGACACCTCGTCGCGGGTCATCGGGCGGTTCTATGATCTGGGCGTCTATCCCGATTGGTGGAAGCTGGAGCCGTTCGCGACGGACGCGGCCTATGCGGCGGCTTGTGCGGCGATTGTGGCGCGCGATCCCTATGTGCGGGGCGTGGTGGTGCTGGGGCTGGATGCCGAGGAGGATGTGCTGGCCGCGTCCCTGGCGCTGGCAGCGCGGCATGGGTTGGTCAAGGGCTTTGCTGTGGGGCGGACGATCTTTGGGCAGGCGGCGCGCGCGTGGATGGCGGGCGGTTTGACCGATGCGGCGGCGGTCGCCATCATGGCGGGGAAATATGCGCGGCTTTGCGGTATCTGGGACGAGGTCAGGGGGACAGGATGACCATTCGGTTGACGGCGGCGCAGGCGATGGTGCGCTATCTGGGCGCGCAGATGGCCGAGGATGGGCTGCCTTTCATTGCGGGGTGTTGGGCGATATTCGGGCATGGCAACGTGGCCGGGATGGGCGAGGCGTTACACGGGGTGCGCGAGACGTTCCCGACCTGGCGCGGGCAGAACGAGCAGACGATGGCGCACGCGGCGATTGCCTATGCCAAGCAGTTGGGGCGTCGTCATGCGATGATGGTCACGTCGTCGATCGGACCCGGAGCGCTGAACATGGTGACGGCGGCGGGGGTGGCGCATGTCAACCGGCTGCCGGTATTGTTCGTGCCGGGGGATGTGTTTGCCAATCGGGGGCCGGACCCGGTGTTGCAGCAGATCGAGGATTTCGGCGATGGGACGGTCAGTGCCAACGACTGTTTCCGGCCCGTCAGCAGGTATTTCGACCGGATCATGCGGCCCGAGCAGTTGCTGACCGCGCTGCCCCGCGCAATGCGGGTGATGACCGACCCGGCGGACTGTGGGCCGGTGTGTCTGGCGTTCTGTCAGGATGTGCAGGCCGAGGCGTTCGACTGGCCCGAGGCGTTCTTTGCGCCGAAGGTTTGGCGTTTGCGGCGGGTGCAGGCTGATCCGGTGGAGGTGGCGGCGGTCGCGGCCTTGATCGCGGGGGCGAAGGCGCCGGTGATCGTGGCGGGGGGCGGGGTGCATTACGGCTTTGCGACCGGGGCGTTGGAGACGTTTGCGCGTGGCTTCAACATTCCGGTGGTCGAAACTCAGGCGGGCAAGTCGGCGCTGCCTTGGGATCATCCGATGAACATGGGGCCGGTGGGGGTGACGGGTGCCAGCAGCGCCAACGCGGTCTGCGCGGCGGCGGATGTGGTGATCGGGGTTGGCACGCGGTTTCAGGACTTCACGACCGGGTCGTGGTCGCTGTTTTCGAACCCGGAGCGCCGTTTGATCAGCCTGAACGTGGCGGCCTACGATGCGATGAAGCATGGGGCGGAGCCTTTGTGTGCGGATGCGCGGGTGGGATTGGAGGCTTTGGCCAAGGCGTTGGGGGATCAGCGGTTCGACGGGCCTGCGGCGGGGCTGAAGGCGGATTGGTTTGCGGCGGTCGATCCGTTGACCGATGCGCCGGGTGAGGCGAATGCGCTGCCGAGCGACATGCAGGTGATCGGCGCGGTGCAGCGGTCAAGCGGGCCGGATACGGTGATCATGTGCGCGGCCGGGACGATGCCCGGAGAGTTGCACAAACTGTGGAAGGCCGGGCGGCCGATGTCCTATCACATGGAATACGGTTTCAGCTGCATGGGGTACGAGATTGCGGGGGCCATCGGCATCAAGATGGCCGAGCCGGACCGCGACGTGGTCTGCATGCTGGGCGACGGCAGTTACATGATGGCCAACAGCGAGTTAGCGACGGCCTGCATGATGGGGATCAAGATTACGGTCGTGATCACCGACAACCGGGGTTATGGCTGCATCAACCGGTTGCAGATGGCGACCGGGGGGGCGGAGTTCAACAATCTTTACAAGGATGTGGGGCAGGGTATTACACCCGGCATCGACTTTCGCGCGCATGCGGCCTCGATGGGGGCGCAGGCGGTGAAGGTGTCGACGATTGCCGAGTTGGAGGTGGCTCTGGCTGACGCAAAGCAGGCGCAGGGGCCGTTCGTGGTGGTGATCGATACCGACCCCTACCCGTCGACGCCGTTTGGCGGGACGTGGTGGGATGTGGCCGTGCCTGCGGTTTCGGTGCGCCCGCAATTGGCGGATGCGCGGGCCGGGTACGAGGAAGGCTTGAAACGTCAACGGCTTGCCGATTGAGCGATGGGGGCGAAGATGATACGCTATGGAACCAATCCGATTGCCTGGTCGAATGATGATGATCGCAGCCTGGGGGCCTCGATCAGTCTGGAGACCTGTCTGGATGAATGTGCGGCCATCGGGTTTGACGGGATCGAGAAGGGGCACAAGTTTCCGACCACGGTTGCGGGGCTGAAGGGCGTGCTGGAGCCGCGCGGGTTGGCTTTCGTCTCGGGCTGGCATTCGACCAATCTGCTGGTGAACGATCCGGAGGCCGAGAAGGCCGCGATGCAGCCGTTTCTGGATGTGCTGAAAGGCATGGGGTGTTCGGTCATCATCGTCTGCGAGACGTCGAACGCCATTCACGGGGCGGACGATGTGGCGGTGAATGACCGTCCGCATCTGAAGGACGCCGAGTGGGCCGCGTTCGGGGCGGGGATCGAGGCGCTGGCGGCATTCTCGGCGGCGCAGGGGATTACATTGGCGTACCATCACCACATGGGCACGATTGTGGAGGCCGAGTGGGAGATCGACCGTCTGATGGCGGAAACCGGGCCGCATGCACATTTGCTGCTGGACACGGGCCATTGCTATTATGGTGGCGGCGATCCGGTGCGGCTGGCCAGAAAGCATATGGCGCGGGTGGCGCATATCCATGCCAAGAACGTGCGGCCCGCGATGATGCGGCAGGTGCGCGAGTTGGGGCTGTCCTTCCTGGAGGGCGTGCGGCGGGGGGTGTTTACCGTGCCGGGCGATGCCGAGGGGGCGGTGGATTTCTTTGGCGTGCTGGAGGTCGCGGCGGCGCATGGCTATGACGGCTGGCTGGTGATCGAGGCCGAGCAGGACCCGATGGTGCGGCTTGCGATGGACTATCAGCCGATGGGCTTGCGGGCGTTGAAGGGGTTTGCGGTCCGGGCGGGGCTGGACCGTGGGTGAGGTTGCGTTTCGGGCAGAAGCGGGGGGCCAGCCCCCCGCACCCCCCGGGATATTTTTGGACAGAAAATACAGAGGGTCGGGGGCTGGTGCGCGCGATCGCAGGCAATCTGACCGGGCGAAAGATCTGGTGACGAGACGTCAAGGGGGCAGGAATGGAGTTGTTGCGCAAACCTGTGGGGGTTCGGGGCAAGGTACATGACATCACGCCTGCGTCGGCTGGCTGGGGGTATGTCGGGTTCGGGCTGTACCGGCTGGCGGCGGGGGACCGGGTGGCGGAGGCGACGGGCGACCGCGAGGTCATTCTGGTGATGGTCGAGGGCAAGGCGCAGGTTACGGCTGCGGGCACGGATTGGGGCGTGTTGGGCGACCGGATGAATGTCTTTGAACGCACGCCGCCGCATTGCCTGTATGTGCCGGACGGATCGGACTGGGCGGCGGTGGCGGTGACGGACTGTACCCTGGCCGTCTGCACCGCGCCGGGGTTGGGCGGGCATGCCGCACAACGGTTGGGACCGGAGGGGATCACGCTGACCCCGCGCGGCACCGGGGCCAACACGCGGTTCATCAACAACATCGCGATGGAGGGGCGGGATGTGGCGGGGTCGTTGCTGGTGACGGAAGTGTTTACCCCGGCGGGCAACTGGTCATCCTATCCCAGTCACCGGCATGACGAGGACGACTTTCCGCGGATGACTTATCTGGAGGAAAGCTATTACCACCGCTTGAATCCGGGGCAGGGGTTCGGGGTGCAGCGGGTGTATACCGAGGATGGGTCGCTGGACCTGACGATGGCGGTGAAAAGCCATGACGTGGTGCTGGTGCCGCGCGGGCATCATCCCTGCGCAGCGCCCTATGGCTATGACATGTACTACCTGAACGTGATGGCCGGGCCGCGTCGCGCGTGGCGGTTTCAGAACGATCCGGACCATGACTGGATTTATCGGCGCGACAATCCATTGGCCTAAGGGGCGGGCGGGGTCAGCAGCACCAGACGCGGGCCGGGGCCGAGGCGGCGCAACTCCTGCTCGACCAGGTGCGGTTTGGGCAGGTGGGGGCCGATCACGACGATCGAGCCTGCATAGCCCAGCGACTCGAGCGCTTCGATCACCTGTATCGCGTCGTGATCGCCCGACAGCAGCGGCAGCACCACGCGGTTCGGGGTGTGGCGGGTCAGCAGGTCGGCGGTCAGGTCGGCGAAGCTGGTCTGGATCACGCGCGACTGGGGCAGCAGGGCGGCCAGCGGGGCCAGCACGTCGATTGCCAGAACGCAGTTGATGAAAAGGGGGTCGTCGGTGTCGGGCATTCCTTCGGCCTTCAAGGTGAGGCGGTTCTGCAGGCTCCACCTTAGCGCGAATCGGAGCCGATAAATACACCTAACGGTTTAGATTTTACGTCAGGTTTGTATCTGCTCTGGCAGGGCGCGTTCCCGGCGGATAGAAAAGCGGCATCGCGGCGCGGCAGGTGGGGTTGGGCATGGACAAGGGCACGTTGACGGCGGTCTTGGCAGGGTTTCCGCTGGCGGCCCTGCTGGTC
>JBBRVJ010000071.1:0-17249 GCA_038246975.1 Rhodobacterales bacterium | reverse complement strand
TGGCGACCGATCAGTTGACCGACAAGCTGGCGACCGAGACGATCCTGCGGGACGCGGGCCTGCCGACCACGCGGACCCTGGCCTGTCATGGCGGCGGACCGATCCCTGCCGATGTGCAGACCCTGACCGACCGCGCGGCGGTGAAGGCCTTTCTGTCGGACCCGGCCCATCTGCCGGTCTTCGGCAAGCCCCGCGCCGATACCTATGCGCGCGGCGCTGTCGCGATCACCGGCGCGGGCGAGGACGGCACCGTGACCTTCCTCGACGGCACCCGCGCGCCGGTGGTCGAGTTGGCGCAGGAAATCACCTGGGACTGGACCGACGGATATCTGTTCCAGCCGTTCTATCCCAGCCATCCCGACCTTGCCCGCCACATCGGCCCCGCGATGGCTTCGCTGCGGATCGTCACCGTCCTCACCGATCGGGGGGTCGAGCCGTATTATGCCGTCCTGCGCATACCGGCGAAAAAGGCGATGCATGACGGCGACCATTCCGGCACCCGCGTCTGGGGACTGGTGGACATGGCCACCGGCGCGCTGACCCGCCTGCGCAACCTGCGCGATCCGGTGACGCCCGACATCACGCACTGGATGGACAGTCAAGTGCCGCTGTTGGGTCTTGTGTTGCCGCATTGGCCACAGGCGCTGGCCGATGTCTGCCGCGCCCATGCCTGCTTTCCGGCGCATGGGATTCTGGGCTGGGACGTGTTCCTGACCCCGGATGCCGCCCTGATCAACGAGGCGAACAACAACCCCGGCCATGTCTATCAGGCCGCCGCCCAACGCGGGCTTCGCAACGCCGATCTGGACCCGATCTATGCCCGCGCGCTGGCCTATGCGACGGGCGTCAACCGGGCGGCACCTGCGCCGTGACGGGGGGGGCCGTGACGGGGGGGGCCGTGACGGCTGCCCTGACCGGCATCACCCTGAAGGACGCGCAAGTCACCCTGTCGGGCAAAGCGATCCTGCACGGGCTGTCCCTGACCCTGACCGAGCCGCGCATCGGAATTGTCGGGCGCAACGGGTCGGGCAAGACGACGTTGTTGCGCCTTGTGGCGGGGTTGATCCCGGCGACGTCCGGCACTGTCAGGCTGGGCGACATCGACCCGGCACAGGATCGCCGCGCCATGCCCTCGCGCCTCGGCATCCTGTTCCAGAACCCCGATCATCAGATCCTGTTCCCCACCGTGGCCGAAGAACTGGCCTTCGGCCTGCTGCAGCAGGGCCAGACCCGCGCAGAGGCGGCGCAAGCCGTGCAAACCCTGCTCAACGCCGAAGCCCGCGCTCATTGGTCCGCAGCCCCGGTCAGCACCCTCAGTCAGGGCCAGCGCCACTACCTGTGCCTGCTCGCGGTGCTGTTGATGAAGCCTGCGATCCTGCTGCTCGACGAACCCTTTGCCGGGCTGGACCTGCCGACGCAGACCCGCCTGACCCGACGATTGGCCGCATTGCCGCAACAGGTGATCACGATCAGCCACGATCCGGCGGCAGTTGCAGGGTCGGACCGGGTGATCTGGCTGGAGGCGGGCCGCGTCGCGATGGACGGACCAGCCGCCCAAGTCCTCGCGGCCTTCACCCAAGCCATGACCGAACGGGGGGCGTCGGATGCTGACACTGACCTCGCCGGTTGAGACGCCGCTGCACCGCCTGCCTGCGGGGGGCAAACTGGCCGCACTTTGCCTGTTCACCGGGCTGTTGTTCACGCTGTCTTTGCCCGCGCTGGCCGTGGCGTTTCTGGCAATAGCCAGCCTGACCGCCGCCTGCGGGCGGCAGTTCGCGGCACAGGCGGCGCGGATGGTCTGGCCTTTGTGGCCATTCGTGGCGGTTCTGGCGGTCTGGCACGGCTGGACGGGCGACGTGGCAGGGGGGGCGGTGATCGTGCTGCGCCTGATCACGGCCGTCATGGCGGCCAATCTGGTGACGATGACCACCCGCCTGTCCGACATGATCGCGGTGATCGAAACCCTTGCTCGCCCGCTGCGCCATCTGGCCCTGTCGCCGCGCATTCTGGCGCTGTCCATCGCGTTGATGATCCGGTTCGTTCCGGTTCTGGCCGAACGGATGGGCCAGATAAGCAGCGCATGGCGCGCGCGCAGCCCGCGCCGCCCCGGCTGGCGCATCCTGATCCCGGCGACGCTGGCGGCATTGGACGATGCCGATCATGTGGCAGAGGCCTTGCGCGCGCGCGGCGGCGCAGGCTAAGTGCCCCGAAAAGGGAACACCATGGAACGAAAGCTGACCCACATCGCGCTGTTCGCCGCCCTGATCGCCGTGCTGGGACTGGTCCCGCCGATCATGCTGGGGTCAGGCGTGCCGATCACGGCGCAATCGCTGGGCATCATGCTGTGCGGCACGGTACTGGGGTCGCGCAAGGGGGCGCTGGCGGTTCTGCTGTTTCTGGCGCTGGTGGCGGTGGGTCTGCCGATCCTGTCGGGCGGGCGCGGCGGGCTGGGGGTGTTCGCCTCGCCCACCGTGGGCTTTCTGGTCGGGTTCCCGGTGGCGGCCTTCGTCGCAGGGTTGGTGGTCGAACGCTGGTCGGCCCCGGTCGGAATTGCGGCGGGGGCGGGGGCCGCGCTGGGCGGGATTGTCGTGCTTTATGCCTTCGGCATTCCGGGAATGGCGGCGATGCTGGGCAAGACCCTGCCCGAGGCGGCGCTGCTGATCACACCCTATCTGGTCGGCGATGCGATCAAGGTCGTCCTCGCCGCCCTGATCACCCGGGGCATCGCGCAGATGCGCCCCGGTGCGCTGTTGTCGCGGCCCTAGTCCGCTGCGCTTGCGGTGCCCGGTCCCTGGGCGCGTCAACCCGTCCGCAGCGCGTCACCGGGCGGTTTAGTCGTACATCTCGCCGGGCTCGCCCGCATAGACCACTTCCAGATGCCGCCTGACCTGTTCGAATTTGGCGGCAAGCATCTCTTGCGCCACCGGCGCGCGGTCGCGCAGCAAACGCCCGGCAAGCCCGGTCGCGGCCAGAATGCCGGCATAGCTCATCACCGTGCCAGCCCCCGACTCCGAAGGTGCGAACCGGATGTTCAGCAACAGATTGGCCGTCCCGCCCAGCAGGTGCCGCGCCTTGGCCTCGAACCGATAGGTGTCGCCCTCGGGTTCGATGGTCAGGGTTCCGGGCAGCCGCAGACTGACCATCCCCGCATCCTTGGTCACCACAAAGTCAAAGGCCGAAGGTCCGGTCTTGGACAGTTCCGACGTGCCGGGAAGGAAATGGCGCAACGTCTCGGCCGAGTGAAAGCCTTCTGCCGCGTCGTTGGGCTGCACCGAAAGGTTCACCGTGCCGCTCAGATCCATCGCCACGCTCCTGCATATACCGCCACGAATTGCTACCGGTTGCAGACCCGCTGCGCAAGCGGGTCGGCAATCCTTGGCAGACAAACCCGGCTTACGGCCCGGCCCCGACCGCCCTTGCGCGCCGGATCACCCAAACCGCACAAACAATGGACGCAGCCGACGTCGCCAGCATCAGCGCGATCAACGGCATCGGCCCCGAGCCCGGCACCAGCACGGCAGCGGCCAGCGCCGACAGCAACGCCCCTCCGCCGATGGTGAACGCCCCGCCCAACCCCGACGCCGACCCCGCCAGATGCGGGCGCACCGACAGCATCCCGGCATTGGCATTGGGTAGCATGATGCCATTCCCCAGACCCAGCGGGATGACCAGCGCAAAGAACAGCCACGGATAGTTCCAGCCCAGCAGCGTCACCATGGCCAGCGCCGCCAGCCCCACCGTCGCCACCACCGACCCCACCAGCACCATCCGGTTGACCCCCAGCCGCACCGAATAGCGCCCCGAGATGAAATTGCCGATCAGATACCCCACCGCAGGCGCGCCGAAGTAAAAGCCCAACGTCGCAGGGTCCAGCCCGAACACCTCGCTGCCGACAAAAGGTGCCCCGCCCAGATAGGCAAAGAACGCCCCAGACGCCGTGGCCGCAGCCAGACAGTAACCCCAGAACCGCCGCGATTTCAGCAGTTCCGGATATTGCCGCACCTGTTGCCCAAAGCTGGACGACGTGGCTTGCGCGGTTTCCCCCATGTCGGCCCAGATCAGCGCAAACAGCCCGATCCCGCCGATCAGCAACAGCCCGAACGTCGCCTGCCAGCCGAACGCCTGATCCAGCATCCCGCCAAAGACCGGCCCCACCATCGGCACCACCGACATGCCCATCGTGACATAACCGATCATCGACGCCGCCTGATCCTGCGGCACCATATCGCGCACCACGGCGCGGCTCAGCACGAACCCCGTCGCAATCGCCGCCTGCACCATGCGGCAGGCCATGAACAGCCCAAAGGTCGGCGCGACCAGCGCCCCCGCAGTCGCCACCACGAACACCGCCGTCGTAGCCAGCATCACCGGGCGGCGGCCATAGCGGTCCGACACCGGCCCGATGAACACCTGAATGATCGCCGTCGTCGCCAGATACCCCGACACCGACAGTTGCATCAGATGATACTCGACCCCGAAATACCGCGCCATCGACGGCAGCGAGGGCAGAAAGATGTTCAGCGACAGCGCCGCCAACCCCGCCGTCAGGATCAGCGTCGCAATATGGGGCGGGGTGCGGCGGTTCAGAAACCGCGAAACGGATATAGCCTGCATAGCTCGCCGGTTACGCCCGTGCCGGCACCTTGTCCACCCTCACACCCATTTGTGAAAGACGAAAACCCCCCCGCCGCGATGAAGCCAAAGCCGACCAGACGGTTCCAGTGCAGCGGTTCTTTCAGATAGCAGACCGAAAATACCGCGAACACCCACAGCGTGATGATCTCCTGAATCGTCTTCAGTTCCGCCGCGCTGAAAGAGCCGCGCCCGATCCGGTTGGCGGGCACCTGCAAAACATATTCGAAGAACGCGATCCCCCAACTGACCCCGATCACGATCCACAGCGGTGCGGATTTTTCAGACAGACGCCCATACCACGCGCAGGTCATAAGGTCGTTGGAGGCCACCAGCAAGGCGACCGTCACCAGCGGACTGGGCAGGTTGGTCTTGGTGTCCTCGGCTGACAGGGATTCGCAGGGACAGACCGGCAGGCGGGGCAAAGGAAACACCCCTCAAACGGGTCGGGAAAAGGGCAGGGGGGCGGTTTGACAGTCCACAACACAGCGGTCCGGCCCCTTTGGCGCTTCGACAGAATCAGATTGCGCTCCGACAGAATCAGAACCGCCCTCCGGCGTGCTTAATCCTGCATCTTCCCCGCAAAACCACCCGGATCGCCATAGAAGCCGTAAGCCTGTTCAGGATCAACACCTTGACCCATCCCGCCCTTGCAGGTTCGGGCCGCTTTGGCCGCGTGCTATCCGATAACACCCCTCTGATTTTGCTTAACGCGGCCCCGGCGCCCATACCTGTAGCAGGCACAACGCCACCTCAAAGGAAACCGACATGCTGCCCAATGTCAAAACCATGAAAACAACTGCGCTTTCGGCCCTGCTGGCCATCTCGCTTGCCATCCCCGCTGCCCCGGCGCTCGCTTGGGGTCAGCGCGAACAGGATGTGCTGAAAGGCGTTGTCGGCACCTTGGCGGTTGCCGCCCTGCTGCGCGAGGCCGACAAGAACTACCGTGAAAAGCAACCCAAACCGCGCTATTACTATGTCGAGCCGCAGCCGCAATACACCCACACCCCGCGCCCGACCCACAACAGCTACAACAGCGTCTATGGCACCCCGGCGGCGCAGGCGTTCAACAGCTATTCCTACCGTGAACGTCAGACGATCCAGCGCCGTCTGGCCGCCAAGGGGTATTACTACGGGGGGATCGACGCGGCCTTTGGTCCTGGCACCTACAACGCCGTCGTGGCTTATGCCCGTGACACCGGCAACCGCGACAGCATCGGCTCGCGCAACGGGGCCTTCTCGATCTACGACGGTCTGATCTACTGATGACCCCGGCCTGCCCGAAAGGGCAGGCCAACCGGGCCGTTGCACAAACGAAAACGGGGGCAGCTTGCGCTGCCCCCGTTTTCGATCAATCCCGGACGACTATGCCAGAGCGAGGTTCGTCGCCGACTCGCGGCCATCACGGCCCGATTCGATGTCGAACGTCACGGCCTGACCGTCGTTCAGTTGACGGATCCCCGCACGCTCCAGCGCCGAGACGTGAACGAACACGTCCCGGTTGCCGTTTGCGGGCGCGATGAACCCAAAACCCTTGGTTGCGTTGAACCATTTCACGGTGCCATTGGCCATCGTGTCTACTCCTAGTTTCGCCACCCACGGAACTGCGGTGGCCCGGCTCAGGTTGCTGGATCGAGACTGCGCCGTAAGGAAACAGAAGGTCGATGAAGAAAGCGTCGCAGCCGTTACATAAGGCCATCCCCCTCCGATTGCAAGGGAATTGGCCAGGGATTTGTGATCGTCGGCAAAGCCGCGCGTCTGCACAGGGGGTGTACAGGGGGTGTACGGCAGGCAAACGGGGCAATTTCGCAATTTTTTTGCCAAGGATTGCCGGGTGGGCCGCGTCTGACTTATCGTGATGCTGATGGACACCCCCGATGAAACCCTGGCTCTGGCCGCCGCTGGCGGCGACCGTGCCGCTTTTGCGGCGCTGGTGGCGCGGCACTATGAACGGGTCTACGGTTTGGCCTACCGGTTGTGCGGAAATCGGGCAGATGCGCAAGATATGGCACAAGACAACTGTGCCGCGCTGCCCGCCAAGCTGCGCCACTGGCGCGGCGAGGCGCGGTTCACCACTTGGCTCTACCGCGTGGTGATGAACGCAGCCCATGACATGTGGCGGCGTCATGCCATAAGAATCCGCGCTACAAGTGGTTGGGGTGATTGGGAAATTTCTCGACAGGGCGAAATCGCAGACCAAACCACCGCCCTCGACTGGCTGACCGAAACCATGCAGACCCTGCCCGTCGAGTTGCGCGACACGGTGGCCTTGGTGCTGGGCGAAGACATGACCCAAGCCGACGCCGCATCGGTTCTGGGCCTGTCCGAAGGCACCATCGCCTGGCGGATGTCCGGCAGGAATGATGGACAAAGGCGAGGTCAGCCGCATCCTGCTGGCGACCGGCGGCGATTTCAACGTGGGCGTTTCCGACCCCAATGGGCTGGAAGCCTATATCGCCCGAAACCGCGATACGGCCTATCTGTCGGTCCTGGGATTCGGGCGTGGCAATCTGGATGACGCGACGATGCAGGCGCTGGCGCAGAACGGAAACGGCATGGCGGCTTATATCGACACGCTGCAAGAGGGGCAGAAAGTCCTTGTGGATCAACTGACTGGCGCACTGTTCCCGATTGCCGACGACGTGAAGATCCAGGTGGAATGGAACCCGGCGCAGGTCGCGGAATACCGGCTGATCGGCTATGAAACCCGTGCTCTGGTCCGCGAGGATTTCAACAACGACCGGGTGGACGCGGGCGAGATCGGGGCGGGCCATCAGGTAACGGCGATTTACGAAGTGACAGCGCCCAACAGCCCCGCTCTGCGCAACGACCCGCTGCGCTATGGAACCGCCGCAGAGGTGACGGGGGGCGAGGAGTTGGGCCTCCTGCGCCTGCGGATGAAAGCGCCGGGGAGCGACACGTCCACCCTGTCCGAGACGCCGATTGTGGATGCAGCCCCCAGCGACGACGCGCGCTTTGCCGCAGCGATTGCCGGGTTCGGTCAGTTGCTGCAAGGGTCGGTTTATTCGAACGATTGGAGCTGGGACGACGCAATTCTGTTGGCGGACGGTGCGCGGGGGGCGGATGGGTTCGGTTACCGGATCGAGGCGATCAATCTGATGCGGTTGGCGAAAAGCTTGTCGAAGTAAGGGGTTGGCGGCCAGGGCGAACGGGGGATGGTCGCCTTTGGCCTTGGCGCGGGCCAGATCGGGGAGGCCGACCATCCTCAGCACCTTGCCATCGGCCAGCCTCGGCAGCCGCAACGCTGCGGCCTTGCCGGCGCTGTCTGGCTGGGAGGTGATTCAGTCCAGCACGATCCGCCCCAAATCTTCGCCGACTTGATGGCAGAGCGCATCGGCTCGCGCCCCCTGCGATGCGATCTCGACACGCAGGCACATGAAGGGCCAGAACGCTTCGTCCAGCACCATCCCTACCATCCCGCCGCGCAACCGGCCAACGGCAGCGGCGGGATGATAGTCCGGATGTCCAACCGGGTTTTCAGGCGCAGGGACGGCAGGGTCAGGATTGCGGTGATGACCTTGGACCTTTCCTCGAAGAAATACAGCAAACTCCGGTCGCTGATCCCGGCGGCTTTGGCCAGAGGCAGCAGGCTGGTGGCAGCAAGCCCTTGGGACAGAAGGAAATCTGCCATCCGGTCAAGCAGGTCGGCGCGGCGGTATGAGGCTGGGGTCACCTCGGGCCTTTGCCGTGGCCCCATACAGCCGGGCGTAAAGGTCAGGGCGCCCCTAGTGCGGCGGGGCGTAAGGTGCGTGATATCACGCACCCTACGCTTGCGGCACCGGCAGGTCATATGCTGAGACAGATGTATTTCATTTCGAGGTAATCTTCCATCCCGTGGTGCGACCCCTCGCGACCCAACCCTGACTGTTTCACCCCGCCGAACGGGGCGACTTCGGTGCTGATGATCCCGGTATTCACGCCCACGATGCCGTATTCCAGCGCCTCTTGAACGCGGGTGATGCGGCCGATATCGCGGGCGTAGAAATACGACGCGAGGCCGAAGATCGTGGCGTTGGCCTTCTCGACCACCTCAGCTTCGGTGTCGAACCTGAACAGGGGCGCGAGGGGGCCGAAGGTTTCTTCGTTCGTCACCTTCATCTGATCGGTGACGCCGGTCAGGATCGTCGGCTCAAAGAACGAGCCGCCCAAGGCGTGACGATTGCCGCCCATCGTCACGGTCGCCCCTTTGGCGATGGCGTCGGCGATGTGATCCTCGACCTTTTCCACAGCAGCCAGATTGACCAGCGGGCCGAATTCCACCTGTTCGGTCAGCCCGTCTCCCACGCGGGTTTTCATCAACGCTTCCGAGAGTTTGGCGGCGAAGGCGTCATACACCCCGGCCTGCACATAGATCCGGTTGGCGCAGACGCAGGTCTGGCCGTTGTTGCGGAATTTCGACAACATTGCCCCGGCGACGGCGGCATCAAGATCGGCGTCGTCAAACACGATGAACGGGGCGTTGCCGCCCAGTTCCATGCTGCATTTCATCACCTGTTCCGCCGCCTGGCGCAGCAGGATACGGCCGACCTCGGTCGATCCGGTGAAGGTCAGCTTGCGGACGATCGGGTTCTCGCAGAATTCCTTGCCGATGTCGGACGACTTTTTCGACGTGATGACCGAGAAGATCCCGGCAGGCAGCCCCGCCCTTTCGGCCAAAACGGCGATGGCCAGCGCCGACAGCGGAGTTTCCGCCGCAGGGCGGGCGACGAAGCCACAACCGACCGCCAGCGCGGGGCCGCATTTGCGCGTGATCATCGCGTTGGGGAAGTTCCACGGCGTGATCGACCCTACCACGCCGATGGGTTGTTTGATCACGGTGATCCGCTTGTCCCGCTGATGGCCGGGAATGGTTTCGCCGTAGACCCGCTTGGCCTCTTCGGCGAACCATTCGATGAAGGACGCGCCATAGGCCACCTCGCCCTTGGCCTCGGCCAGCGGTTTGCCCATTTCGGCCGTCAGGATCAGGCCAAGGTCGTTCTGGTTCGCCATCATCAGGTCGAACCATTTGCGCAGGATGATGCTGCGTTCCTTGCCGGTCCGCTGTGCCCATTCCTTTTGCGCGACGTTCGCCGCGGCAATCGCGCGGGCGGTTTCGGCACGGCCAAGGTTGGGGACCATGCAGATCACGTCGCCGCGTGCCGGGTTCATGACGGGAAACGTGTCGCCATCGTCGGCGTTGATCCATTCCCCCGCCACGAAGGCGCGGGTTTCCAGCAAGCTGGGGTCGCGCAGCAAGGAGGCGAGGTCGGTGACGGAATCGAGCATTGCAGGCTCCCTTTTTGGTTTGGGTCATGCAAAGCATGGGGGGGCGGGAATGTCCAGTTCCGGGGCTTTGGGATTTGATCAAATGATGGGAGCGGCGATGGATATGGACCGGGCTTACGCGAACGGGGCGTTCATCCCGGGGGCCGACACCTATCCTCCGCGCTGGGAGGCCGAGGCCGCCGCCTATCGGGCCGCGCTGGGGACGCGGGCGGTTCTGGGCGTGGCCTATGGCGGTGCGGCGCGGCAGCGGTTCGACCTGTTCCAGCCTGACGAAGCGGCACGCGGTCTGCTGGTCTTTGTGCATGGCGGATACTGGATGGCGCGGAACCGGGCTGATTGGTCGCATCTGGCGGCGGGGGCAAATGCGCGGGGCTGGGCAGTGGCGATGCCGTCCTACACATTGGCCCCCGAGGCCCGGATCGAGGCGATGGTGGGTGAGATTGCCGAAGCGGTGTGGGTGGCCAGCACTCTGGTCCCCGGGCCGGTGGTGGTGACGGGGCATTCGGCGGGCGGGCATCTGGCCGCCCGGATGGCCTGCACCGATCAGGCGGTGCGTGTGGCGCGGGTCGTCCCCATCTCGGCGCTGTCCGAACTGGAACCCCTGCTGGCGACCGGGATGAACGACACGTTGCGGCTGGACGCGGCAGAGGTCGCCGCCGAAAGCCCGGCGCGGTTGGCCCGGCGGGCGGATATCGCAGCTCACGTCTGGGTCGGCGGGCAGGAGCGGCCTGCCTTTTTGTGGCAGGCGCGGATGCTGTCAGAGGCCTGGGATTGCCCGTGGACGGTCGTGGCAGGGCGGCACCATTTTGATGTGATCGACGATCTGGGTGACCCCGCTTCGGGCCTGATGGGGGCCTGTCTGGATGGCTTGTGACTACTTGCCGAAGGATACAAGTGCCGCGAAATCAATCTTTTCCAGCATCGGCACCATGACATCCACCGGTGCGCCGCTGGCCTGAATCAGGATGCGGCCATCCAGAACGCCGGACAGCGAGCCATCCTGATCGACGAACTTTTCACGGCCGACGCGGGTGATGGTGCCCATCGCGGCCATCATCGCCGAGTTCCCGAACATCGCGGCGAACGACGCAATCATCGGGCTGTCGGCGGTGATGGTCAGCGTGAAGGTTTGGTCGGGGCCGGCATAGGTTGCCTCGACGCCGGTACCGCCGCCCATCATGGCCATGCCGGAATTCATGTCGGTGTTTTCGGTCCGGGTCCAGCCTTCGGGGGCCTGCGGCAGAAAGGCCTGCAGCCCGTCAGCCTTCAGCATCTGCAATTGTTGCTGGGCAAAGGCCAGTTCTTCGGTGGCGTATTTGACGTCGCCCGCGTTGTAGGCGTCAAGCGCGCTCTGAATCGTGGCGGAAATTTCATCGGCAAGGGCCGGGCCCGACAAGAGGGCGACACTGGCAAGGGCTGCGGCGGAAAGGCGAAACATTTCAAGCTCCTTAATCTTTTGATGTAAAAAGGTATGGCGATCAAAGCCGGTCGGTCAAGTCCGCAGACGTGCGATAGTGTCGCGGGCAGATCAGGAAACCGCGGTCATCCGTTCGATGTAGGCGCGCATTTCTTCGGCCTCGTGCCGCGCGTCGCGCAAACCCTCCATCGCGGCGCGCAGTTCTGCTTCGGTCTGGGCGATCTGGTTCAGCAGTTCCGCCTCGCGACTTTCCAGATAGACCAGCGCCTGATCGCGCAATTCTTCCGCTTCGTGCAGGGACTGCGCCAGCTTGTCCATTTCGCCCATGTCGCCGCCGGCGACGCGGGTAAAGCGGTGCAGCAGCCAATAAGTGAACCAACCCATGGCAAAGACGAGAAGCAGGATGATGGCGGTCGCGATGATGAATTCGGTGCGGTTCATGGCCGGTCATGCATGAGTGCGGCAGCGGGCGTCGTCAAGGCCGAAACAGAAGGTCAGCCGTCGGTTGCGGGGCGTGGCTGAGGGCGGACGGTGGGTTCGGTCAGGGACAGTGACGGGCTGGTATCGCCTGTAAAATCCGGGGCTTTTTTGGCTTGCGTAAGAGGTTTCCCAGCCGCGAGGGGCGCGTCGGTCTCAAGCGGAACGTCGTCTTGCGGCGCGGTTTCCGGGGGCATGCTGGCCGCTGCCGGGTCGGGCGTTCGTGCTTTTGGGCGGGGGGTGTCAGAGGTCAGCGGGATCGCCAAAGCAGGCCCGGCATCGGCGGGGGCGGGGTCGGCGGGCGTCAGAAACTGTGTGATGTCAGGTTTGCGCACCGGCATATCGTCTGCGCCGATCAGCGTGAATTCGATACGCCGGTTCGCCTCGCGTCCCGCCTCGTCGCCGTTGTCGGCCACGGGGCGGCCTTCGCCATAGCCATTGGCGCGCATGGCCGACACGTCGACCCGCCGCCCCTGCAACGCCAGCATCACCGCCTCGGCCCGCGCCTGACTGAGGGCCAGGTTGCCGGTGTCGGACCCTTGGGCATCGGTATGTCCGGCAATTTCCATCTGCAACCCGCTGCAATCGGTCAGCGCCACCGCCAGCCCGTTCATCACTGCATTGGCGCTGGAATCGATTTCCGCCGATCCGGGTTCAAAAGCAATTTTGCCCATCCTCATCACGGCATCCACCCGGTCGGCGCATTCCTGCGGGGTGGGAAGGGCTGCCAGCGGGTCCAACGCCTCGACATACTTGACATCGACCTTGAAGGTCTGGCCCTGACCCAATTCGCCCGAAAGAATTTGCGATACACGGGCGCGGGCCAGTTGCGATCCGGTCAGGCCAGCCACCTCGACTGTATCGGACCGCACCAGCAAGCTGCCGCTGTCCAGTTCGGCCAAAGCCTGCAAGCCTGCCAAAACCCGCACCGGCCAGCCGTCTGGCAATTCGGGGTCCAGCCGGGTAGCCACATAGACGTCATCGACGCCAAAGCGAGCCTTGGCATAGCTTTCGACGGCCAGTTGCAAACGATCATCCGTCAATCGTCCGCGCAGTTCGACCCGGCCTGTGTCGGGTGCCATGTTTGCGGTGAATTCGACCGGCCCCGCTGTCACGGCAGTCTTGGCTTTGGTCAAGGTCGCGTCGAGCGAGAAGACATCGGGCAGGGCGTTGCGCAATTCGCCGACGACCCGGTCGAAACTGGCCTGTGACACCTCTTCACCCGCCAAAAGCGTCACGTCGGCATCGGAAAACGTGATTGTGGCGCTGCCCAAGGTGGCGGCTGCGGCGATTCCCGACGAAACAGCGTCCGCCCAACTGGGCGTAGGGACGCCAAGACCGATCGTGCAATTCGGCCTGCCGGTGATGCCTGCCGCACCGGCTACGGCCAGAATGCGGGCCTGCGCTTCGGGGCTGTCGGCGGAACAGGCGTCAAAACGCGGACCCTGCCCGTCGATCACAAAGCGCAGGGTAAACGGCGTCAGCACAGGGCGCGGGGCAGAGATATCGACGGATACCTTCACACCGGCTGGGCGGTTCTGCGCGAGTTCCGCTTCGAACGCGCGCTTCTGGGCCTCACTGGACGCAATGGCCGTTATGTTCACCGCGTCTGCCGCGACCGAGATTTTTGACCGGGGCAGCAGTTTCAGGGCGCGAAGTCCGAAGGCAAACGCGGAGTCCCATGTATCCGGAGCGGGGTAGGCGGAAGTTTCCAGCATGTCTGCCAGATCGGCCCCCGGCGTCAGGCTTTGCGCCTGTTCCATCAGGGCCGCCTCTGCGGTCCCTTCGGGCAGCAGGCCGATCAGTTGTATCCCGTCTTCGTTTCGCAGCATCTCGACGGAAAAACGCGGCGCCTCGACAGTGCGGGCCGGTGTCACCTCGAAGCTGTCAACCAGCCGGGATGATTCGACGATGGTGCCAGCAAGATTGATGGCCCGGAACCGGGCGGCTTCGTTGGGCGCTGTGCCTGACAGGGTGACGCGCAGGCCATCGCTGCTGACCTGTGCCCAAGCATACCCTTCGGTCAACAGACGAGAAGTTATCGCTTCGGCAGAGCGATTTTCGATCACCAGTGCCGCCCCCCAGGCGATCAGCGCAGCCAGTAGTCCCGCCACGACGAATGTGGCTGCTGCCAGGACGGTCTGGTTGGGGCGCAAGCGGATCACGGGCAACTTTCACGACAGGGGCGGCCCGGCGGCCTAGGAGGGATGCATAAGCGCGGCGCGGTCGGGGTTCAATCAGGCCAGTGCGGCGGCGGCAAGAAACAGCGCAGCGATCAGTCCCGCATCGCGATTGGACACAAAGACGGCGCGGCACGACGCAGGGTCGTCAAGGTTCAGACGGCGCAACTGCCATGTCAAATGCCAGCCGAACGCCCAGATGCCGGTCAGCGCCACCAGCAGCGGGACCGGGCCCTGATCCTGGGCAAGCGCCATGATGGCGGCGGTGGCCATCAGCAGGACAGTCGCCACCTGAAACCCGAACAGCCAGATGCGGGTGTTCGCGCCAAACAGCCGCGCGGTGGATTTGACGCCGATCAGCGTGTCATCCTCGCGGTCCTGATGCGCGTAGATCGTGTCGTAGAACAGGGTCCAGGTGATGCCCGCGGCATACAGCAGAACGGCAGGCAGTGTGACGTGTCCGGCGTGGGCTGCAAACAGCAACAGCGCCCCCCAATTGAACGCCAGCCCCAGAAACGCCTGCGGCCACCAGGTGAACCGCTTGGCGAACGGATAGATGCAGACCAGCGCCAGCGATCCGATGCCCAGGGCGATGGCCGTCAGATTGTAACTGAACAGGATCAGGGCGGCGGTCAGGGCCTGCATCACCATCCAGATCAAGGCATTGCGCACCGTGACCTGACCCGACGGCAGGGGGCGTGACCGGGTGCGGGCGACGGCGGCGTCGATGTGCCGGTCGGTGATGTCGTTCCAGGTGCAGCCCGCCCCCCGCATCAGGAACGCGCCCGCGCCGCTGCTGGCGATCAGCCAGATGTCGGCAGGGCGAAAGCCGTCTTGGGTCGCGGCAAGCGCCACGCCCCACAGGCAGGGAATCCACAACAGCCAGGTGCCGATGGCCCGGTCGGCCCGGCTGAGCCGCAGGTAGGGCCGGGTCGCAGGTGGCGCAAAACGGTCGACCCAGTTGCCTGCCGTCGCATCCGCGACAACGGCATCCGCGGGGGGCGTTGCGGGGGCGGCCTCTGGCATTTGCCGGCTGTCTTGCATAGGATCGGGTCCATGTCGGAGGCAAAGATCAGGCTGTATGTAGATCAGGCACTGGCGGCGGGGCAACCCGTCGCTTTGGGGGCCGATCAGGCGCATTATCTGTTCGGAGTGATGCGGCTTGGGGTGGGGGCGATGGTCGCGCTGTTCAACGGGCGCAACGGCGAATGGCGCGCGGTGGTGGCAGAGGTCGGCAAGCGCGGCGGCGTTCTGATCTGCGAGGCGCTGCTGCGGGATCTGGTTCTGCCGCCCGACCTGTGGCTGCTGTTCGCCCCGATCAAGAAGGCGCGCACCGACTTCATCGTCGAGAAGGCGGTGGAAATGGGCGTGTCGCGCATCGTCCCGGTGCAGACGCAGCACACCAATTCCGAACGCATCCGGCAGGACCGTCTGCAGGCCCACGCGGTCGAGGCGGCCGAACAGTGCGGGGCAACGTTCGTACCCGACGTGGCCGAGTTGATGGGGTTGGAGCGGGTGCTGTCCAACTGGCCGGATCAGCGGCGTCTGATGTGGTGTGACGAGGCGATGGCAGGGCAGGCGGCGGTATTGCCGGGGGGCCGGGGGGCGGCTTGGGCCGTCCTGATCGGTCCCGAAGGTGGGTTTTCCGACCGCGAGGCCGCGCGGTTGCGCGGGATGGCGGCGGTGGTCCCGGTCAACCTTGGCCCGCGTATCCTGCGCGCCGATACAGCGACGGTGGCGGCGCTGACCCTGTGGCAGGTTCAGTTGGGGGATTGGGGATGACCTGCTTTCGACCGATGCGAGCAACTTTGGGGGCAAGAATGAGAGAAGATTACAGGCGTTGGTTGGTTGAACAGGGATACCCGGAACAATCCATCGCCACCCGTTTGAGCCATTGGCAAAAGGTTGAAAAATCATACGGACCACTCGAGGAGCTTTTCTCGACCGGAGGCTATCGACAACTGATCGACGAGTTGAACTATTCGACCGAAGACGAACGAAGGGGGCGGGCGAACCCGTCAAGGATTCAGACTGATGGCAACATCCGAAACAATCTGGCGTCTTACAAGGCGGCGGTGGCTTTGTATCAGCGATACTTGACCGACGCCGGGGCCAGACCTGCGCTTTCGTCTGACGCTGAGGGGCCACATTTTAGATCAGACATTCCCTTGAACGAAGGAGCAAGTCTCGAAAAGCAAAAACTCTCATTGGAACGCGACATGCAAGTGGCGCTGCGGCGTGATATCACCCGACTGGAGTCTGGTCTCAGGATCATTGATGATGGGGCCGAACGCTATGTCACCTCGGGTTTCATCGACATCCTGTGCAAGGATGATAAGGACCGCGTGGTTGTGGTCGAACTGAAGGCCGGAAAATCCGACCCCAGAGTGATCGGGCAGACCCTGGGCTATATGGGTGACCTGATGGACGAGGATTCGCTGACATCGGTTCGGGGGATCATTGTGGCGCATGACTTTGACATGCGCACCCGGTCGGCGGCGCGGGCGGTGGCGAGCCTGACGCTTTACACCTATGCCGTCGCCTTCACCTTTCAGCCGATTGGATTCCTTTGAACCGGCCTTCCGGGTCCGCTGCCGATCCGACGAAAGTGCAGCCATGCCTTTGATCCGCCCGGAACTGCTGGCCGGTTTCAACCGCGTGCGGGAGGTGATTTTCGGTGGCGCAACGGCCATGGCAGGGGGCTGGTTGGTCGGGCTGGGAGGGTACTTCTTCGTGCCGTTGGGGCTCGCGGTACTGGGGCTCGGGACTGGCTGGGCTGTGCTGGCGTGGCGACGGCTGCGGTTCGATCAGGGCTGGGACGGGCCGGGGGTGGTCGAGGTGGACGAGGGCCAGATCGGCTATCTGGGGCCGGGGGCCGGGGGCTATGTCAGTCTGGCGGACCTGATCGAGTTGCGCCTGTTGTCGCTGCGCGGTCGGCGGGTCTGGCGGCTGAAACAGGCGGACGGGCAGGCTTTGTTGATTCCGGTGGATGCCGCCGGAGCGGACCGGCTGTTCGACGCCTTTGCCAGCCTGCCGGGGATGGACAGCGCGACACTGGTTGCGGCACTGGACATTGTCCCGCCACCAGGGGGACGCGCGCTGACGCTGGCGGCAGAAACGCGGCTGGTCTGGGCGCTGCGCGGAGGGGGTGTGGTGATCAGGTAAGGGGCGGTGCGGGGGAGACACCCCCCCACCCCCCCCCCCACACCCCCCCGGTGGATGGGTGGGGGGGGGGGTTGAACCCCCCCCGGGCGCGG
>JBBRVJ010000070.1:0-17341 GCA_038246975.1 Rhodobacterales bacterium | reverse complement strand
CCCGATGTTCGCCGAGGATGAGGCGGTCTGGGCGCAGTCCGGTGTTCTGCTCCATTGTCCCGGCATCGCACAGGGAGCAGGTCAGCGGCCGGTCAGCGATTTCTTCCCCCGGCTGGACATGGTCGCC
The DNA here is from genome assembly GCA_038246975.1 of Rhodobacterales bacterium. Lineage (GTDB taxonomy): Bacteria > Pseudomonadota > Alphaproteobacteria > Rhodobacterales > Rhodobacteraceae > JAIYDJ01. The sequence goes on along the minus strand of JBBRVJ010000070.1, from coordinate 17,214 downwards.
GCCCGCGCGTTGCTGGCCCGGCGCGAGGTGGCACTGGCCGCATGATCTGGACTTTCGGCCGCGCGGTGCCTATCTCGGGGCGATCATGGTCAAAATCTCCGATCCCAATTCCAAACTCATCGCCGAAAACCGCCGTGCCCGGTTCGACTATGCCATCGAGAGCGATCTTGAGGCAGGCATCATGTTGATGGGGTCCGAGGTCAAATCGCTGCGCCAGGGCGGCTCGAACCTCGGCGAGTCCTATGCGTCGGTCGAGGGCGGCGAGTTGTGGCTGATCAACGGCTATATCGCGCCCTATGTGCAGGCCAAGCAGTTCGGCCATGAAGAACGCAGACGGCGCAAGCTGTTGGTGTCGGCCAAGGAATTGTCGCGGCTGTGGGTTGCGGTGGGCCGCGAAGGCATGACGCTGGTGCCGCTCAAGATGTATTTCAACGAACGCGGCATGGTGAAGATCAAGATCGGTGTGGCCAAGGGCAAGAAGCTGTCGGACAAGCGCGAAACCTCGGCCAAGCGCGATTGGGACCGTCAGAAGGCGCGGATCATGAAAGAAGGCCATCGCGGCTGATCCCGCAACAAAGTTGCGCGCGGGGTGTGCTGGGCGCCTTGCAAGCGGTGGTGTCCCGGTCTATCGGTTTTCGATCCCCGCAGGAGCCGCCGCGATGAGTGCCGATGATCCGAAAACCCTGGTCTCCACCGAATGGCTGGCGAACCATCTGAAAGACCCCGATCTGCGGGTGCTGGATGCGTCGTGGTATCTGCCCGACACGGGCCGCACCGCGAAAGCCGAATATCTGGCCGCCCATATCCCCGGCGCGCGGTTTTTCGACATCGACGCCAATTCCGACCACCGTTCTGCCCTGCCGCACATGGCCCCGCCGCCCGAAAAGTTCATCAGCCGGATGCGGGCGATGGGGGTGGGCGACGGGCATCAGGTGGTGGTCTATGACGGCACCGGGATTTTCAGCGCGGCGCGGGTGTGGTGGACGTTCCGGCTGATGGGCAAGGTGGAGGTGGCCGTGCTGGACGGCGGGTTTCCGAAATGGCAGGCCGAGGGGCGCGAGGTCGAGGATATGCCTCCGGTCTTGCGCGACCGCCACATCACGGTCAGCCGCCAGAACCATCTGGTCAAGGATGTGACCCAAGTGGCCCATGCCAGCAAACTGGCCGAGGCAGAGATCATCGACGCGCGGTCCGCCCCCCGGTTTCGCGGCGAGGTCGCAGAACCCCGCCCCGGTTTGCGGGCAGGACATATTCCGGGGGCGCGGAACGTACCCTACACTTCGGTGCTGAACGCCAATGGGACGATGAAGGATGCGGCGGGTCTGCGGGCGGTGTTTGCCGAAGCGGGGGTCGATCTTGGAAAGCCCGCGATCACCACCTGCGGGTCGGGGATCACGGCAGCGGTGCTGTCGCTGGCGTTGGCCCGCATCGGCCACCGCAACCATGCGCTGTATGACGGGTCCTGGGCCGAGTGGGGCATGTATGACGATCTGCCGGTTGAAAAAGGCCAAGGCAGCCTTTGAGCCGACCGTCGGGGGATCATGCGACTGCTGCGGTAAAAGCCGGGTGTTTCACACCCCGGACCTGCGGCGAAAGCCGGGGGTTTCACACCCCGGACCCGCGGCGAAAGCCGGGGGTTTCACACCCCCGGACCCCCGTGGGATATTTGGGCCAAGAGGAAAGCGGACTTCAAGAAAGTCATGGGGACGGGCCTTTGGCCATTCACGAGGGAGAGACCAGATGCTTGATGCTTTGAAGCCTCAGGTGCAGGACAAGATCCTGATCCTGATCCAGATGTTCAGAGACGACCCCCGCGCCGACAAGATCGACCTTGGCGTCGGCGTCTACAAGGATGCGGCCGGGTTGACCCCGGTGATGCGCGCGGTCAAGGCGGCGGAAAAGCGGTTGTGGGAGGTGGAAACCACCAAGACCTATACCGGCCTTGCCGGGGAGCCCGCGTTCAACGCGGCGATGCTGCGGATGATTCTGGGAGAGGTGCCGGCGAACGCATCTTCCGTCGCCACGCCGGGGGGGACGGGGGCGATCCGGCAGGCGCTGGAACTGATCAGGCTTGCGTCGCCGGGGGCTGCTGTATGGCTGTCGAACCCGACCTGGCCGAACCACCCGTCGATCATCCGCTATCTGGGGATGAAGATGGCGGAGTATCGGTATTTCGATCCGGTCAAGGGCTCGGTCGATGTGGCGGGGATGCTGGCGGACCTCGGTTCGGTGGCGGCCGGGGATGTGGTGTTGCTGCACGGCTGTTGTCACAATCCGACCGGGGCCAATCTGACGCTGGCCGACTGGGAGCAGGTGGCGGACGTGCTGACGGCGCGCGGGGCCGTTCCGTTCATCGACCTTGCCTATCAGGGATTTGGCGACGGGCTGGAGGCGGACGCCGCACCGACCCGGATGATCGCGGCGCGGTTCCCCGAGGTGCTGATTGCCGCAAGCTGTTCCAAGAACTTTGGCATCTACCGCGAACGCACCGGAGTTCTGATCGCCTTGGGGGGCGACAAGGCGGTGACGCAAGGCAACCTCGCGTTTCTGAACCGGCAGAATTACAGCTTCCCGCCCGACCATGGGGCGCGGCTGGTCACGATGATTCTGGAGGATTCAGCCCTGACGGCCGACTGGAAGGCCGAGTTGGAGCATGTGCGCCTGAACATGCTGTCGCTGCGGCAGTCGCTGGCCGATGAATTGCGCCGCGCCACCAACTCGGACCGCTTCGATTTTGTCGCTACCCATCGCGGCATGTTCAGCCGCCTTGGGTTGACCGAAGCGCAGGTCAATCGGCTGCGCGCTGCGCATGGCATCTATATGGTCGGCGACAGCCGGATCAACATCGCGGGGCTGAATGCCCGGACTGTGCCGGTTCTGGCGGCGGCGGTTGCGCAGGTGATCGGCTGACGCTGGCCTGCGCACCGAACACGCAAACGAAAACAGCCCGCAGGGGGAGGACCCGCGGACCGTCACCGTCTTGCGCCATCGGAGAGAACCCTTCGGGCGCGTTGGCGGGCCGGGGGGAGGATCCCGGCCTGCAACCTCACATGTTGTAGGCGCGTTCGCCGTGTGCGGCGACGTCGAGGCCTTCGCGTTCGATATCTTCCTTGACGCGCAGGCCCATCAGCAGATCGACCAGCTTGAACAGGATGAATGACCCGATGCCCGAGAACAGGATGGTGAACCCAACCGCCTTGGCCTGCGCCGTCAGCATGAAGCCCATGTCATAGGCCGCAACCTGCAACGTACCCGGAACGCTGGTATAATCCGGGATACCTGCCCCGCCCAACGCCGGATTGACGAGGATGCCGGTGGCGAGGGCCCCGATGATGCCGCCGAGGCCGTGGATGCCGAACACGTCCAGACTGTCATCCAGGTTGAACATGTTCTTGACGTAGGCCACGAAGAAGAAACAGGCGGTACCGGCCACCAGACCCAGCACCAGCGCGCCCATCGGTCCGGCAAAACCTGCCGCCGGGGTGACGGCAACCAGACCGGTGACCACCCCCGACACCAGACCCAGCAGCGAGGGTTTGCCCTTGAACAGCCATTCCGCGAACATCCAGGCCACACCCGCTCCGGCGGTGGCGACGAAGGTGTTCACGATGGCCAGCGAGGTGATCGAGTTCGCCTCGAAGTTCGACCCGGCGTTGAAACCGAACCAGCCGACCCACAGCAGCGCGCCACCGATCATCGTCATGGTCAGCGAATGCGGCGCCATCGATTCCTTGCCGTATCCCACCCGTTTGCCAAGGATCAGGCAACCGACCAGACCGGCAACCCCGGCGTTGATGTGCACCACGGTGCCGCCTGCAAAGTCCAGCGCACCCCAGTTCCACAGCAACCCGTTCGCGGCCAGATTGGCAGCGGCAGCTTCGGCCCCGGCCGTATCGCCCGCAGCTTCGGCAATCAGCTTCAGCGTCTGCTGTTCGGCGAGGAAGTCCGGGCCGCCCCACCACCAGACCATGTGTGCCATCGGGAAGTAGATCAGCGTCACCCACAGGATGACGAACACCATCAGCGACGAAAACTTGATCCGCTCGGCAAAGGCCCCCACGATAAGGGCGGGTGTGATCATCGCAAAGGTCATCTGGAACGCGATGAAGGTGTATTCCGGCAACCAGACCCCGTTGGTGAACGTCGGCACCATTGACGTTACATCGACGCCGGCAAGGAACATCTTGGAAAATCCGCCGACATAAGTGTCCATCGACCCGCCATAAGAGAAGGCCAACGAATAGCCGTAGACGACCCAGATGATGCAGACGACCGCCGAGATGGCAAAGACCTGCGTCAGCATCGACAGCATGTTCTTGGTACGCACCAGGCCGCCATAGAACAGCGCGAGCCCCGGCACCGTCATCAGCAATACCAGCACGGTGGCAATGCTCATCCATGCCACATCGCCGTTGTTGACGGACTTCTCGAAGACATAAGGCACCAGAGCCGCCGCCTCGGTGGTGGCGGTGGCCGCTTCGGTGGTCGCCTCCTGTGCCCATGCGGGCAGACTGGCAAACGCGGACGCGCCTAGCGCCGCAAGGCCAGAGTATCTCATCAGGTTCTTCATCGTTTTGGTTCCCCTTCCCGGCGTCTTACAGCGCGTTGTCATCGGTTTCACCGGTCCGCACACGCATGGCATGTTGCACGTCCAGCACAAAAATCTTGCCGTCCCCGATCTTGTCGGTGCGGGCGGTCTTTGCGATGGTTTCGACCACCGCTTCGGCCAGCGCATCGCTGACCACGATTTCAAGCCGCACTTTCGGCACGAAGTTCACGGCATATTCGGCGCCACGGTAAATCTCGGTATGACCCGACTGGCCGCCAAAGCCTTTGATTTCAGTCACCATCATGCCGCGCACGCCGATGTCGGTCAGCGCTTGGCGGACCTCTTCCAGCTTGAATGGCTTGATGGCTGCTATGATGAGTTTCACGTCGCACCCCTTTCCCTGACCAGAAGCCGTTGCAGGCCCTTGGCCGAATGAGGGAGGCTTTCAGGGGGGCTGCACAAGTTTGTGACGGGTTTACGGCGGGCAGGCATCGGCGCAAATCCGCAGGATAGCCTCAAAATAATGCAACAGTTCAAAAAGAAGGCTTTCTGAGGACCCGAATCGCCCTTCTCACGGCTCCACATTCCCATGCGTGCAGCGTATAAACGCCCAAAGCAAACACGCGCATACGGGCGGGCACGGCAGGCATGGCAACTTCGGGCAAAGGGCGTGGACCCATCGTGGCGGACAGGCGCTATGCGGCCAAGGCAGTCGCCAAACCGGCAGCGCGCAGGACATCCCCCCCGCGAAAGCCACGGCCAAGACGCGGATTGATTGCCGGATTGATTCATCTGATGTGGCGCGTGGTCTGGGGCACCACATGGCGGCTGGGGGCTGTCACGGCGATGATCCTCGGCGGGATCGTGTTCTATTTCTACGCCCAACTGCCCCCGGTGACAGACTTGCTGGACGCCCGGTCGCGCGGGTCGGTCACCATGCTGGACCGTAATGGCGACGTTTATGCCTGGCGCGGTGAGACGTTTGGCGGGCAGATCAGTGCAGATACCGTGTCGAAAGATCTGCACAACGCCGTCATCGCCACCGAAGACAAACGGTTCTATCGCCATTTCGGCATCAGTCCGCGCGGCATCGCCTCGGCTGTGCGGATCAACATGTCCGAAGGGCGCGGGCCGCTGGAGGGCAACGGCGGATCGACGATCACGCAGCAGGTGGCGAAATTGCTGTGCCTGGGGGTGGTCTATGATGCGGCCTTGTGGAAATCCGAAGCGGCCTATGAAGAAGACTGCCGGTCTGGCGGCATCTGGCGCAAGCTGAAGGAAATGCCCTACGCGATGGCGATGGAGGCGAAATACTCCAAGCAGGAAATCCTGACGATTTACTTCAACCGCGCCTATCTGGGTGCAGGCGCGCGCGGATTCGAGGCGGCGGCGCAGCGGTATTTCGGCAAATCCGCCAATCAGGTTGGCCCGGCAGAAGGCGCCATGCTGGCGGGATTGCTGAAAGCGCCGTCGCGATTTGCGCCGACCAACAACCTGAGGCGAGCACAGGACCGCGCAGCGGTGATCATCGGGCTGATGCGCGATCAGGGCTATCTCACGGCTGAACAGGCTTCCGGCGCGCTGGCGAATCCTGCGCAACTGTCGCAAGCGGCCGCGCGCAATGCAGGCGGGGCCTTTGCCGACTGGGTGATGGAATCAGCCCCCGCCTTTCTGACCAGACAAACCACCGAGGACGTGATCATCCGGACCACGCTGGACCAGAAACTGCAAACGGCGGCCGAAGACGGGTTGGCCTACATCTTCGAAAACAAGGTGAAAGCAGGGTCAAATGCGCAGGCGGCGATCGTGGTGATGAGCGCCGACGGGGCGGTGCGCGCCATGGTCGGCGGGCGCAACATAGTGGCGGCCGGGTCGTTCAACCGGGCGACGCAGGCGATGCGGCAAACCGGGTCATCGTTCAAGCCCTTTGTGTATGCCGCAGCCCTTGATCTGGGGTGGAGCGGGGCAGATTACGTCGAGGATTCGCCGCTGACGCTCGATATTCCGGGGTCCGGGCGCTGGACGCCGCAGAACTACGACAAGGAATTCAAGGGCATGATCACCCTTACGCAGGCGCTTGCCGAAAGCCGCAACATCCCGGCGGTGCGGGTATCCGAAGCAGTGGGGCGCGATCTGGTGCGGGCGGTGGCGTTGCAATTCGGCATTCAAAGCGATCTGGCAGCGGGGCCTGCCTTGGCATTGGGGGCGTCTGAATCGACGTTGCTGGAAATGACCGGGGCCTATGCGGGTATCCTGAACGGCGGGTCCTCGGTGACGCCCTACGGGATGATGGAGTTGCGTCTGCAGGGCGAGGATACCCCGATGATCGGGCCGGGGGGCGGGATTGGCGAGCGGGTGATCTCGGAGACTGCCGCGCGCGAATTGACCTACATGATGAGCCAGGTCATTGACGATGGCACCGGCGGGCGGGCGCGGCTGGACGGGCGTCCGGCGGCGGGCAAGACCGGCACGACGCAGGCCGCGCGCGATGCGTGGTTCATCGGGTTCACTGCCGATTATGTGACCGGCGTTTGGATGGGATATGACGACAACACGCCGTTGGAGGGGGTGACCGGGGGCGGCTTGCCGGCCGAAATCTGGCACGAGGTCATGGTGCGGGTGAATGCCGGTTTGCCGGTGACCGACTTGCCGATGACGATTCCCGAATACCGCGCGCCGCCCGGACCAGCTCCGGAGCCTTATGTCGAGCGCGACTTGCAAGTGGACGAGAATCTGGGCCCTGTGGAACGGGTGGACCCGATCGAGGCTTTGCTGCGCGATCTTTTGGGGCAATAGGCAGGGTCCGGCGAAACGGAGATACACGCGCGTCGCCCCGCGATGCCCCTCACCCGGCGGGATACTTCTGAACGGATGAAACCGGTTCGTCGGAGCTTTTCTGGCGTCAGGTTTTCCTGAGGTCCGCAGTCAACGCCGCGATGTTGCCGCCCCGTTTGTCCAGCATGGCACCCAGTTCGGTCCGCTCGGACGCCAGCATGTTGACGCCTTCGATGATGATGTTGAAAAACAACTGCTTGCCGGATTTGTCGGACACATGCCAGCGCAAGTCAAACGGCGATTCGCCTTTGAGATATGCGATGGAACTGACCTCGAAGTTGCCTTTCAGCGGTCGCGCGTCGGTCACTTCGATCTTGCCGCCTATGAATTCGCGGAAGCGGCGCCCGTATTTGCGGCTGATATACCCCTGAAAGGCGTCGGTGAAGGCCGCCATATCGGTTTTGCTGGCCGACCGTGCCGCCACACCCAGCGCGGACCGCGCAATCACCGGCACGTCGGCATATCGGGCGAAGATACGCTCGAAATCGACGAACATCGCGGATTCGGTTTTGCCCGAATTGATCGTGGCATTGATTTCGGACACCGCCTTGTCAACCAGCGCGCGCGCCTGATCGACTGTCAGCGCCCGCACAGGCAAGGCGAGCGCCAGATAACCGGCACCTGCGGCTAGGCCCGCACCGAAGGAACGACGGGTCATGAAAAGCGGGTCATTGGGCATAGGGATCCTCGTAGGGGTCTTCGAATGCGGCGTCATCGCCGCCAGTCTGGCCAAGCTGGAACCTGCGGTTTTGCAGATACAGCAGCCGGGCCTGCGCATAACTGTCTGCGCTGTCATATAGGATCGAATCGACCGTATTGGAATACCGCCCGCGATCACCGATTCTTGACGCTGCGCCCGCAGCCGTGGCAACATAGCTTTCCGGAGGGTCAAGAAGGATGCGCACCGGGTTTATCGCGTAATCAACCGCCATGCCGAACGCATCGCGCGAGGTTGAAGGCCCGAAGACCGGCAATTCGACGTAAGTACCCTCGCCAACGCCCCAGACATGCAAAGTCTCGCCAAAATCGGTGTCCTTGCCGTTCAGACCCAACGCACCGGCAGGGTCCAGCACGCCGCCAAGGCCGAACGTGGTATTGACGACAAAGCGCAGCGCGTTCTCGCCCGCATTGGCGATGCGCAGTTGCAGAAGGCTGTTCACCACCCGACGCGGTTCGTCCAGATTATCGGCAAAATTGCCGATGACTCTGGCCAACGGCCCGGGCGGGCCCTCGCTCCTGACGGCACTGGCGACAGGCCGCAGCACAGCCGTGTCTATCGCCAGATTCAGGGCATGAACCTCGCGGTTTGCTGCCTCGTCGGGATCGTTGATCCCTTGCGGCGCCGGTGCGGGGGTACAGGCGGTCAGGCCGGCCAGGGCGGCAATCACAACCAGTGAGGGGCGGGGTGCCTTCATCGTGCATCACGTCCTGTGTTCAATCCGGGCATTGCAGCAAGCCACGCTTTAATCTTTAACGAACAACGCATATGCTGACGGACAAGAACGTACAACGGGCAAGGCAGGTTCCCTCAAGGGGCCGGAAGAATTGCGCCGAGGTGCGACGCTAAGTGAGCGCAGGGATTGGGCAGATGGCACGAAACGAAACTCAACGCGGAAGCGACGAGCTGGCTGCAACGCGGGCCGATCAGCGGGCTCTGCTGATCGCGGTCTTTGTGTTTTCGGTCTTTGTGAACCTGCTGATGCTGACCGGACCGCTGTACATGCTGCAAGTCTATGACCGCGTGTTGGGCAGCCGGTCAGAGGCGACGCTGGTCGCCCTGTCGGTTCTGGTGGGCTTTCTGTTCCTCGCGATGGGGATTCTGGACCATGCGCGGGGCCGCGTCATGGCGCGGATCGGGGCGCGGATACAGGATCGGCTGGACCGACGGGTGTTTTCCGCAGCCCTGCGCCGCCTGACGCTGCAACCGGGCGATCCTGTGGCGCTGGCCGCACAACGCGATCTGGAATCGGTGCAGCGGCTGTGGGCATCGCCTGTGCTGCTGGCGATCTTCGACATTCCGTGGACGCCGGTGTTTGTGGCGGCGATCTTCATCTTTCATCCGATGTTGGGCTGGCTGGCCGTGGCGGGCGGGATCTTTCTGGTCATCGTCACCGTCATGAATCAGCGGATGACGCTGGCCCCTCTGCAAAAGACCAATGCGGCCACGATGCGCGCCGAAATGATGTCGGACGCCATCAAGCAGGAATCGGAACTGGTGCAGGCGCTGGGGATGACCGAAGCCGCCTTTGACCGCTGGCAAAAGGCGCGGTCGGTGGCCTTGGCGCAAGGCATTTCGGCGGCCGATCTGGCGGGCAGTTTTTCGGCGGTGTCCAAGACGTTCCGGATGTTCCTGCAATCGGCGATGCTGGGACTGGGGGCCTATTATGTGCTGCAGGGCGAACTGAGCGCCGGTGCGATGATCGCAGGGTCGATCCTGATGGGCCGCGCGCTGGCCCCGATTGAACAGGCGGTCGGCCAATGGGCGGTGGTGACCCGCGCTCAGGAAGGCCGCGCGCGGTTGGCCGAACTGCTGACCCGGATGCCGGTCGAACCGCCACGCACCGCCCTGCCGCGCCCACGGGCGATTCTGGACGTGCAGAACCTGACGGTGGTGCCGCCCGGCGATACGCAGGCCGTGCTGCGAATGATCAGCTTCCGGCTGGAACCGGGGCAGGCTTTGGGGGTCATCGGGCCGTCCGGCGCGGGCAAATCCACGCTGGCCCGCGCGCTGATCGGCGTCTGGAAGCCTGCGGGCGGCAAGGTGCGGCTCGACGGGGCGACTCTGGACCAGTACGACCCCGACGTTCTGGGCAGCTACATAGGCTATCTGCCGCAGCGGATCACGCTGTTCGAAGGCACGATCGCGGAAAACATCGCCCGCCTGAAAAGCGACCCCGATCCTGCCAAAGTCGTGGCCGCCGCCAAGAAGGCCGCCGCCCATGAGATGATCGTGAAACTTCCCGAAGGTTACGACACCCGCGTCGCTGCCTTGGGTGGGCGGCTGTCGGGCGGTCAGATTCAGCGGGTCGGACTGGCCCGTGCGCTGTACGACGACCCCGTGCTGCTGGTGCTGGACGAGCCGAACTCGAACCTCGACAACGACGGGTCGATGGCACTGAACCTCGCGATCCGGTCCATGAAGGATGAAGGGCGGTCGGTTCTGATCATGGCGCATCGACCGGCGGCAATTCAGGAATGCGACATGCTGCTGGTGCTGGAGGACGGCACCCGCCGCGCCTTTGGCCCGCGCGATCAGGTTCTGCGCGAGATGGTCAAGAACCACACAGAAATTGTGCGGGCCACCGGCCCCGGAGGCGTTTCTTGAAAAAAGTAGACGATGCGGTTGTCGTGAACGAAACGCCCCCCCCCGGCACCAAACCCGCCAAAGCCGCGTGGTCCGCCAACCGTCCGCTCATCGGCGGCTTCCTGACGATCGTGCTGCTGGTCGCAGGCTTTGGCGGCTGGGGTTTCCTGACCTCGATCTCGGGTGCCATCATCAGTTCAGGGTTGATCGAGGTCGAACAGAACCGGCAGGTCGTCCAGCATCCCGATGGGGGGGTGGTCGCGGAGATCGACGTGAAGGATGGCCAGACGGTTGCCGCCGGCGACGTGCTGGTACGGCTTGATGGCAATCTGCTGAACTCGGAACTGGTGATCGTCGAAGGGCAATTGTTTGAAACCATGGCTCGCCGCGCGCGGCTGGAGGCAGAGCGTGACGATTCCGACACGCTGGTGTTCGCCGATGAACTGACGTCGATGGGCACGACCCGACCCGATGTCTCCGAACAGATCGAAGGGCAACGCCGCCTTTTCGCTGCCCGCCGCGATACCGTTGTCCAGCAAACCGCCCAGTTGGAAAAGCGGCAAGAGCAGATTTCGGCTCAGGTGCAAGGGGTCGATGCTCAGCGCGTTTCGCTGGCCACCCAGTTGGATCTGATCTCGCAAGAGCTTGCGGATCAACAGAAATTGCTGGACAAAGGTCTTGCCCAAGCCAGTCGCGTGCTGAGCCTTGAACGCGAAACCGCCCGGTTGCAGGGGCAGGACGGCGAGTTGATCGCCAGTCGCGCCCAATCCGAAGGGCGCGCGACCGAAGTCGAGATCGAGATTCTGCGTCTTGCCGCCGTCCGGCGCGAAGAGGCGAATACCCAGTTGCGCGACCTTGGACCACGGGCGCTTGAACTGGCGGAACGCCGCCGCGCGCTGGTCGAACGCATTGCGCGGCTGGACATCCGTGCGCCGGTGTCGGGGATCGTGCTGGGCATGCTGGTGACGACCCCCCGCTCGGTGATCCGGCCCGCCGAACCCGTGTTGTATCTGATCCCGCAGGATCGCCCTCTGGTCATCGCCACGCAAGTGCAGCCGATTCACATCGACGAGGTGTTCGTAGGCCAGTCGGTGAAACTGGTCATGTCGGCGTTTTCCTCGCGCACCACGCCGGAACTGTCGGGCCATGTCGTGCTGGTATCGGCTGACGCGCTGACCGATCAGCGCACCCAGATGACCTTTTACCGGGCCGAAATCGAACTGGACCCCGGCGAAATCGATAAACTCGGGTCTTTGGTGCTGCTGCCCGGAATGCCGGTCGAGGCGTTCATCCAGACCGACAAGCGTTCGCCGATGGCCTATCTGGTCAAACCCTTCACCGATTACTTCTCCCGCGCCTTCCGCGAAAGCTGACCCGCAGGGTGGGCAATCTTGCCCGTTCCGCCCAAGACAGGACCTGTTCCATGACCATCGACGCCCGCCTTGCCGAACTGGGCATCACCCTGCCCGACGCGCCGGCACCCGCCGCCAACTATGTGCCCTTTATGATCACCGGGGCGCATGTCTACATCTCGGGCCAGATCAGCCAGACTGCGGCTGGTCTTACAAAGGGTCGACTGGGCGACGACCTTGCCGTCGAACAGGGGGCCGCGGCGGCGCGGTCTTGTGCGATCTCGATTCTGGCGCAGTTGAAGAAGGCGGTCGGCGGCGATTGGGGCCGGGTGGTGCGGGCGGTCAAGCTGGTGGGTTTTGTCAACTCGACCCCAGACTTCACCGATCAGCCCAAGGTCATCAACGGCGCGTCCGATCTGATGGTCGCCGTCATGGGCGATGCGGGGCGTCACGCCCGCTCTGCGGTGTCTGCCGCCTCGCTCCCCCTGGGTGTGGCCGTTGAAATCGAAGCGATTTTCGAGATCCGCTGATGCGTGTCGCCTTGCCGCCCGCCTTTCTGACCACCCCAATCGCCCATCGCGGCTATCACGACCGCAGCCTTGGCCGGATCGAGAACTCCGCCTCCGCCATCCGTGCCGCGGTGGCGGTGGGCTATGGGATAGAGATTGACCTGCAACTGTCGGCGGACGGGCAGGCGATGGTGTTTCACGACGAAACGCTGGATCGGCTGACGGATCAGGCCGGCCCGGTCAACATCCGGGCTGCCGCCGAGTTGGGCCAGGTCCTTTTGGCACACAGCGCCGACGGGATACCGACCCTGTCCGAAGTTCTGGCCCTGATCGATGGCAAAGTCCCTCTGCTGATCGAGGTCAAGGACCAGACGTTGACCATGTCGCCCACCGATGGCCGGCTGGAGGCTGCCACCGCAGCCGCCCTGCACGGCTATGCGGGTCCAGTTGCCATGATGTCCTTCAACCCGCACAGCATGGTCCACATGGCCCGCCTCGCCCCCGATCTGCCGCGCGGGTTGACCACCAGCGCCTATGACCCCGCCGACTGGCACCCCTTGCCGCCTGAGACCTGCGACCGCCTGCGCGGCATACCTGACTTCGACGCGACCGAGAGCAGCTTCATCAGCCACGAGGCCAACGACCTGACGCGCCCCCGTGTCGCCGACCTTCACGCCCAAGGGGCCATGATCCTGTGCTGGACCATCCGTTCGCCCGAAGCCGAGGCGCAGGCCCGCCGGATCGCCCATAACATCACGTTCGAAGGCTATCCCGCAGCCTTCGCCGCTTGACGTCACGCGCCGACGGACCACTTGCTTCCAGCTGGCGCAAATATCCCACGGGGGTCCGGGGGTGTGAAACCCCCGGCGCTCGTCTCAATCGGAACACCTGTCATGCCGCCCGACCTGACCCTGCACGACAGCCTGACCGAAATCCCTGCCTCCGACTGGGACTTGGTCGCCTGCCCCGAGGCGACCCGAGGCCGACCGACAGACCCTTTCACCACCCATCGCTTCCTTTCGGCGCTGGATCGGTCGAAATCCACGGGCGCCGGGACCGGGTGGCAACCCAAGCCGTTGATATTGCGGCAAGACGGCCGGATCACCGGAGCCGTGCCGATCTATGTCAAATCGCACAGTCAGGGCGAATACATCTTTGACCACGGCTGGGCCGAGGCTTTGGTGCGGGCCGGGGGGCGGTATTATCCGAAGCTGCAGATCGCGGTGCCGTTCACGCCTGCAACCGGGCGGCGGTTCTTTGGCGACGCGGATGCCCGCGCGGCGCTGTTGGAGGCAACGATCGGCATTGCCGAACAAAACCGCCTGTCGTCGGTTCACGTCACGTTTTGCACCGAAGCCGAGGCTGCCGAGATGGCCGGTCAGCACGGCCTTCTTCACCGCGTAACCCAACAATTCCACTGGGAAAACCGGGGTTATGCCACGTTTGACGACTTCCTCGCCGATCTCTCCAGCCGCAAGCGCAAGATGATCCGCAAGGAACGTGAAACCGCGCGTTCGTCGGGGCTGACCATCACCGCCCTGACCGGCGACCAGATCGAGCCTGTGCATTGGGACGCGTTCTGGGCCTTCTATCAGGACACCGGGGCGCGCAAGTGGGGCACGCCCTATCTGACGCGCAAGTTCTTCAACGAAGTGCAGACGACGATGCGGGACGACGTGCTGCTGGTGCTGGCGGTTCGCGACGGCAAGCCTGTCGCGGGGGCGCTGAACTTCATCGGGCGCGAAACGCTTTTTGGCCGATACTGGGGCTGCAACGAGGATCATCCCTGCCTGCATTTCGAATTGTGCTACTATCAGGCCATCGACTTTGCCATCGCCAACCGCATGGCGCGGGTCGAGGCTGGCGCGCAGGGCGAGCACAAACTCGCTCGGGGCTATCTGCCAGTGCCGGTCCATTCACTGCACTGGATCGGCGATCCGAGTTTTCGCACGGCTGTCGCCCAATATCTGGAGCGGGAACGCCGGGCGGTGGACCAGGAAATCGAAGTGCTGACTGCTTATGGCCCGTTCCGCAGGGTCGAAACCGAGGAGTAGACCATGGCCGAACGACTGCAAGACCGCAGCGCCCTGAAACCGCTGTATGACACGGGCTGGGCCGATGAAGGCGGGCGCGATGCTCTGGTCAAGACCTTCACCTTCGCCAATTTTGTCGAGGCGTTCGGCTTTATGACCCGCGCGGCGCTGTGGGCCGAAAAATGGAACCACCACCCGGAATGGTCCAATGTTTACAAGACGGTGACGGTCACCCTGACCACCCATGACGCGGGAGGTCTGTCTGAACTGGACGTAAAACTGGCCAGCAAGATGGACCTGCTGGCCAAGTCCTGATCAGATCGCCGCCAGCAAGGCCTCGCCGCCCGAGATTTCGCAGGCGCCGGGGTTTTCCTCCAGATGCAGGACCTTGACCACGCCGTTATCGGCTAGCAGCGCATAGCGTTTGGAGCGGTTCAGCAATCCGACGGGAGGCGCGTTGAAGTCCATCCCGATGGCGAGCGTGAACGAAGCATCGGCGTCGCCAAGCATGGTGATTCCCGCAGCCGTCGCCCCGGTGGACTCGCCCCACGCCTTCATCACGAAGGGATCGTTGACCGAAACGCAGATGATCTCGTCCACGCCCTTGGCCGCGAACCCCTCGGCGGTGCGGATGAAGCTTGGGACATGGGCGGTGGTGCAGGTGCCGGTATAGGCGCCCGGCAGGCCGAAGATCACGACCTTGCGGCCCGCCAGCTTGTCGGCCATCGCGACCTTGGCCGGACCGGCGTCGCCCATGTGCATCAGGGTGGCTTCGGGCAGCTTGGCCCCTTCGGAAATCGTCATCTGAATATCCTCTCGCGTTGCGTTCTGGGTGATCCCGGATATAGGGTTCGGCGCTGAATTCGGCCAGAGGAAACGCAGATGACGCAAGTGGTGGTGATCGGGGCAGGGCAGGCCGGAGCGGCGCTGGTGGCACGGCTGCGCGGGG
This sequence comes from Rhodobacterales bacterium, assembly GCA_038246975.1. Taxonomy (GTDB): domain Bacteria; phylum Pseudomonadota; class Alphaproteobacteria; order Rhodobacterales; family Rhodobacteraceae; genus JAIYDJ01. The sequence goes on along the minus strand of JBBRVJ010000070.1, from coordinate 1,683 downwards.
CGGGATTTGCCGGCGACATCACCTTGATCGGGGCCGAGGATGCGCCGCCCTATCAGCGTCCGCCTTTGTCGAAAGCCTATCTGATGGGCCAGATGCCGGCCGAGCGGTTGTCGCTGCGGGGCGCTGATTTCTATGAGGAAAACCGGATTTCGCTGCGGCTGGGCGCGCCGGTGACTGCGATTGATGCGGTGGCGCGGACGGTGACGGTGGGGGGCGAGGTTTTGCCCTATGACGAACTGGCGCTGACCACAGGGTCGATGCCGCGCCGCTTGCCTGCCGCGATGGGTGGCGATCTGGACGGGGTTTACACGGTGCGAACCCTTGCCGATGTCGACGCGATGCGGGCCGAGTTCGTGGCGGGCCGCAGGGTGGTGATCGTCGGTGGCGGCTACATCGGGCTGGAGGCGGCGGCGGTGGCGGCCAAGCTGGGGCTGGATGTGACGGTGCTGGAGATGGCCCCGCGCATCTTGCAACGGGTCGCGTCACCCGAGACTTCTGACTTTTTTCGCGCTTTGCATCAGGCGCATGGCGTCCGCATACTGGAGTCCACCGGGCTTGACCGGCTGTTGGGGGAGGGGCGAGTTTCGGGCGTGCGGCTGACCGGTGGTGTTGAATTGCCTGCGGATTTTGTGATTGCCGGGGTCGGGATCGTGCCGGATGCCATGCTGGCGCAGGCGGCGGGGTTGAAGATCGAGAACGGCATCTGGACGGATTCGCATGGTCGCACGTCTGACCCGGCGATCTGGGCGGCGGGGGATTGCGCGTCGTTTCCGTGGCGCGGGGGGCGGTTGCGGCTGGAATCGGTCGGCAATGCGATTGATCAGGCCGAGGTGGTGGCCGACAACATCATGGGTGCGGAACGGGAGTATGCTGCGGCGCCGTGGTTCTGGTCGGACCAGTTTGACTGCAAGTTGCAGATCGCGGGACTGAACTCGGGCTATGATCGGATCGTCACGCGCGGGCCAGAGGGAGAGGCGGTTTCCTTTTGGTATTTCAAGGGGTTGGACCTTTTGGCGGTTGACGCCATGAACGATCCGCGCGCCTATATGGTGGGCAAGCGACTGATCGAAATGGGAAAATCGCCGGACCCTGCGATGGTCACGGATCTGGCGGTCAATCTGAAGGTCCTGCTCAGGTAATGCGCATCATCGGGGGGCGGTCGCGCGGGTTGCATCTGTCTGCGGTTGGGGTGGGCGATGCGAGGGCGCATTTGCGGCCCACCTCGGACCGTGTGCGGGAGGCTATCTTCAATCTGTTGATAAACGGTGGATACAACGATCCGGTCAGCGATGCGCGGGTGCTGGACCTGTTTGCCGGGACCGGGGCGCTGGGGCTGGAGGCTCTGTCGCGCGGGGCAAGGTCGGTCGCGTTTGTCGAGGATGGCAGTGTCGCCCTGGGGATCCTGCGGCGGAATGTCGGGTTGATGCGGGTCGAAGCGCAGGTCGATGTGATCCGGCGCGATGCGACCAAACTGGGGCCGGTGCGCGGCGCGGGGTTCGGTCTGGCGTTTCTGGACCCGCCCTATGGCCGCGGGCTGGGCGAGGCGGCGCTGGCGTCTGCGCAGGCGGGCGGGTGGTTGCAGCCGGGGGCGATTGTCGTTTGGGAAGAGGGGGTTGCGCCTGAAATCCCTGCCGGGTTCGACCCTTTGGACCAGCGCAGATATGGCGACACTGTCGTGACGAT
>JBBRVJ010000069.1:0-17400 GCA_038246975.1 Rhodobacterales bacterium | reverse complement strand
CAGAAAGAACAGCAGCATCCCCTGAAACGCCTGAATCGCGGCCGACGGCAGGCCGAGGTTGGTCGAGGCCATTTCGCCGCCAATGTAGGTCAGCGCCATCAAGAGACCCGCCAGCAGGATGCCGATCGGGTTCAGGCGGCCAAGGAAGGCCACGATGATCGCGGTAAACCCGTAGCCCACGTTGAAGTCGAGGCTGATCTGGCCTGCGGGGCCAGACACTTCGAACACGCCCGCAAGTCCTGCCAAAGCGCCCGAAATCCCGAGGCACAGCACGACCAACTGTTTGGGGTTTACCCCATGGAACCGGGCGGCGCGGGGGGCCTGGCCTGCGAGTTTGATCTGGAAGCCGAGGATGTGCTTTTGCAGCAGGACATAGGCAAAGATCACCGCGACGAAGGCCGCCACCACGCCCCAGTGCATGCCCGTCCCCGCGATCAGTTCAGGGTTGGATGCCGCCGGAAAGTTGTTGAAGTTGCGGCTGCCGGGGAAGCCCGAGCCTTCGGGGTTGCGCAGAAAGCCAAGGGCGGCTTTCGACAGGATTTTCTCGGCCACATAGACCAGCATCAGCGACACGAGGATTTCGTTGGTGTTGAAGCGGGTTTTCAGGATGGCGGGAATCATCCCCCACAGCCAGCCGCCGAATGCCCCGGCCACGATCATCGCCGGAAAGATCAGGCGGTTGTCGGTCGGAAAGGCGGCAAGACCGACCGACGCGCCAAAGATCGCGCCCATGATGTACTGGCCCTCGGCCCCGATGTTCCAGATCCCGGCGCGGAACCCCAAAGACAGCCCCACCGCGATCAGGATCAGCGGCCCCGCCTTGACCAGAAGCTGCCCGCGCAGATACCAGGCGAATTCGCCGAACAGCGGGTCCCAGAAGATGGTGCGCATCGCGAGGACGGGGTTCTTGCCGAGTGCCGCGAACATGATCCCGCCTGCGATCATCGTCAGGATCACGGCGACCACTGGGGTTGCCGCCTGCCAGAACCGCGAGGGGCTGGGGCGTTTTTCAAGGCTGAACATGGGCTGCCTCCATGCCATGCGCGCCGCCCATCATCAGGCCGATCTCGTCGATGGTCAGACCCTGCACCGGGCGGGGTTTGGTCAGTTTGCCCTCGTTCAGCACGGCAAAGCGGTCGGCAATTTCCAGGAGTTCATCAAGGTCCTGGGATATCACAACCACCGCCGCCCCTTCGGAGGCGCGGTCGAGGATCGCCTGCCGGATCGCGGCTGCGGCTGCGGCATCGACGCCCCAGGTGGGCTGATTGATGATGATCACGTCGGGCGACTGGCTGAGTTCGCGGCCGATGACGAATTTTTGCAGGTTGCCCCCCGACAGGGCGCGGGCGGCGACCCAGCTTCCGGGGGTGCGCACGTCGTAGGCCTTGATCACCCGGTCGGCATAGTCGCGGGTCGCGGTCCAGTCGATGAAGCCGTTGCGCGTCAGCCCCTTGCGGATCGCCCCGGTCAGAAAGGCGTTCTCGACCAGCGACATGTCCGGGGCTGCGGCATGACCCAGCCGATCCTCGGGGGCCGCGACAAAGCCCAGCCTGCGCCGCGCGTTGGGCGGGTGATCGCCGATCGGCACCCCGAAACTTTGCACCATTGAGGGGGCACTGCGCAATTCGCCCGACAGCGCCAGCAGCAGTTCGTCCTGCCCGTTGCCCGCCACCCCCGCGATGCCCAGAACCTCGCCGCGCCCCACCGAAAAGCTGACGGATTTCAACGATGTGCCGAACGGGATCGGCGAGTTGACAGACAGACCCGTCACCTGCAAGGCGGGGGCCGTCGCGGGCCACTCCTTTTTCGCCTGCCGCGCCGGGGGGGTCAGAACCGAGCCGACCATCAGTTCGGCCATTTCGCGCGCGGTGCGGTCGCGCGGGGTGCAGGTCGCCACGACCTTGCCACGCCGCAGGATGGTCGCCTCGTCGCACAGGGTGCGAATCTCCTCCAGCTTGTGGCTGATGTACAGGATCGCCGTGCCTTCGGCAGCCAGTTGGCGCAGGGTTCTGAACAGAATCTCAACCTCTTGCGGGGTCAGGACCGAGGTCGGTTCGTCCATGATCAGCAGCTTGGGGTCTTGCAGCAGACAGCGGATGATCTCGACCCGCTGCCGCTCGCCCGCCGACAGATCGCCCACCATGCGCGCCGGGTCCAGCGGCAGGCCGTAGGCTTGCGAGACCTGGGTGATCTTTGCGGCAAGCGTTCCCATCGGCGGCGGATTTTCCATGCCGAGCGCCACGTTTTCCGCGACGTTCAGCGCCTCGAACAGGCTGAAGTGCTGGAACACCATCGCCACCCCGCTGGCACGGGCGGCGCGGGGTTCATGCGGGGCATAGTCGGTGCCGCGCAGGGTCATGCGGCCCTGATCGGGTTTGACGAGGCCGTAGATCATCTTGACCAGCGTCGATTTTCCGGCGCCATTTTCGCCCAGCAGGGCGTGAATCTCGCCTTGGCTGATCTGGAACGACACATCGGAATTGGCGACGACGCCGGGGTAGGCTTTGGTCACCCCGTCGACGCTGAGCAGGAGGGGGCGGTCGGCGATCGTCATCCGGCAATCTCCTGCAAGCGGGAACTCTGTTTTGCGTCGAGAAATTGGCCAGCGACGCCGATGGCAATGGCCTGAGGGTGTTTGCCAAGCGCCGGGTGGCCGATGGGGCACTGTATGCGGGCGATGCTGGCGGGGCTGTGGCCGAGGGCGGCAAGACGACTGCGAAAGCGTGCCCATTTCGTGGCCGACCCGATCAGCCCCGCCCCGGCAAACCCATGGGTCAGCAGCCGGTGGCACAGGTCAAGGTCCAGCGCGTGGCAATAGGTCAGGATCAGGTGCTCGGCGTCCGGTGGCGAAAGGGTCACCGCAAGGCCGGGGTCCTGCACGGGCAGGGCGCGGGTGTTTTCGGGGATGTGTCCGGGAAAGCGGTCAGGGGCCACGTCGACCCATGTGATCGAAAGACCGGGCAGCGGCGACAGCACCCCCACGATGGCCCGCCCGACATGCCCCGCACCCCAGACCCAAAGCTGGCGCTGCGGCGTGGTCACGGGTTCGATCATCCACCCCTGCATCAGTTGCGGCACAGGCAAGCGGCCCTGACCGCGCGCCTGTGCCAGCAGGCGTTTGACCGCCTGCGGCAAGGGTCGGCCATCGGTGCTGCGGGCGATGACCTCGCCTTGCGGGGCGGCCGCATAAACTTCGGTCAGCAGCATGACCGCCCCGCCGCAGCATTGGCCCAAGGCGGGGCCAAGGGCGTGGCGGTCAACCCGGCTGCCGCCTTGCACCAACAGTGCACGGGCGGTGGTGATTGCCCGCCATTCCAGTGCACCGCCGCCGATGGTGCCGGAATGGCCGCCGGGCCAGACCAGCATCGCCGCCCCGACCTCACGCGGGGACGACCCTTCATGCGCCGCGATGACGATGCGGGCGGTGGGGCCATGCGTGGCGATGGTTGCGGCGAGGGCTTCAACGTCAAACATCGCGCTGCCTCTGCACGGCCATCAGTACCCGTTCCGGCGTGGCGGGGGCGTCGAGGGCAGGATAGACCGACCCGTCGCCGCAGGCTGCAACCGCATCGGACAGCGCAAAGAACGCCGAGATACCCAGCATGAGGGGGGGTTCGCCCACCGCCTTGGACTTGCCGACCGTTTCTTCGGCGTTGGGTTGCCCCCACAGCGCGACGTTGAAGATGCGCGGGCGGTCGGAACACGCCGGAATCTTGTAGGTGCTGGGGGCGTGGGTGGTCAGGCGGCCCCTGGCGTCCCAGACCAGTTCTTCGGTGGTCAGCCAGCCCGCGCCCTGCACATAGGCCCCCTCGATCTGGCCGATATCCAGCGCCGGGTTCAGGCTGCTGCCGGTGTCGTGCAACAGGTCGGCGCGCAGGATGCGGTTTTCCCCGGTCAGCGTGTCGATCACCACTTCGGTCACGGCGGCCCCATAGGCGAAATACAGAAAGGGGCGGCCCGCGCCCTTGACCCGGTCCCAGGTGATCTTGGGCGTCGCATAATACCCGGTGGACGACAGCGACACCCGCGCCTGATAGGTCGCAGCGACCACTTCGGCAAAGCTGTAGTCGCCCCCCGCCACCCGCACCCGACCGTCCGCAAAGACGACCTGCGCCGGGTCTGCCTGATGCCGGGCGGCAATGACCGCCGCCATCCGGTCGCGGATCGTCTGGCAGGCTACGCGGGCCGCCATGCCGTTCAGGTCGGACCCCGAACTGGCCGCGGTGGCGCTGGTGTTCGGCACCTTGCCGGTGTCGGTCGCGGTGATCTTGACCATGCCGGTATCGACGCCGAACACCCCCGCCGCGACCTGTGCGACCTTCTGGAACAGACCCTGACCCATCTCGGTGCCGCCATGGTTCAGATGGATCGAGCCATCCTGATACACATGCACCAGGGCCCCCGCCTGATTGAGCCATGTCAGCGTGAAGGAAATCCCGAACTTCACCGGCGTCAGCGCGATGCCTCGTTTCAGGATCGGACTGGCTGCATTCCATTCGGCAATCGCCGCGCGCCGGGCAGGGTAATCACTGTTTGCCACAAGCTGCGCCACCAGTTCATGGGCGATGAAATCCTCGACCGGCATATGATAGGGGGTGGTTTGCAGGCCTTCGGGAACAGGTGGCGGCGACGGGTGAAGCCCTGCGGCCTCTGCCCCGCGCGAGGTCAGATCGACACCGTCTTTTTCCGGTACGTCCCGTTCTGCCTTCATTTTCTGTCTGGAAATATCCTCGGGGGGTGCGGGGGGCAGACAGCCCCCCGCGCTGGCCACAGATGCGCGGTAGAAATTTAGCCGCCGCACTTCCAGCGGGTCCAGACCCACCGCAAACGCTGCGTGGTCCATCACCCGTTCGATCCCGATCATGCCCTGCGGACCACCAAATCCGCGATAGGCGGTGGCGGACTGGGTGTTGGTTTTCAAACGGTGGCTTTCGATTCTGACGGCCGGAAGGTGGTAACAATTGTCCGAATGCAACATCGCTCGGTCGGCGACCGGCAGGGACAGGTCCTGCGCCCAGCCGCAGCGGAACAGGTGGAGGAACTCGACCCCCAGCACTTTGCCCGCCGCGTCAACCCCGGCGCGGTAGCGGATTTTCACGTCGTGCCGCTTGCCGGTGATCATCATGTCGTCGTCGCGGTCATAGCGCATCTTGCAGGGGCGGCCTGTCAGACGGGCGGCAATCGCGCAGGCGATGGCCAGCGCGTTGCCCTGACTTTCCTTGCCGCCAAAGCCGCCTCCCATCCGGCGGACCTCGACCCGCACGGCGTTCATCGGCAGATGCAGGGCATGGGCGACCTTGTGCTGGATCTCGGTCGGGTGCTGGGTGGAGGACATCACCAGCATGTCGCCGCCCTCCTGCGGCAGACAGGCGGCGATCTGACCTTCCAGATAGAAATGTTCCTGCCCGCCGACCTCGAAGCTGCCTTCGATCACGCGCGGCGCAGCGGCGATGGCGGTTGCGGCGTCGCCCTTGGCCCAGATGATCGGGCCGGATTCAAAGCGGGAATTGGCGGCAAGCGCGTGTTCGACCGTCAGCAGGGCAGGCAGTTCGGCAGTGGCGATGCGGGCCAGACGCGCGGCTTTGCGGGCGGCGAGGTGGCTGTCTGCGATGACCAGAAACACCGGCTGGCCAAGGTAGTGGATGGTCCCGGTCGACAGCAGGGGTTCGTCATGGACCGAAGGGCTGCAATCGGGCATCACGGGCAGGTCTACCGATGACAGGACGGCGACCACGCCGGGCGCGTGGCGGACCGGATCAAGGTCGATGGCGGTGATCGTGCCATGCGCGATGGTGGACAGACCGAAGGCCAGATGCAGGGTGTTGGCGGGCAGCGGGACATCGTCGATGTAGCGGGCCTGACCCGTGACATGCAGCGGGGCCGCGTCGTGCGGCAGGGGTTTTCCGATCATGCCGACACCGCCAGCACATCGGTCTGCACCCCGTTCAGGTCGCGGAAATAGCGGGTCAGCAGGTTTTGCGCGGTGGTCAGCCGGTAGGCCGCCGAGGCGCGCATGTCGGTCAGGGGTTGGAAATCCTGCGCGAACAGGGGTTTGGCGGCGGTGAGGGTGGCGTCTGTCCACGGCTGGCCGATCAGGGCGGCCTCGACCTGCGCCGCGCGTTTGGGGGTCCCTGCCATGCCGCCAAAGGCGATGCGGGCGGCGGCGACGGTGCCGCCTTCGATGGTGATGTTGAAACAACCGCAGACGGCGGAGATATCCTGATCGAACCGCTTGGACAGTTTGTAGCAGCGCAGGGCGGGGGCGGCGGTCGGGATCGTGACCGCCTCGACAAATTCCCCCGGGTAGCGGTCCTGTTTGCGGTAGGCGAGGAAGAAATCCTCCAGCGGCAGGTCGCGCAGGGTGTGCCCCCGCCGCAGGTGCAAGGTCGCGCCAAGGGCGATCAGCGCAGGCGGGCCGTCGCCGATCGGCGATCCGTTGGCGATGTTGCCGCCGATGGTGGCAGAGTTGCGGACCTGCACCGACGAATAGCGGCGCAGCAGTTCGGCGAAGGACGGGTGGAGGGGGCGGATGGCGGTCATCAGGTCGGTGACGGAGACGCCTGCACCGATTTTCATGGTATGGCCGGTCGTCTCGATCCGGGCAAGGTCGGCGATGCCGTTCAGGAACGCGATGGGCGACAGGTCGCGAAGCTGTTTGGTGACCCAAAGTCCGACATCGGTGGCACCGGCGATCAGGGTGGCGTCGGGGTTTTGCAGATACCAGTGCGCAAGGTCATCGGTGGTTTCGGGTCGATAGGGCGAGGGGGGGCTGTCTGCCCCCCCGGCTGGCTGCGCCAGCCCCCCCCACGAGGATATTTGTGGACGAAAAATGTGGGTGTCGGTGTGCATCCAGTCGGGGACGGGTTCGTCTTCGGCAGCCTTTGCCGCGCGGATGATCGGGGCGTAACCCGTGCAGCGGCACAGGTTGCCCGCCAGCACGTCGTCGTGGTCGGTGCGGCCTTGGGCGTGGGCGACGGCCATCGACACGACAATGCCGGGGGTGCAAAAGCCGCATTGGCTGCCGTGGTGGGCAATCAGCGCGGTTTGCACCGGGTGCATCTGGCCCCGGGGGCCTGCGATGCCTTCGACGGTGCGGACGGCTTTGCCGTCAAGCTGGGGCAGAAACAGGATGCAGGCGTTCAGCGCCCGGCTGCCTGCGGCATCGGTCACCATCACGGTGCAGGCACCGCAGTCGCCCTCGTTGCAGCCTTCCTTGGTGCCGGTCAGGCCGCGCGTGTCGCGCAAATGGTCCAGCAAGGTGCGAGTGGGGCTGTCTGCCGCCACGCGGACCGGCGTTCCGTTCAGGTGAAACGCGATTTCCGACATGTGGTCTGCCTGCCGCTTTCTTTGGCTGAAAGTTGCCTGTGCCCGCCCGATGCGGCGGAAAGCGGGTCACAGGGCCATATTGCCATAGCGTTACATGAAGCGCAGCGTCCGGCTTCAAGGCAAGAACAAAACTCTGGGTCCGAAATTGAAGCAGCTTCTGGAATTGCCGCAGAAAGGGGCGGGGTTTCGCAGGCGGTGATGGTTCGCTAGGCTGTGCCCCATGTCAAACGTCCCCCGATTCATTCACCTGCGCGTCCACACCGAACATTCCTTGCTGGAAGGGGCGGTGCCGGTCAAGGCCCTGGTCAAGCTGTGCGAGGCGGCGAAAATGCCCGCCGTCGCGGTGACCGACACCAACAACATGTTTGCGGCTCTGGAATTTTCCGACACCGCCGCGAAGGCCGGAGTGCAGCCGATTCTGGGCTGTCAGGTCAGTCTGGCGCATGACCCGGCAGGCTTGGGCGAGCGGCCGCGCGGTCCGGCGGGAGTGGTTCTGCTGGTCCAGACCGAGCCGGGCTACATGAACCTGATGAAGCTGAACTCGTGCCTGTACATCGGGCCGAACGGGCAAGGCGGGGCGGGGCAGGTGGCGCAGGTCACGGTGGACGAGCTTGCCCGGTTTTCGCGCGGGCTGATCTGCCTGACGGGGGGACCGGAGGGGCCGTTGGGGCGGTTTCTGGCGGCGGGGCAAAGCGCCAAGGCGCGCGCCTTGCTGGAGAGGTTGGCCGCGATCTTTGGCGACCGGCTGTATGTCGAAGTGCAGCGGCATCCGGGCGAGGGCGGTCGTTTGCCCGAGGCAGAGGCGGCCAGCGAGCGGTGGTTGATCGAGGCGGCCTATGAGATGGCTCTGCCGCTGGTTGCGACCAATGACGTGTATTTCCCCAAAGCCAGCATGTACGAGGCGCATGACGCGCTGATCTGCATTGCCGATGGCGCATATGTCGATCAGCAGTCGCCGCGCAGACGCTTGACCCCGCAGCATTATTTCAAATCCGAGTCCGAGATGTGCGCCCTGTTCGCCGATCTGCCCGAGGCGGTGGAGAACACGGTCGAGATCGCGCGCCGCTGTGCGTTCAAAGCGGCGAAGCGCGCGCCGATCCTGCCGAAATTCGCCGATGACGAGGTGCAGGAGTTGCGCCGTCAGGCGCGCGAAGGCTTGGCGGTGCGGCTGGCGGTCATTCCCCATGCGGTGCCGGTTTCCGAATACGAGGCGCGGCTGGCGTTCGAGTTGGGGATCATCGAAAAGATGGGCTTTCCCGGTTATTTCCTGATCGTCGCCGATTTCATCAAATGGGCCAAGGATCAGGGCATTCCGGTGGGACCGGGGCGCGGGTCGGGGGCGGGGTCGCTGGTGGCCTATGCCCTGACGATCACCGATCTGGACCCGCTGCGTTATGCCCTGCTGTTCGAGCGGTTTCTGAACCCCGAGCGGGTGTCGATGCCCGACTTCGACATCGACTTCTGCATGGATCGGCGCGAGGAGGTGATCACCTACGTTCAGGGCAGGTATGGCCGTGACCGGGTGGGGCAGATCATCACGTTCGGCGCGCTGTTGTCCAAGGCGGCGGTCCGCGATGTGGGGCGGGTGTTGCAGATGCCTTATGGGCAGGTCGACCGGCTGTCCAAGATGATTCCGATCGAAGGGGTGAAACCTGTAAGCATCACCAAAGCCCTTGCCGACGAGCCGCGTCTGCGCGAGGCGGCGAAGGAAGAGGTGGTGGCGCGGTTGCTGAATTATGGCCAGCAGATCGAGGGGTTGCTGCGCAATGCGTCCACGCACGCCGCGGGGGTGGTGATCGGGGATCGTCCGCTGGACGAGTTGGTGCCGCTTTATCAGGATGCGCGGTCCGACATGCCCGCCACGCAGTTCAACATGAAATGGGTCGAGGCGGCGGGGCTGGTCAAGTTCGACTTTCTGGGGCTGAAAACCCTGACCGTGATCCGCAACGCCATGGATTTGCTGGCTTTGCGCGGGGTGGTGTTCGACATCAACCTGATCCCGCTGGACGACAAGCCGTCGTATGAGCTGTATGCAGCGGCGAAAACCGTGGCGGTGTTTCAGGTGGAATCCAGCGGCATGATGGACGCGCTGCGCCGGATGAAGCCGACCTGCATCGAGGATATCGTGGCGCTGGTGGCGCTGTACCGTCCCGGCCCGATGGAGAACATTCCGACCTATTGCGAGGTGAAGAACGGGCTGCGCGACAAGGAATCGATCCATCCGACCATCGACCATATCCTGTCGGAAACCCAAGGCATCATCGTCTATCAGGAACAGGTGATGGAAATTGCGCAGGTGATGGGGGGGTATTCGCTGGGCGGGGCCGACCTGCTGCGCCGCGCGATGGGCAAGAAGATCGCCGAGGAAATGGCGAAAGAGCGTCCCAAGTTCATCGAAGGGGCTGCGACAACGCATGGCATCGGGGCGGCCAAGGCGGGCGAAGTCTTTGACCTGCTGGAGAAATTCGCCAACTATGGCTTCAACAAATCCCACGCGGCGGCCTATGCGGTGGTCAGCTATCAGACGGCTTACCTCAAGGCGAATTACCCTGTCGAATTCATGGCCGGGGTCATGAATTGCGACCTGCATCTGACCGACAAGCTGGCCGTATACAAACGGGAAGTCGACAAGCTGGGTATTCGCACGGTGGCACCTTGCGTGAATGCCTCGCAAGCTACATTCAGCGTGCGCGACGGGGCAGTTGTCTATGGGCTGGGGGCTTTGAAGAACGTCGGGGTCGATGCGATGCGCGGAATCGTCGAAGCGCGGGGTGCGCGGCCGTTTGCGACCTTGTTCGATGTGGCGCGGCGGGTCGATCTGAAACGGGTCGGCAAACGCCCGCTGGAGATGTTGGCGCGGGCCGGGGCGTTCGACGTGCTGGACGCCAACCGCGCGCGGGTGTTTGACGCGCTGGACGGATTGGTGGCCTATTCGGCGGCAATCCATGAGGCGAAAACGTCAAATCAGGTGTCGCTGTTCGGCGAGGCGGGGGCGGATATACCCGAACCCCGGATTGCCGGGCGCGATGACTGGCAGCCGGTGGAACGGTTGGGCCAAGAGCATCAGGCGGTGGGATTCTATCTGTCGGGGCACCCGTTGGACGATTACATGGGACCGTTGAAGCGGCGCGAGGTCAAAACGCTGGCCGAAGTGACCGTTCTGGCTGAACGCGGGCCGCTGATGGTCAAGATGGCGGGGTCGGTGGGGGTACGGCAGGAACGCAAATCGGCCAAGGGCAACCGCTTTGCCTTTGTGCAACTGTCTGATCCGACAGGCCTTTATGAGGTGACGCTGTTTTCGGACGTGCTGGAGGTTGCCCGCCCGTTTCTGGAACCCGGCATGAATGTGGTCGTCTCGGTCAAGGCGGAACTGGAGGGGGACAGCCTGAAACTGCTGGCCAACGTCGTGCAGCCGATCGATCAGGTGGCCGATCAGGCGGGGGCGCAGGATTTGCGCATCCACCTGAACCGGGCCGAAGCGGCGGCATCCGTCGCAGCCCTGCTAGGACGGGTGGAGGGGCGCAACCGGGCGCAGATTATCTTGTGTGTTCCCGGGGATGCGGGAGACGAGATCGACCTGTTGCTGCCCGGCACCTACCCCGTCACCCCCCAGATCAAGGGGGCGATCAAGGCGATGGCTGGGGTGGTGATGGTGGAAGAGGTCTAGAAGTTGTTGGGATTGCCCGGCTGTATGGTGCCGGTGCCCGCGTCGCCGGTGTCGTTGACCCAAGTCACCTGATCGCCCGCGATCTTGACGCCGAAACAGGTGGCGGGGTCGGTGCCATAGACAAAGCACATCTTGTCGGCCTCAACCGTCCATGTGCCGGTGTAATCCTTGCCCTTGATCGTACCGTCGGCGGCATAAAATTCGGTATAGCCGCTGGCGTCGGACATCGACCCCGTGACAGTGTTGCCCGCGATGGAGGTTGTAATGGCGTCGCCGGTGGCAAGGTCTTGGGCTACGGCAGGCAGGGCTGTTAAAATGCTCAGGGCAACAAGGGCTTGGCGGATCATCGGTGTCTCCGGTTTTGGGTCAGGGGTGTCGGCCCAGATGTGACATGAGAGCAGAAAGTGTGGTTTGGACCGGCGGAGTCAAGGCGCACAGGCGAGACAAAAAAAGCATCGCCTGACTTTGGTGGATCACCCCCTCCAGCGGTTTGAGGTGATTCGCGCGGAGGGTTTCGCCCGTGGTGGTGATGTCGGCAATCGCCTCGGCGGTCAGGTTTTTCACCGTGCCTTCGGTGGCGCCTTGGCTGTCAACGAGTTGATAGTCCGCTACTCCTTGGGCCGTGAGGTATTCGCGCACCAACCGGTGGTATTTCGTGGCAATCCGCAGGCGAAAACCATGGGTGTGGCGGAAGGCGGCGGCAACGGCGTCGAGGTCGTCCACGGTGTCCACATCGGTCCAGGCAGCGGGGACGGCGAGAATCAGATCGGCCTGACCAAAGCCCAAGGGAGCCAGTTCGGCAACCTGTGTTGCCCAATCGGCCAGTTTGTCGCGCACGAGGTCCGACCCGGTGACGCCCAGATGAATGCGCCCAGAGGCCAGTTCACGGGGAATCTCGCCTGCTGAAAGCAGAACCAATTCAATGCCTTGGATACCATCTACGGCACCCGCATATTCGCGTTCGGCGCCCGACTGCCGCATGGTGATGCCGCGCTGGCCGAACCATTCGAAGGTCTGCTCCATCAGACGGCCTTTGGAGGGGACGCCGATCTTCAACATTTGGTGAGATCCTTGAGTGCCGCTACCAAAGCTGGGCGAATGACCCCACCTACGGCGGGGATCGACGCCCCGGCCCCAAGGACTGCGGTCAGCGCGTCATAGCGCCCCCCACTGGCGATGGGCGGCAGGTCGGCGGGGCCGTGGAAGCTGAACACGAAACCGTCGTAGTATTCCATGCTGGTCCGGCCAAGGCTTGCCTCGAAGGCCAGGGTTTTCGTATCAATTCCGTGGGTTGCAAGGGCGCTGAGCCGCGCCTCGAACCGATTCACGGCGGGGGCGATGGCGGGCAGCAGGGGCTGGATGCCGCGCAGGTGGGTCAGGGCGGCCTCTGCCGGGGCTTGCAGGGTCAGCAGGTCGTATAGCAGGGCAGCTTCGGGGGCGGCAAGGTTTGGGGTGGCGGCATCATCGGCCAAGGCTTTGATTCGGAATGCGATTTCTTGGCTGCTGCGCAGGCCGATCAAGGGGGCGGCTGTAGCGAGCGTTACAGTGCGGGGCGCAGTGGCGGCGCGGCCCGAGAACCGGTCGAGCAGGGCGCGGAACCGGGCGGGGCGCCAGATATGGCGCAGCAGGGCGGCTTTGCGGGCCGGGGTGGTCGACAGACCCCGGACTGCGGCCATCAGGATGCCGATATCGCCCGTCACCGCGCGCAGGTTCAGGGGCGCAAGCAATTGGGAAAAAAGGGAAAATACCAGAGCGTCGGCGGCTTCGGGGGCGGTGCGGTCAAAGAGTTCGAAGCCGACTTGCAGATATTCCGAGGCGCGGTTGCCGAGGTGGTCCTGTTTGCGAAAAACCTCGCCCATATAGCAATATCGGGCGGGGTCCGCGCCGTGTTTCATGTGGGATTGCACGACCGGCACGGTGAAATCAGGGCGCAGCATCAACTCGCCGCGCAGCGGGTCTTGGGTGGTGTAGGCGCGGGCGCGGATGTCTTCACCGTAGAGATCCAAAAGGATTTCAGCGGGTTGCAGGATATCGGCATCGACGGGGACCGCACCTGCGGCCTGAAAGGCGGCGAACAGGTGCTGCGCTTCGGCGCGGGTGGCGGGGATCATGGGGCCAGCATCTTGCGCACCTCGGCCACGAGGTCGGCGCGGGGAACTTCGATCTGCGCGGGGCGGTTTTTCCATTCCTCCAGCGTCGCCCCTTCGGCGATTTTCGCGCCGAGGATCAGGTCTTTCAGGATAACGGTGCCGTTTTCGGCCTCGGTCCCACCCTGGATCACGGCGATGGGGGAGGCGCGTTTATCGGCGTATTTCAACTGGTTGCCGAAGTTTTTCGGGTTGCCCAGATAGCATTCGGCGCGGATGCCGGCGGCGCGCAGGTCGGACACCATGGCCATGTAGCCGGCCATGCGGTCGCGGTCCATCACCGTGACGACGACGGGTCCTTGCGTGATCTGCGGCAGGCGGCCCTTGGCTTGCAGAGCAGCAAGCAGACGGTCCACGCCGATGGAAACCCCCGTCGCAGGCACCGACTGCCCGGTGAAGCGCTTGACAAGATCATCGTAGCGACCGCCGCCCGCGACGGAGCCGAATTGACGCTTGCGGCCTTTTTCATCAAGGATTTCAAAGGTCAGCTCGGCCTCGTAGACCGGGCCGGTGTAATAGCCAAGGCCACGCACCACTGAGGGATCAACGACGATACGGTCGGTGCCGTAGCCCTGGGCCTCCAGCAGCTCTGAGATTGTTTCCAACTCCTGAATACCTTCCAGACCTATCGAAGAGTCGCCGACCAGGTCATCCAAACCTGCGAAGTTCCCTGCCCAGCGGGCACTTTTCGCAAACAGCATCAATCGTTCAATCTGATCGGCAGAAAGATTTGCGCCGGTCGTGAAATCACCGCTTTCGTCGACCCGACCGATGCTTAAAAGGCTTCGAACGCCGTCTGGTCCCAATCTGTCAATCTTGTCTATCGCACGCAGAACGATGCCGCGTTCCCGCGAAAACCTTTCGGGCTCAGAGGGATAAAGGATGCCTGCCGCTTCCATGACGCCGTTCAGAACCTTGCGATTGTTGACCTTGATCAGATAATCGCCGCGCGGAATGCCCACTGCCTCCAGCGCATCGGCAAGCATAGCGCAAATCTCGGCGTCGGCGGCCATGCTGGCGGAGCCTACCGTGTCGGCATCGCATTGATAGAATTGACGAAAACGGCCCGGGCCGGGCTTTTCGTTGCGCCAGACGGGGCCCATGGCGTAGCGGCGATAGGGGCTGGGCAGGTCGTTTCTATACTGCGCCGCGACGCGGGCGAGGGGGGCGGTCAGGTCGTAGCGCAGGGCAAGCCAGTCGGAATCTTCGTCTTGCCAAGCGAACACGCCTTCGTTGGGGCGGTCGATGTCGGGCAGGAATTTTCCAAGGGATTCAACGGTTTCCACCGCCGGTGTCTCTAGCGGATCAAAGCCGTAGCGGTGGTAAACCTCGGCAATTGCGTCGAGCATCGCCTTGCGTTCGATCACGTCTGCCCCGAAATAGTCGCGAAACCCCTTGGGGGTTTCGGCGCGGGGGCGGCGGGGTTTGTCCTGTGCCATGGTCTGGACCTTCGCTTTTGTGTGGCTGCGATGTATCGGATGGGGGGCGGGGCGGCAAGCGGGCTGCGGGGCGGGAAAGCCGCGTCGGACAAGTGTCCGAACAGCGTCGGGCATCCGTCGGGCATTTTGCTGAATAAGGGAGGCGGGCTTGAGCGGGCTGGAATCGCTGGAAACCAGAGTGGCGCATCTGATGCGCAGCGTGGACGACCTGTCGGACGTAGTGGCCGCACAGGCGCGCGAGATCGACCGGCTGACCCGGCGGGTGCAGATGCTGATGGAGCGCGAGGCCGAGCGTGAGGCAGGCGGTGGCGCGGGCGAGGTGGATCAGCCGCCGCCGCACTGGTGACGGGTTGCGCCTGCCGCGAGGCTGACACAGGTTGAGCGGCAGGTAGGGGCAGTGCTGCGGCAACGATGGGTCTTGCATGGACATGACACGCGGAAACCTGATGGCGCTGGCGGGCACGTTGACGCTGGCGGGTTTGGCAGGAACTGCGGCGGCGGCGGCGCATTTGCCGTTGGGGTTCATGCTGGGGTCGATTGTTGCCGTCGGGCTGGCGGCTGCGTTGAACCTGCGGGTTGCGGGGCGCGGGGTGTTTTTGCCCAACAATCTGCGGATGGTGTTCGTGCCGGTGATTGGCGTCGCGATTGGCGGGGCGTTCACACCCGAGGTGGCGGCGCAGGCGTCGGGATGGTGGGTCAGTCTTTTGGTTCTGGCGGTCTATGTGCCGGTCGCCCATGCGCTGGGCTATGCGATTTACCGCGGGGGCGGGCTGGACCGCGTGACTGCGTTTTTCAGCGCGGTGCCGGGGGGGTTGATCGAAAGCGTCGAGTTGGGCGAGGCGGCGGGGGCGAAGATGCCGCTTTTGACGTCGCTGCACTTTCTGCGGCTGATCTGGGTGATCGTGTCGGTGCCGCTGATCTTTTGGGCGCTGACCGGGCATCAGGTAGGGTCGGGGGCAGGCGCGCAGATTGGCGGGCCGGAGCCGGTGCCGGAGCTGGGGGATATGGCGATTCTGATGGCGTCCGGGATTCTGGGCGCGGCGGTTGGGCGGGTGCTGCATCTGCCCGCGTGGATTTTGACCGGGCCGCTGCTGGTGTCGGCGTTGGTGCACGGGGTGGGTTGGGTGCAGGGGGTGCCGCCGGGCTGGCTGGTGGCGGTGACGCAGGTGGTGGTCGGCGGCGGGTTGGGGGCGCGGTTTACCGGGGTGGTCCCGGCGGTGCTGCGGCAGGCGGTGGGGTTGGCGGCGATCTATGGCGTGGCGGTTCTGACGCTGGCCTGTCTGTTTGCGCTGGGGCTGCAGGCGGTCGGGGCGGGGCAGGGGGCAGCGCTGTTTCTGGCCTTTGCGCCGGGGGGCGTGGCCGAGATGAGCCTGATTGCGCTGAGTCTGGAGTTTTCGGTGGTGTTCGTCACCGTCCACCACGTGGCGCGGATTATGATGTCGGTATTGGTAGCCAAGGTCGGGTCGCGGTGGGTCAGGTAAGGGTCAGAACCGCAGGTTCAGAGCCAGCGAGCCCAACACCTGACCATCCTCTTGCCCGGCAAATTCGGGGCTGAGGTAGGTCACGCCGTAGAAGGCCGAAGCGTTGGCCCCCTGCCATTGGACCCCGGCGCGCAGGCGGCTGCGGGTGTCTTCCATCTGGGCAGCACCGTCGTCGGGCAGCAGGTGGCTGTCCAACACGCGGGCGATATCGCCGCCCAGCGTCAGGCTGACGCCCTCGATCCGGGTGCCCTGCACACCGCGATAGCGTTGGCCCGTAGCATTGTCGCGCAGCATCAGGTCGTCGCGCCCGAAATCGCCGATAACAAGGTCGCCGCCCGCCCGCACCAGCGTCTCGATGCCGGTTTCGGCGGCGATGAAAGGGCGCAGTTCGGCCTGATTGCCAAGTGCGATGCGGCGACCAACCTCGGCGGACAGGGCGAGGAAAGCGGCGTTGTCGATCTGGTCATCCAGCGCGTTGATGTCGCCCTGTCCCATCAGGCCATGCGCCCAGGACTGAAATCTGCCGATGCCGGTTTGCGGGCCGACCAGGTCGAGCCCGCCGCCGAGATCGGCCTCGAACCCGGCAAGCGTCAGTTGGGTGTGGACCGACAGCGACAGAACCCCGGCATAGCGGCGGTCGTCAGCGGCGGGGTTGGTCAGGTTGGCGGGGGCGATGGTGTCGGCGCGCAGGCGAAATTCCAGAATATCGCCTGCGGTTTGCGGCAGGCTGCCCGACCAGTTTGTGCCCCGAACCAGGCTAAGCGCATAAGCCCCGGTGCGCCAGCGGTCCTGACCATCCCCCAGCGCGTCGTTGCTGAACAGCCGACCCCAGCCGAGGGTCACGCGGTCCTGCGCCTTCACAGGGGTCATCATCGTCAAAAGGGCGGTGGCCGCCAAGAGAGCCTTCAGCATCGTGACAATCCGTCCAAGAGGCCCCCCAGCCGTAGTTCTTGATACCGCGAACCGGGATGTCGCGCAAGACGGTCGGGGGGGAGAAGTGGTGAGGAAGGCCTGACACTGTGTTGTTTTGGCATGCATATTCGGAAATTCGGTTTTGGGGATGGATCGGGCGGAGGAGGGTGGCAGCCTAGGGCTTCGCTGCGGTTCGTCGCGGCTGGCGCCATTATGGGCGAAGTCGGCAAGGCCGTGTGAGGGGACCGTAGTCACTCAAAACGGCGAGAAACAGGGTCAGGCTCTAGAGCGTGTTGCGCTCAATCGGTTTCATATCCTGCAGCTTTGAAGAAGTTGTAGCATTCTTCCTCCTTGAAGAGGTTGCAGACGCTTCCGACGGTTTGCCAGAGTTGGTCGTATGTTCTGGCAGCGGCCTTTCTGATCAAGGT
>JBBRVJ010000068.1:0-17974 GCA_038246975.1 Rhodobacterales bacterium | reverse complement strand
TGCAAGGCAGCACGCCGCCGAACAGATGGTCGGCAACTTCGGTCGTGGTGATGTCGAACAGCCCGGTCAGCAGGCCGCCATCCGCCAGCTTCTCCATCGTCTGCCCGCCTGTGCCGGTGGCGTGGAACACCATGCAGTCGTAGTCCGGCAGGCCCGCGGCAATCGCCGTTACGCAAGGCGTGGTGACGCCGAACATCGTCAGGCCAAGCGCGGGTTTTCCGGCCACGTATGGTGCGGGGTGCGCCGCCATCCCCAGCACCGCCTGCGCCGCATTGTGCAGGATGCGGCGGGTGAGCGTATTCAGCCCCGCAAGATCGGTCACAGCGGGCATCAGGATCAGATCGGAAATGCCGATATAGGGCGCGGTATCCCCCGAGGCCAGCGTCGACACCAGCAGTTTGGGCACCCCGTAAGGCAGCGCCCGCAGGCCCGTCGCGATCATCGAGGTGCCACCCCCGCCGCCGATACCCAGAACACCGTCCGCCGGAATCGTCGGCAAGAACCGCGCCAGCGCCAGCCCCATCGCCGCCACCGCGGGCCCGCGTTCATCGTGGCCCAGCACGGCTTGCGCGCCGTCCGGGTGGTGGCTCGCCACCAACTGTGCGGAAATGTCGGCATCCGTCGCGGGCGTGCGCGTGCTCAGATCCACGGTTGTGACTTGCGCTCCGCCTGCGCGCAGAAGGTCGGCCAGATAGCCCAGCCCTGCTGCCTTGGTGTCATAGGTCCCGAGAAGCAAGAGACGGGGCATCGGGGTCTCGCAGGGCTTGGCCGGAATTTGGCGCACCGTAACTGGTTGGACCAGAGTTGCAAGCGGCGAATGGCCCGACCCCGGTGGAACCGCAAAGGGAAACGCCATTCCAATCAGAGATTTAGCCTATGCTGCATCCCCATCCAACTTGCTGCGATGCAGCGCAATCGCAGGGTTGATCCCGCAGTTATCAACAATCGTCTTTTCGCACTTTGCAATTTGGTAATACCAGTTGGACCATCCGACCCCGCACTGTCCGCAGAAGTCAGGGGCGTTGCGACGACGATTGCATCAATGTGAGGAACACGCATGCGCAGTAAATTGGCAGGGATGCTCGCAGGATTTGGGTTGACGCTGGCCGCCGCCACCATGGCCCGGCGCAGGAATTGACGATCTTCTGGGCGGAATGGGGCCCGGCCAACCACCTTCAGGAACTGGTCAACGAGTATGAGGCCGAAACCTGCGTCACCGTCACGGTGGAAACCACCCCGTGGTCGGATTTCCAGAGCGAGGCCTTTACCGAATTCAACGCCAAGGGCGACGCCTGTAACAGGATCGTCGGCGACAGCCAATGGCTAAGGCAGCGTCGAAGGCGGGGCACCATGGCGACCTGACCGAGTTCTTCAATGCCAACAAGATCGGCGAAATCATGGCCCCGGCAACGGTGAAATACTCCGCCGCATACCCCGGCAAATCGGGCAAGTACCGGGCGATCCCGGCCGAGGCCGACGCGGTCGGCTTGTCTTGCCGCAAAGACCGGTTCGAGGATCCGGCCGAAATGGCGGCCTTCAAGGCCAAGTACGGCTATGACCTTGCCCCCGACCGACCGGAAACAGCGTCGCGACATCGCCGGGTTCTTCCACCGCCCCGATCAGGGCCGGTACGGCATCGCGATCCATATCGACAACTCTTTTGACGCGCTGGCCATGGGGTTCCAAAACGCGCTGTTCAGCTTTGGCGCCGAGTTTGGCGACTTCAAACCTATGCGGTTGACGTCTTCATCAACGGCCCGAAAGCGATCGAGGCGCTGTAACGAGGCGTTCTAGCAGACCATGTTCATCGTCAAGAACTGCTCGGCGGTGCCCGAGTTTGCCGAACTGCTGGGCCAGATCAACCGTTGCAGATGTCGCTGGGCGACCGGATCGGTGTGTTGGACAAGGTCGTGCTGGTGCAGGTCGGCACCCCGTCCGAAATTTACGACAAGCCGGTCAACACCTTCGTCGCCCGCGCTGTTGGATCGCCCGCAATGAACCTGCGGCCCGGGCGACTTGCAGCGGGCGCTGATCTGGGCGGCATGGTCCTGCCGCTGTCGGGCGCGGTTCCCGGCGCACTGATCTTTGGCGTGCGCCCCGAGGATCTGGAACCGGGCGGCGAAGGCGTTGCGGCGCGAATAACGGATGTCGAAATCCACGGCGTCAAAAAGATCGTGAAGCTGACCGCAGGCACCGACCGCCTGCGCGCGTCGGTGCCGGTGACGGTGCGGGTGGCTGTCGCCGATGACGTGGGTCTGGGCCGGAATCCGGCCCGCCTGCAGGTGTTCGACGCGGCATCGGGGCGGAATGCGGGTCTAGGCCCAACCCCTTGGCGCCGCGCGCCCCGGCCAATCGGTCGCGCGGTGATAGGCCTGGCCGATGCCCAGCACCCGCGCATCCGACCCCACCGGTCCGATCACCTGCATCCCCATCGGCAACCCCGTCCCGAACCCCGTCCCGAACCCCACTGGAACCGACAGTGCCGGCAACCCGATCAGCGACACCGGCACCACCACCTCCATCCAGCGGTGGTAGGTGTCCATAACGCGGTCCCCGATCTGTTGCGGCCAGCGCCATTCGACCGGAAACGGCCAGACCTGCGCCGACGGCATCGCCAGCACGTCATAACGCGCAAACAAATCTGCCGCTTCCGCATACCACGCCGATCGCACCACACTTGCCGCATGGACCGCCGCCGCCGACAGGCCCAGCCCTTGCTCGATTTCCCACACCGTTTCCGGTTTCAACAAGGCGCGCTTACGCGCATCCTCGTACAGCGCCCGCATGCGCCCCGCATTCAACATGGCGCGCAGCGTCACCCAAGCCTCCCACAGCGCCCCCGCCGCAAACGGTGGCGCGACCGGGTCCACCACCGCGCCCATCGCCTCGAACACCGCCAACCCGGCAGCACAAGCGTCCAGAATTCCCGGCTCCGTCGCGTAAGCCCCGCCCCAATCGCCGAGCCAGCCGATACGCAAGCCCCGTACCTCACCCTGCTCCAGTCCGCCGAACCCGCCCCGCCCGAACGGCACCGCAGGGTTCACCCCCGCCAACACCCCCAGCAACCCCGCCACATCCTCGACCGTCCGCCCCATCGGCCCCTCGGTCGACAGCGTGCCCAGAAACGCCTCGCCTCCCGCATCCATCGGCACCAACCCCCAACTGGGGCGAAAGCCATAAACGTTGCAAAACGCCGCCGGATTGCGCAAGGACCCCATCATGTCCGACCCGTCCGCGACCCAGACCATCCGCGACGCCAGCGCTGCCGCCGCCCCGCCCGACGACCCCCCGGCCGACTTCGACAGATCATAGGGGTTGCGCGTCACCCCGAACACCGGGTTGAAGGAATGCGAGCCTTGCCCCCATTCCGGCACATTGGTCTTGCCCGCGATCACCGCCCCCGCCGCCCTGATCCGCGCCGCCACCAGATCGTCCATCCCCGGCACATGATCGGCAAACAAGGGCGAGCCATGGGTGGTCCGTACCCCCGCGACATCGACCAGATCCTTGATCGCAAAGGGAACTCCATGCAGCCACCCAACAGGAGCCACATCATCCAGAACCTTCGCCTCGCGCATCAGGTCATCCCCATCGCGCAGCGACACGATCGCATTGACCGCTCCGTTCACCTCCCCCACCCGATGCAGAAAAGCCGCCATCACGTCGGACGGTGCGACCTTTCGGCGAGCGATAAGCACAGACAGCTCAGATGCCGACAGATCGACCAAACCCATGCTATTTCCTGTTCAAAAATATCCTCGGGGGGCGGTTGGCCCTTCGCCAACCGACGGGGGGGCGGAAAGCCCCCCGGCGGAAGGTCGGGCTTCTTCAGCCCGACCTTCCGCTTGCAGGCGTGCCGCAGCCCCTTCGCTGCGGCTCCGCAAGATTACTTCAGCAACTCGGTCCAGATCGCGGTCATGTACTCCCGCGACTTCTCGCTGCACACCGGCATGAAGACGCCGTTTGCCTTGAACTCTTCGGGGATGACCACTTCGGGCGCCGTGGCCATTTCGGGGTCCATGAAGGCTTCCGATCCCGCCACCCCATTGGCATACCGCGCAAAGTTCGAAATCAGCCCCGCATTCTCGGGCTTCAGGATGAAGTCCATGAAGGCATAGGCCTCGTCCACGTTCTGCGCGTCTTTCAGCAGCATCACGCTGTCCATCCAAAGCGTATAGCCTTCCTTCGGATAGCCGTAAGCCACCGTCGGCAACGCCGTACGGATGCGCATCGACGACCCGTTCCAGTTGACCGACGCCGCCCAGTCCTTGTTCGACATCTTCTCGGTTGCGCCGTAATCCATCGCGATCCAGTCCGGCTTTGCCGCCAGAAGCCCGTCGCGGACTTTCTTCAGCACCTCGAGATCTTCGCTGCAGGGTTCGCCGCCGTAATACAGCGTGGCAAGCGAGACGATGTCCGTCATCTCCGGCACGACGTTGAGCTTGCCTTTCAACTCGTCCGGCACTTCCAGCCAGATAGCCGAGGTGTTGATGTCCCCCGAATAGATCGCGGTATCGACCGCTATGCCGACCGTGCCCCACTGCCACGGGATCGAATTCGCCCGGCCGGGGTCCCAGGCCACGTCACGCCATTCCGGCGCGATATTGACATGGTTCGGCAGGCGCGCCAGGTCCAGCGGCACCGTCAGTCCCTTATCCATGAAGATCAGCACATAGTTGGCCGAAGGCACCACAAGGTCGAAGCCGGCCCCCCCGGCCTCGATCTTGGCCAGTGCTGTGTCGTTGCTGTCGTAATCGGTCACCGTCACCTTGATACCGGTCTCGGCCTCGAACTTGGCCAGCATTTCGGGGCTGGTGTAGTTGCCCCAGTTGTAAAGTTGCAGCACCCCTTCGGCTGTGGCGAGGCCGGTTGTTGCCATCAGCAGGGCGGTTGCGGTCAGAACTCTTTTCATCTTGTCTCTCCCGGTTGGTTGGTTTTTCAGGTTTTCTTGCGTGTCAAAAGAAAGAACGCGGTCAGCAGCACCACGGTCACGCCCAGCAGCATGGTCGACACCGCGTTGATCTCGGGCGTAAGTTGGCGCCGCATCTGGCCCAGCATATAGGTCGGCAGGGTGTCCTGCCCGCCCGATTTCACGAATTCGGTGATCACCACGTCATCCAGACTGATGACGAAGGCCAGCATCGCCCCGGCCATGATCCCCGGCAACAGCAACGGCAGCGTGACGCGGCGAAACGCCTGCCAGGGACTGGCATAAAGGTCGGCCGCCGCGGTTTCCAGCGTCAGGTCCATGCCCTCCAGCCGGGCGCGGATCGGCAGATAGGCGAACGGAATGCAAAAGGCGGCATGCGCCAGGATGATGTAGCCCAGCCCCTGAAGTCCGGTGGCCTGCTTGACGATCCCGAACAGGATCATCAGGGCCACGGCGGTCACGATTTCCGGCACCATCAGCGGCTGGTTGATCATCACATAGACGAAGGTCTGGCCCTTGAAGGCCCGCCGCCGCGTCGTCCCCAGCGCGGCCATCGTGGCGACAGTGGTCGAGATCAGCGCCGCGAAACCCGCGATGATCAACGACCGGACGGTCGCATCCTTGACCTGATCGTTTGCCCAGGCCTTCGCATACCAGTCCAGCGAAAAGCCCCCCCAGACCGCGAGCGACGTGCTGGCGTTGAAGGAATAGGCCACCAATGTGACGATCGGCAGATAAAGCGCCACAAAGACGATCACGGCGGTGGTGGCAAAGCCGGGCAGGCGGGCGACGTGAAAGGCGCGCTCAGCCATGGGACGACCCCTTGTTGGCAAAGCGGACATAGACCAGCAGGGCGACCATCACGATGATCAGAAGCACCATCGACAGCGCCGCCCCAAGCGGCCAGTTCTTGCCTTGCAGGAACTGCAATTCGATGAAGTTGCCGATCATCATCTGCTTGCCCCCGCCCAGCACCCGCGGCGTGACATAGGCCCCGAGGCTTGGCACAAAGACCAGGATCGACCCGGCGACAATCCCCGGCTTCACGATGGGCAGGATCACCCGGCGCAGCACTCTCCAGCGGCTGGCGTAAAGGTCGTAGGCCGCCTCGAGCAGCTTCATGTCAAAGCGGTCGATGGCGGCGAACAGGGGCAGCACCATCAGCGGCAGGTAGACATAGGTCATCCCGATGAAGATCGCAGTCTGCGTGTACAGCACCTCGATCGGGGTATCCGTGATCCCCAGCCCCAACAGGACCGTGTTCATCAACCCTTCCTTCCGCAACACCTCGTTGATCGCATAGGTGCGGATCAAGAGGTTCGTCCAGAACGGAATGGTGATCAGGAACAGCCACATCGCCCGTTGTTGCGGCGGTCTGGTGGCAATGAACCACGCAGTCGGAAAACCGACCAGAAAGGCAAAGGCCGTGGTCATCAGCGACAGGCTGACCGACCGCCAGAAAATCGTCAGATGCGCATCGGCCAGCACCCATTCCTCGGTGAAGATGTCTCTGGACCACAGGATGCCGACCCAGCCCGCCGTCGAGAAGTCCCACACCACATTGCCATGCTGCCCCGGGGTCAGAAACGAATAAACCACCACGATCAACAGCGGCCCCGCTGCCGCCACGGCCAGAAGGACCAACGCGGGGGCCGACAACAGCCACCCCGCGCGGGCCGATGCCTTGATCTGGTGCTCCTCGGCAGGGCTCATCGCATCAATCCTCCAGCACCTGCGCCGAACCCGGCTGAAACTTCAGACCGACCATCTGCCCGACCTCCAGCCCGATCTCGCCGCCCGACGGGTTTTGCAACCGCGCCATCACCTCGGTGCCGTCCGCCAATTCTGTATGGCAATGCGTATCGGTCCCGAAATACACCAGATTGCGCAGCCGGGCCGGAATCGACCCCGGTGTGTCGGCAGGCTCGATCCGCACCTGTTCCGGTCGCACCGTCAGGGTGACCGCACCCGCCTTCGCCCCCATCACCTCGACCACAGACCCACTGCCCAGCCGGACACCGCCCGGCACCGTCTGCCCTGCCAAGAAATTCGTCTCGCCGATGAAACTGGCGACAAAGCGGTTGACCGGCTTGGTATAGATGTCGCGCGGACTGCCTACCTGTTGCAACTTGCCCGCACTCATCACGCCGATCCGGTCGCTCATCGTCAGGGCTTCTTCCTGATCATGCGTCACAAAGACGAAGGTGATGCCGGTTTCCATCTGCAACCGCTTGAGTTCGATTTGCATTTCCTTGCGCAACTGCAAATCCAGCGCCGACAGCGGTTCGTCCAGCAACAGGACCTTGGGCTGCGGAGCCAGCGCGCGGGCCAGCGCCACGCGCTGCTGCTGCCCACCCGAAAGCTGCGAAGTTTTCCGCCCTGCCAGCGGCTCCAGCTTGACCAGCGCCAGCATCCGCGCCACCCGGTCGGCCACCACCGACCGCGACTGCCCCAGCATTTCCAAGCCGAAGCCGATGTTCTGCGACACCGTCAGATGCGGAAACAGCGCGTAACTCTGAAACACCGTATTCACCGCGCGCCTGTTGGGCGGCAGCGTGGTGATGTCCTTGCCGTCCAGCAGGATATAGCCGCTTGTCGGCATCTCGAACCCGGCGATCAACCGCAACAGGGTGGTCTTGCCGCAGCCCGACGGCCCCAGCAGGGTAAAGAACTCGCCGGTGTTGATCCGGATCGACACGTCATCCAGCGCCCGGACCGTATGATCCCCCTGACCAAAGGCTTTCACGGCATTTCGGGCTTCAACAGCGACAGGCGTCAATGGCAGGCTCCCTTGAGTCTTTGGTCGAGGTCAGGATGGTTCGGACGTTTGGTCAGTTTTTGCGCATTTTCCGGGCCACGCAAGGAAATTACGCAGCCAACCCCGCCCTTCGTGCCGCCCAAGGGGCTGCCGCCTCGATTTCTGCACAAAGCGCAATCAATTCCTCGTCTTTGCCGAATGCTGCGGCCAGATGCACACCCACAGGCAGATCGTCCACCATCCCCAACGGCAAGGACGCCGCCGGTTGCCCGCTGGCATTGAAGATCGCGCAGAACGGCGAATAGGCAAAGATGCCCTCGGGTCCGGTACGGAACGCCACATAATCCGTCGTCGCATGGGAAAATCGCCCGACGCGGGCGGGCGGTTCGGCCAGCGTGGCGGTCAACAGAATATCCGGCCCCTGATCGAAAAACCCGGCCATCTGGCGGCCAAAGCGGTGGATCTCGCCCACCGCCTCCAGATAGCGCATCGAATCGAGCGTCGCGGTGTGGGCGACCGCCCCCCGGCCCACGCCCTCGACGTCGGCTTCGGTCAGATCGCGACCCCGCAATCCGCCCCGGATCGACAGCGCCGTGCCGACCGCGACAATATCGGTCCAGGCCCGCATCATCATCGGCACATCCGCCCCGCCCGGCAGGCCCGGTTCCACATGATGCCCCAGCGATTCGATCAACCGCCCCGCTTGCCGCACCACGTCGGCCACGCCGGGATGGATGGCATTACCGGTCGGCGTGGTGTCGCAGATTGCCACGCGCAAGCGGCGCGGTGGCCGCGCAATCGCCTGCGCATGGCCGTGCAGCAAGGCAGGGGCTACATAGGGCGCGCCCAGATCGGCCCCTTCGCAGGCGTCGAGCATCACAGCAGTATCGCGCACCGACCGGGTCAGAAACCCGTCGATCGCCATCCCGGCCCAGCCTTCGCCCGCATAGGGACCATCGGGCAGCCGCGCGCGCGTCGGTTTGTACCCGAACAGCCCGCAGTTTGACGCAGGGATGCGCACCGACCCGCCGCCATCCGACCCATGGGCAAAGCTGACGATCCCTGCCGCCACCGCCGCCCCCGCCCCGCCCGACGATCCGCCCGAGGTATGGCCCAGCGACCACGGATTGCGCGTCGGCCCGCCATAGACCATGGATTCGGTCGCAGCCCCGATGCCGCCTTCGGGGCTGGTGGTCCGGCCGAAGGTGACAACACCGGTCGCCCTGATCCGCTCGAATATCGCTGAATCGCGGCCATAGCGCGTGTTGGCAAACAACCGCGACCCGTTGTGTGACGGGAAGTCGCGGGCCTCGCACCCCAGATCCTTGATCAGGAACGGCACCCCCCGGAACGGTCCGCGCGGCAGACCATCGGCGATGGATTTGCGCGCGACGCCCTCTTGCATCAGAACCACCGCGTTGATTGCCGGGTTCCGTGCGTCCACCGCCGCAAGTGCCGCGTCCAGCAGTTCGGTCGGCGAAACCTCGCCCCGCGCGACCAACCCGGCCAGTTCCGTGGCGTCCTGCGCCCCAAGATCACCGATCATTCCGCTCTCCCTTTTTGTCACAGCAGACGCGGGCACCTGCCCGCCGTCCGTCCCGCCCGCGCCATGCCGCTGTCGGTTTCGATCCGATTCGCGCCCAACAGTCAACGAATAGGAGTCTCCCCGGACGCCCGACGTTTATCCGATAGATAACTGACCGATACCATACGGTTTTACTCCAAAGAAATCAGAAGATTAACCAACCCGAACCCCGGTCATTCCGGCAAAGGTGCGATCGCCACCTCCTGCCGCAACGCCCCGTCGGGCCCAAAGATCAGGATGCGGTCATCGGTCGTCACCACAGCAAACCACCCCCGCCCCGCCGTCACCGCCGCCGCCGTAACCCCTTGCGGCAGCGACAGATTCTGCGGCAACTCCGGCCCCGCCGCCATCATTGGCATCCGGGTGACAATCACCGCCACGACCGTTATGACACCGCCAATCATGGTCAGGGTCAGCACGATCACCAGCCATTTCAGGAATCTAAGGCTTGGCGGCAGCGCCTCGACCTGCGGAGCATCATCCATGTCCCAACCCCCTGACATCATTCTGAAAATCATGATCGGCGAAAACGCCCCCCAACGCCTTGATAAGGCGCTTGCCGCCGCTGTGCCAGAGGAGGCTGCCCTTTCCCGCTCGCGCCTGATGCGGATGATCGCCGAAGGGGCGGTCAGTCGGGGGAAGGACGCCGTGACCGACCCCAAGACAAAAGTGACCGAAGGCGAGGTCTACACTCTGCGCCTTGACCCGGCGGCAGAGGTCGAAACCCAGGCCGAGGCCATTCCCCTGTCGGTCGTCTGGGAAGATAACGACCTGATCGTGATCGACAAACCCGCCGGAATGGTGGTACATCCCGCCCCCGGCAGCCCATCCGGCACACTGGTCAACGCCCTGCTGGCCCATTGCGGCGATACCCTGTCGGGCATTGGCGGCGAGCGTCGCCCCGGCATCGTCCACCGCATCGACAAGGATACGACCGGCCTTCTGGTCGTCGCCAAATCCGACCGCGCCCACCATGGATTGGCCGCGCAGTTCGAGGATCACAGCGTCAATCGCCGCTATCTGGCCGTCGTCCACGGCTCCCCGAATGCCGCCGACCCAAGGCTGCGCGGGACCAAAGGCATCAGCTTCGAACCCGGTGGCATCGTGAAAATCGCAACCTCGCTGGCCCGTCACAAGACCGACCGCCAGCGTCAGGCCGTGGTCTGGGATCAGGGCCGCCACGCCGTGACCCGCGCAAGGGTGCTGGAGGATTTCCGGGGTGCGGCGTCGCTGCTGGAATGCTGGCTGGAAACCGGGCGCACCCACCAGATTAGGGTTCATATGGCACATGCAGGGCACGGGCTGCTTGGGGACGCGACATATGGGGGCAGACGTCAACTGGCGCCCAAGCTGTTCGGTCCCGAGGTGGCCGCCTTGGGCAACGGCTTCCCCCGTCAGGCGCTGCATGCGGCAACCTTGGGCTTTGCGCATCCGGTCACCGGAGAGATGCTGGAATTCACCTCGCCTTTGCCTGCCGACCTGCAGGTACTTCTGGACGGGCTGCGGAGTGTTCTCTGACAACCGCGTGATCACGGCGAAACAAACCTATGGTCGCGCTGGTGTGGCTTCATTTAGCGTTAACCTTCCTGTATTACGGCATGGCTTTGCAAAGCGGGTCATGTCTTGACGGGGAGGCAACGCTCCGGGGGCGACATCGCACCGGGCAAAACAGGGGGCACGACGTGAGCACCTATACCAGTCTACCCGCACCCAGCCCGGAACAGGGTCTGAACCGCTACATGCAGGAAATCCGCAAGTTTCCGCTGCTGGAACCCGAAGAAGAATACATGCTGGCCAAACGGTGGGTCGATCATCAGGACACCGAGGCCGCACACCGCATGGTCACCTCGCACCTGCGTCTGGCCGCGAAAATCGCCATGGGTTATCGTGGCTACGGGTTGCCGCAGGCCGAGGTGATTTCCGAGGCGAACGTTGGTCTGATGCAGGCGGTCAAGCGATTTGACCCCGAAAAAGGCTTCCGTCTGGCCACGTATGCGATGTGGTGGATCAGGGCGTCGATTCAGGAATACATTCTGCGGTCCTGGTCCCTGGTCAAACTGGGAACGACCAGCGCACAGAAAAAGCTGTTCTTCAACCTGCGCAAGGCCAAGGCCAAAGTCGGCGCGTTGGAAGAAGGCGACCTGCGCCCCGAAAACGTGGCTAAAATCGCGACCGACCTGAATGTATCAGAGTCGGAAGTGATCGACATGAACCGGCGCTTGTCGGGATCGGATGCGTCGCTGAACGTGACGGTCGGCTCGGACGGCGAATCGACGACGCAATGGCAGGACTGGCTGGAGGATGACTCCGCCGATCAAGCCGGCGACTATGCCGAAAAAGACGAATTCGACGCGCGCTATGCCTTGTTGACCCAGTCCATGGACGTGCTGAATGACCGCGAGCGGGATGTGTTGATGAAACGGCGTCTGGCTGAAACGCCGGTCACGCTCGAAGAACTGTCCGAAAACTATGGCGTCAGCCGTGAGCGGATCAGGCAGATCGAGGTGCGGGCGTTCGAAAAGCTGCAAACCCGGATGCGGGAACTGGCGCGCGGCAAGGGCATGGTCGTGCCTGCCTGATGCTTTCCAAGTTGCCCCCCTTGCGCTAGGGTTTTTCAAAATCGCAAGGGGGTTACGATGGGCGACGTGGTCAGGTGGGGCATTCTGGGGGCTGCGAATTTTGCGTTGAAGCACATGGGGCCGGCGATCCATGCAGCCAAGGGAGCCGATCTGGTGGCGCTTGCGACGTCTAGTCCGGTTAAAGCGATCAATTTCAACGCCTTCCGCCCCGGTCTTCGTGTCCATTCCAGCTATGATACGCTGCTGGCCGACCCCGAAATCGACGCGGTCTATATTCCGCTGCCCAACCATCTGCACGTCGAATGGACGCTGAAGGCATTGGCGGCTGGCAAGCACGTTCTGACGGAAAAGCCGATAGCCATGACTGCGCCCGAGATCGACCAGATCATCGCCGCCCGCGATGCCAGCGGGTTGCTGGCCGCCGAGGCCTATATGATCGTGTTCCACCCCCAGTGGATTCGCGCGAGGGAGTGGCTGGAGGCGGGCGGGATCGGCCAGTTGCGCCACGTCGATGTGCAGTTTTCATTTCATCTGACCGACGGCGAAAACATCCGCAACCGGCCCGAAACCGGGGGGGGATCGTTGCGCGACATCGGGGTTTACACCTTCGGGTCGGCGCGGTTCGTGACCGGGGCGGAGCCCGTCAGCCTGCAAGCGCAGGTGATCCGCGACAACGGCATCGACAGTTTCGCCAATATAACGGCCGTGATGGCGGGGCCCACTGGCCGCTTCACCTATGGCTCGATGACGTCGATGCGGCTTTACAATCGGCAAGTGGCGACGTTTCAGGGCGACAAGGGGATGATCCGGGTCGAAGGCGGGCCGTTTAACGCCAATGTCAACGACATGGCCGAGGTCGAGTTGCACACCGGCGGCAACCGCGTGACCATCGACCGCTTTCCGGCCGCCAACCAATATGTCTTGCAGGTCGAGGCGTTCAGCCATTCGGTCCGCACTGGCGCGCCCTATCCCAACCCGCTGGAATTCGTCCGGGGGACGCAGGCGATGATGGACATGGCCTATGCGGCGGCCACTGAGATTACGCTGTAACGCCAAGGGCTTCTGTTCTGCTGCACATGCACCGCCACTGGCGGAGGAACCGAAATTGCTACACTTCTAGCAGATGGGGCAGGGTCTGCGCGCCGAAGGGGGCCACGGTACAGGCAGTTCGCGGGGACAGGGACACAGATCTGGGTGGTTGTTCGGGCGGTTCGATCTGGTTCATTACCTAAAAACCGTAATGATATCAGAATATTGTCCTCCGGCGTTCAACTGAATTCCAAGCCGGAATTGGCCGTATGCGACCTTTGTGCATTGGTTTGTCAGCCGAAATCTGCGCACCGGGCCGGGGATGATCGGGTCAGTTCAGGAGAGGACGCTTGGCGCGGGCGCGGATTTTCGGGCGTTGGTCTTTGACCAAAAGAAAGGCGGGGGTTTCACACCCCCGCACCCCCGTGGGATATTTGGGCCAAGAGGAAAGGGACAAGACAAGCAAGTTATCCCTCCATCGCCTCCAGTTCGTCGATGAAGCCTGCGATCATCGACAGACCCTTGTCCCAGAACTTGGGGTCGCTGGCGTCGAGGCCGAAGGGGGCGAGCAGTTCCTTGTGGTGTTTGGACCCGCCTGCCTTGAGCATGTCGAAGTATTTTTCCTGAAAGTCGGGCAACCCGCCCTCGTAGGTCGCATACAGCGCGTTCACCAGACCGTCGCCGAACGCATAGGCGTAGACGTAAAACGGCGAGTGGACGAAGTGGGGAATGTAGGCCCAGAACGTCTCGTACCCATTCATGAAATCGAACGCATCGCCAAGGGATTGGGCCTGAATGCTCATCCACAGGGCATTGATGTCGTCAGGGGTCAACTCGCCTTCGGCGCGAGCGGCGTGGAGTTTGCATTCGAAGTCGTAGAACGCGATCTGGCGGACCACGGTGTTGATCATGTCTTCGACCTTGCCTGCCAGCAGGGTCTTGCGTTCGGCAGGGGATTTCGCGGCATCGAGCAGGGCGCGGAAGGTCAGCATCTCGCCGAACACGCTTGCCGTTTCGGCCAGCGTCAGGGGGGTGGAGGACAGCAGTTCCCCCTGACCTGCCGCCAGCACCTGATGCACCCCGTGGCCCAATTCATGCGCCAGCGTCATCACATCGCGCGGTTTGCCGAGGTAGTTCAGCATGACGTAAGGGTGGACGGTACTGACCGTGGGGTGGGCAAACGCGCCGGGAGCCTTGCCGGGTTTCACGCCGGCGTCGATCCAGCCCTTGGTGAAGAACGGCTCTGACACTTCGGCCATGCGGGGATCAAAACCTGCGTAGGCGTTCTGCACCGTGGCGCGGGCGGTGTTCCAGTCGACCAGTTTGGGGTCATCATTCGGCAGCGGCGCGTTGCGGTCCCAGATTTGCAGGCGGTCCAGACCCATCCATTTTGCCTTGAGCCGATAGTAGCGGTGGCTGAGTTTGGGATAGGCCGCGACCACGGCATTGCGCAGCGCCTCGACCACTTCGGGTTCGACATGGTTCGACAGGTGGCGGCCATGTTGCGGCGATGGCATCTTGCGCCAACGGTCGTGGATTTCCTGTTCCTTGGCCAGCGTGTTGTGGACGCGGGCGAAGAGTTTGATGTTCTTGTCGAAAACCCCGGCCAAGGCCCGCGCCGACGCCTCGCGTTTTGCACGCACAGGGTCGGTCAGCAGGTTCAGCGTGGCTTCGAGGTTCAGGTCTTCGCCGTCCACCGTGAACATCAGTCCGGCCATGGTTTCATCGAACAGGCGGTTCCACGCGGCGGCACCGACCACGGATTCGTCGTGCAGAAAGCGTTCCAATTCGTCGGACAACTGGTGCGGGCGCATCGCGCGCATTCGGTCGAACACAGGTTTGTAGCGGGCGAGGTCGGCGTTCTGCGCCAGCAGGCCCGACAGGTGGGCCTCGTCAAGCCGGTTGAATTCAAGGCTGAAAAACACCAGCGCGGTCGTGTAATCGGTGATCTTGTCCTGACAATCGGCCATGAATTTGGCGCGGTCGCTGTCCATCGTGTTCTGGTAATAGCGCAGGCCCGCGAAGGACATCAGCCGCCCCGCCACCACGTCGATTTTCTCGTAGGCCAGCACGCAATCGAGCAGGGCACTTGCGTCGAGGCCGGCCAGTCTGCCTTCGTAGCTAGCGGCAAAGCCGGTGCAGGTTTGCTGAAGCCAGGCCATGTCGCGGGCAACTTCGGGGGCGTCGGGGGCTGCGTAAAGGTCGGTCAGGTCCCATTCCGGCAGATCGCCGAAGCCGCCGGAGCTTGGGTTGGCGTCAAAGAACGGGCGGGACTGCGGGAGTGGGGTCAGCATGGGGGCACCTGTGTTGGGTCTTGGACGTATCTAGGGGCAGGGGCGGGGGGGCTTCAAGGCTGATCGGGCAGAAGGTCGGTCAGGTCGCGAAGATGTGCCGCTGTGGCGGGGTCTGCACAGGGGTGCCAGGACAGGATCTGCGGATTGATCAGGGCCACGCCGGATTTGCGGCGGCGGTTGGGGGTGACGGCATCGAAGCCGATGGTGAAGACCTGAGTGGCGGGCACCTGGCGGACCGGGCCGAACCGGTCGGTCGCATGGGCGCGGACCCATGTCAGCAGGGCCTGACGTTCGGCGTCGGGCAAGGTCGCGCGCAGGCGGGCGACGGGAATGGGTTGATCGTCGTCCCAAAGGGCCAGGGTCAATTCGGGGCCGGGGGCACCGGGGGGCGGGGCTGCCTCGGCATAAATCATCACGGCGGTCAGGGTGTGACGGGGGGCGGTTCGGGGTGTGGCGGCGGCTGGCTGGCCTGCGGCGCGGGCGCGCGCCGCGTCGATGACGTCGGGCGGCAGGGTCAGGCGAAACGTGCCGGTGGCGAGGCGGATCAGCAGGGGGCGGGCCTCGGGCGCGGTGTTTTGGATCAGGGGCAGCAGGGTGAGGGGGGTGAGGGTGGCGAGGTGGTTCAGGGTTTCGGCCAGCGAGTCGGTCTCGGGGGTTAGGGGCGGCGGCAGGATCAGGCCCAGCGCCTCTGCACTGTCGCCGGTGGCGGCGCGGGTGGCGTCGAACAGCCAGTCGGGCAGGGCGGTCGCATGCAGGATCTGGCTGCGCAGTGTGGCGGGTGCGGCACGGCGTTTGGGGCGTTGGCCGGAAAGCAGGGCGATTGCCGTCTGCCCATCTGGCTCGGGGGCTGTGGTCAGGTAATCCGCAAGGCATGCTGCGCGGTCGGTGCCGGGTTGGGTCAGGGCGGCGATCAGGGCGGCGAAGCGGATCATCGATTCAACCGATCGGCCGGGGAGCTTTCTGCCCCCCACACGCCCCGAGGATGTCTATGAACAGGTGTAGACGGGGTCACTGCAAGACACCCGCGTCAAAGCCCTGCTCCGTCAGCCAGCGGGCGAAAGTGGCGGTATTGCCGTGGGTCGCCAGAACGCGGGTCGCCCCGGTGGCGCGGATCGCTGCGTTCAGCCCCGGCCAATCGGCATGGTCCGACAGGGTGAACGCCGCACCAAGCCCCCGGCGGCGGGCGGCCAGAGTCATCCAGCCCGAGGCGAAGGCTGTGGAGTGGGGCGCAAAGCGGTCGGCCCAGCCCGAGGCCAGCACGTTGGGGGGGGCTATGATCAGCGCACCGGGATGGGTCTGCGGCGTGACGTCGGGGGTGGTCCGCAGGGTCGTGGGAAGGGGATAGCCCTGGTCGCGCAGCACTTGCGTCACATCCTCGACCGCCGGATGGGTCAGGATCGGCCCGACTGTGGGCAGGCCCGCCATCAGCCGCTGGGCCTTGCCAAAGGAATAGGCGGTCAGGATCGACGTTATCCCCTGCGCCGCGTTTCCCGCCCACCAGGCGGCGATGTCGGCCATGACGCGGGCTTGGGGTTGCCACTGATAGATCGGCAGGCCGAAGGTGCATTCGGTGACGAAGGTGTGGCAGGGGACGGGGGCAAAGGGTTCGGCCAAGCCGTCGGCCTCGGTCTTGTAGTCGCCCGACACCACCCAGACCTCGCCCGCGCGCTCGACCCTGATCTGTGCCGACCCCGGCACATGGCCTGCGGGGTGAAAGCTGACGGTGACGGAGCCTATCCGCAGCGTCTGATCGTAGCGCAGCCCTTCGACGCTGATCCGGCCCAGTCGGTGACGCAGCACTGGCAGGGCCGCCGAGGTCGACAGATACGCCCCATGCCCCCGGCGCGCATGATCGGAATGGCCGTGGGTAATCAACGCGCGGGGCACGGCGCGCATCGGGTCGATGTAAAAATCGCCTTCAGGGCAGTAAAGCCCGGCTTGGGTGACGGTCAGCAGCGGATCATCGGTCATCCCCACAGCCTAGCGCAGGCGGGCCTGTGCCGACACCCCACACAAACCGCCCAGTTTTCGGGCAACCCGCACTACAGGCGGCGAATTCCGCAAACGCACTCTTCCAACCGGGCGGGGTGGCTGATTTAGTGATACCAACCACGGCAAACTCCGGACCCCCGCAGGCATGACGCGTCATTTCAACGAAATGTATCAGGACGGAGTGGTGCGCGCGCCCTATGCGCGGCTGGAAGACTGGATGCGGGCAATGTCTGCGGAGCTGCGTACTCTGAAACAGGCCGAGGCAGAGGCGCTGTTCCGCCGGATCGGCATTACCTTTGCCGTCTATGGCGAGGGCGGCGACCCGGACCGGCTGATCCCGTTCGACATGTTTCCCCGCGTGTTCACCGCCGCCGAATGGGCGCGGCTGGACCGGGGGATCAAGCAGCGCGCGCGGGCGCTGAACGCGTTTCTGGTCGATGTCTATGGCCGGGGCGAGATGGTGCGGGCGGGCCGCATCCCGGCGCGACTGGTCTATCAGAACGCGGCCTATGAAAAGGCTGTCGTGGGCTTTGTGCCGCCGAAGGGGGTCTATTCCCACATCGTCGGCATTGATCTGGTGCGCACAGGGCCCGAGGATTTCTTTGTGCTGGAGGACAACTGCCGCACCCCCAGCGGCGTGTCCTACATGCTGGAAAACCGCGAGATCATGATGCGGATGTTCCCCGATCTGTTCCGCGAAAACCGGATCGAGCCGGTGGACAGCTATCCCGAAAAGCTGCGCCGCACTTTGGCGTCGGTCGCTCCGATGAAGTGCAAGCAGGACCCGGTGGTGGTGATCCTGACGCC
>JBBRVJ010000067.1:0-18025 GCA_038246975.1 Rhodobacterales bacterium | reverse complement strand
GCCGCCGCCGCTGCGTCTGCCGCCGCCCGATCCGCCGCCGCCTTTTCTGCGGCGTCCGCAGCGGATTTGGCATCTGCTTCGGCCTGCGCTTCTGCTTCGGCCTGATCTGCCGCCGCTTTCGTCTGTTCGATCACCTTTTGCGCAGCGGCTTCTGCCTCGGCAGCGGCCGTCGCTGCCGCGGCAGCAACCGCGTCCTCAGCCACTTTGCCGTCGTTCTCGACGGAAGGGGCAGGACCCCCGATCATGCCGCTGAAATAGGCCCCTGCTGCACCGCCGACCACGACCAACAGCCCCAGCACCGCCACAAGACCGCCCTTGCCCTTCTTCGGCTCGGCCACCGGCACCTTTACCGCCACCGCAGGCTTGGACGGCGCCGAGGCGGGTGCACCGAACGGGCTGATATCCTCGGGTTCGGCCAGAGGGGTCTGCGTCATCGGCGGCTGGCTGCTGATGACCGTTGCCGTGTTCGCTGTCACGGGCCGCGCCGTCGGCACCGCCCAATCCCCGGCCACCGGCGGCGCGGTCGCCTGCGGGGCAGGCGGCATCGACGCGGGCATGAGGACCGGCGGCAAGGATACCGGCGGCATCGTAGGTCCGGCAACCGGCACCTGCGACACCTGCGCAATCGGCAAAGCCCCTCCGATGACCGTTCGGTTCGTGTCAGCGGGCGCAGGCTCGCCACCCATCACCGAAGCAGGGATCAGCGCCGGATTGTCCAGCGCTGCAATGACCGCCCCCATGCTGGCGGGTCGCTTGGCCGGATCGGGCTGCAACATGTAACTCAACAGCGGCAGCAACGACGGATCGACCCCGGTCAGATCGGGAACCCCGTTCCGCTTGCCGACCGCATCGACGATGCTGTCGCCCATCGCCACGACTTTGCCCCGGCTCGCCGCCGCGACCACCAGGGCCAGCGAATAAATGTCCGACCGCCCGTCCACCAACCCGCCGAACGCCCCCAACTGTTCGGGGGCAACCCAGTTGAACTTGCCCGCGAACTGCCCCCCCAACAGCGTACCACCGCCGAAACTGGCCGATTTCGCGATGCCGAAGTCGATCAGCTTGGCATGATCGACCGAGTCCTCTTCAAGAATCACGTTGTCGGGCGACAGATCGCGATGGACCACCCCGGCCCGATGCGCCTTGTCCAACCCGCCCGCGATGCGGCGGAACATGGTCTTGACCTCGTCCAGCGGCATCGGTCCCTGCTCTACCCGGTCGCCCAGCGGCAGACCGGACACGAACTCCATCACCATGCAGGGCCGGCCAATGCTGCGGTCGATGGTAAAGGTGTGATAGCGGACAATCGCCTCATGGCTCAGCCGCGACAGAACCGTGCTTTCCTTCTGGAACAGCGCCACGATCTTGGGATCATGCGCCAGCGCGGGCAACACGATCTTGATCGCCACGGGTTCGCCGTTATGGACGTTGCGGCCGCGGTACACCTCGCCCATCCCGCCCGAGTTGATCAGTTTCTCGATCTCGTAGGTGTCCATGATCAGCGTACCGGTGGTCACGGCGGTGACCGATCCGGCAGAGACCGGCATCTGCGGAATATTGGTCGATGAGGGCGGGTTAGAAGTGCCGTTCGTCATTATGCCTAAGCTTCCACATGCCATTCGTCCTGACCGGAGTCAGACCGCGTTCCCTGATTGCCCGAGGTGACACCGGCATACTCTGCCGCAGGATCTTGGCATCGCACCACCAAGACAGTTACATTGTCGCGCGCGCCCCGCGACAAAGTCAACGCCACCAACGCGTTGCAGGCATCTTGCGACGACATGCGGGCCAACATATTGGCCATTTCGGCATCCTCGACATGCTCGGTCAGACCGTCCGAACACAAAAGGAACGTATCGCCATGCATCAATTCGCCCGGAACCTCGTCGGTCATCGGGCGGGCATGAACGCCGATCGCGCGTGTGATGACGTTGCGCCGGGGCCATGTCAGCGCCTGTTCCGGCGTGATCGCCCCATTGCGCAGCAACTCGTTGACCTCGGTATGGTCCAGTGTGACCTGACTGAACTTGCCGTGCCGCAACAGATAAATCCGGCTGTCGCCCGACCAGATGCCCACGAAATGCCGCTCGAACACCAGCAACGCCACCAGCGTGGCCCCTACCGTCGCCCCGCCCAACCGCTGTGACTGGGCCTGAATCGTCGCATGCGCCCGGTCGAGCCGGTCCATGAACCGCGCCCGCAGGTCCAGCGCCGACACGGGCCGACCAATCGACGCGACCGAGTCCCTGATCGCCCCGCTGGCAAATTCGCCTGCCTCGTGTCCGCCCATCCCATCGGCGACCACCCAGACGCCGGCCTCGGTCAGGTCAAGAAACGCGTCTTCGTTGTGATCCCGGACACAGCCGGTATCCGATGCAGCGCCAGCTTCAAACAGGAATGCACTCTGGATCATCCGTCCCCCCGCCGCGCGGATTTTCCAGGCAGATTAGGCGCAAACCGTGGTCCCTGCCTAGCCATTGTCCGTAACCCCGCGCAAAAACCACGCCAGCACCGCACCCCCCGGCAATCCCGCCCCGGCCCAGACCTGCGACCACAGCACACGCGGCATGGGTGCGGCCATCGCAATCGGGGCCACAGGGGCTGCAACCGGCCTCATCGGATCGGCGGCCTCGGGAGAGGCAAACAGGCTCAGACCCGCCCCTTGGGCAAAAGGCGAACCTTCATCCTCCACCGGATCGGGCAGAACCTCATCCCACAGGGCTTTGTCTTCCGCGACGATTTCCGGTTCCGCAACCACGGATTCGACCGCGTCCTCGACAACCAGCGGCTCGGCTTCGACGGGCTCATCCACCGCGACAGTCTCGACCACAGGCTCGCCCGCCACCCACCAATAACTGCGCCCCGCCGCCGCACGGCGATGGTCCGTCAATGCAATATCGGCGAACAAGGCATCCAGCGAGGCGCCGGGCCGGACCGCCCAGAACTCTGCCGGTCCCGGTTCGGGCTGGCCGTTCACCGCCGCAGGCGGCTCCGCCCCGGTCAGCAGATCGGCAGGCGATCCGATATCCGGCTGCGCCAGCTTCGCCGCCAGATGCGACGCCATCACGTCATACCATCCGGCATCATCGCCAATTGTCGGTGCAGGCAGCATCGCCGCATCCGGCCCCGCGCAAAAGATCACCAGCGGGAATCGCCGCCCGACCCGATCCTGACTGGCCGCCATCACCCCGGCCACCGGCATCCCCCAGACGGCCTCCCCGATCCAGAACCGCAGCATCGGCGCATCGCGCCACACCTGCGCCCAATCCGCCCCCAACGCATTCCGTGCCTCGGCCAGCACGGCGTCCAGCCACCCCTCCAACGGGCCCAGCAACGCGGCGGGTACACCATGCTCCAGAAAGTCGCCCTTCGCCGGATGTTTGCCGTAAACCGAAAGCGCCATGTTGCCCACAGCCCCCGTCAAAGCCCGGACGGGCAGCGGAACTCACCCAGTTCCGACAGGTTGAAAGGGTTGAACAGGGCTGCAACCCGCACGTCATAACTGATGTTGCGCCCTCCGATCACATAGTTGACCTGCATCACATCGCCCAACTGGCGCGGATTTCCGTCGCGCAGAAACTGCAGGAACGCCCAAGGCCCCTGATACATGATCTGGCTTTCGCGGTTGTTCAACTCGGGCAGCAGTTGCAACATGGTGCCCCCGCCGCCCCCCGGCCATTTGATCGTGACCGGCGTGTTGCCCGCCTTGCGCATCTGGATCGGCTGATCATCGACCACCAGAAGCGACTGCTTGATCCGGTCATGCGCCGCGGTCTGATTGACCGTCACATCCAGCGAAACCGTGGTGGCCCCGCCCGGAAAGAACGCATCGCGGATCTTGGCCGCGTGTTCGAACTGCCGCAACGTCTGCAACGACAACCGATCCGCCAGCACGCCATCAGGCCGCCACGTCCATCCTTTCGGCCCGATGTTGGCATGAACCGCAAGATAAGTGTTGAAATAGCGGTCCAGCGTTCCGCCCGGCCCGAACAACTGCGCGAACTCCGACAGCGGCACCTGCGAGTTGGGGTTCTTCGAGAACGGATAACGGTTGGAAATCGTGGTCTCGCACACCGGAATGACCTGATTGATCAGTTCCTCGTTCATCTGCGCAATCGTGGCCGACGCGGCATCGCCCCGGAAGTCGCGGATCGTGGCCGCCACCATCCGGTCAAGATCGTCCGGCAACTTTCCGGCGGTTTGCTGCAACCCGCCCAACAGCGAATTGACCTGCGCCGCCGCCCCGGCCTGCCCGGAGGTCGAGGCCTGAATCAACCCCAACTGGATCGCGTCGAAACTTTGCAACAAGGCGTCGATCACGCGCTGACCGGGTTCGCCCGCCATCAGCGTATGATAATCGGCAAAGTTTTCCTCGATATCCGCGCCGGGCACAATCACGGCGCGCCCGCCGGTCGCCCCTCCGGCGGTGCCGCTGACCCGATCCTGATTCTTGCCGGCCTGCAACACGATGTCCAGACCGATCCGCGCCAGCCCCGAGGTGCGCCGCTGCACCATCCGCTCGATCTCCAATTGGGCTTGACCGGCCACCGCAGCCCCCATTTCCGCCCCCTCGACCATGGCCTCCACCGGATTTTCGGGCGGCGGCGGCGGCAGGGTAAGCCGGGTTTCCTCGTTGATCGCCTGAACCAGCTTCAGGATCGGCGAGGTTGCAGGCGACGCCGCAGCCCCCAACGCCAGATACGCCGGTTTGTCAGCCGCCATCGGCGCGAGTTTCAGGTTCTGCAGCACCGCTTCCCAGGCGGCAATGAACTCGTTCTTGTAGCGGATCATCAGTTGCGGACCCAGACGGTCCAACTGCCCCGCCACGTCCGCCTCTTTCGCCTGATCGCCCAGAACCCACTGTTCCCGCTCCAGTTTCTGCGCGACCTCTGACAGTTGATCGAGGAAAAAGTCGGTGAACCCCGAATAGGTGAACAACGCAGGCACCGTCAGGACCGACAGATCGCTTCCGTCCACGGTTTCGAACACCAGCCGCGCATCGGCGCCCGTTCGTTCAAGCAGGTTGAAATCGGGAATGCCTGCAAACGGCGCCGTCGCCACGATCAGCGAATAAGCCTGATCCGCCACCTCCATCCGCGCCAGAATGACCTCTGCCTTGCGCACCAGATCGGCGTTCAGCGTCACCGTGGGCTGGGTGCTGTCGTCGAGGTCCAGCATTGCCACCAGATGTTTTTCAAGCATCTGCCGCGCCGGTTCCTGGTTGGGCCCCGGATACATCACCTGTTCCCAATCGGTGCGGAACCACGCGCGGACCAGATCATCCTCGGGCGCAGGGGCAGCCCCGCCCAACAGCTTGTAAACCTTCAGCGTTTCATAAATCGCCAGCGTTTCGTTGCTCCCGACAAAGGCCTGCAACTGCTGCTCGACCCGCAAGATCAGTCGCGGGCGGAACAACCGCTCCAGCCCTTGGGCGTAACTGTCACGGGCCGATTGCCGCAACGTGCCGCGCTGCGACAGCCCGAACCCTTCGGTCCAACTGACCTCTTCGGTCGGATTGTCATACCCTGCAGGCATCGTGCGCAACAGTTGCAGATGGTTGCCGACCCGAAGAACGTCGGTATCATTGACCTCGGTCGCCTGCAGATCATCCGTCGCTGCCAGCTCGTAATCCGACATCGCCGCCTGCGCCGCCCCGACCAGAGACCGGTTCTGGAAATAGCTGTAGGACCACGCGCTCAGCATCACCACCGACGCCAGAACCATCGCAC
Organism: Rhodobacterales bacterium; assembly: GCA_038246975.1. Lineage (GTDB taxonomy): Bacteria > Pseudomonadota > Alphaproteobacteria > Rhodobacterales > Rhodobacteraceae > JAIYDJ01. The sequence continues at coordinate 12,296 of JBBRVJ010000067.1, read as the reverse complement.
TTGTGATCCCGATGCGGAACAGCGACGACCGGCGCACGGCGTTTCGGTCATAGCTGACCCAGCCCTGCTCGCCGAAAATCACCTTGGTCATCAGGTCATGCAGGAAAAAACTCTTGCCCTTGCCGGAAAACAGCCCCGTGGCATCGCCGCCAAAACTGCGCCCCATCGCGCCCAGCACCTGATCAATCGGCGTGCCTTCCTGCGTCCCCGAGGTAAAGTAGAACCCGCGCAGCATTGCACTGGTCTTGTACCGCGTCGGTTCGAACACCTGTTTCAGGAACTCGACCACCGTGTCCTTCAAGATCGCCATCTGCCCCGGCAGCCCGAAAATCGCGATGCGGTTCACCCCGTCAGGCTCTTCGGACAGCCGGTCGATCACCTCGTCCGACAGGCGCGCGACCAGCGCGTCGAACTCGGTCCCGGCTTTCTGCCAGGTCTGCTCCTTGCGGTTCTCGGTCTGGAACGTGTGGCCCCACACCTTTTTGCGCCGCCCGACCGCGAACGATGCAAAGTACTCGCGGAAGCCCGAGATCAGATCGGCCTTGGTGAACATCACATAGACCGGGAAATCGACCTTCAGCGTTTCGTGAATCTCGGCCAAACGTGCCCGCACGGTTTCGGCATGGGCCTTGATGGTCTCTGGCTCGGCCCGCATCAGGTCGGCCACCGAAAATGCAAGGATCACCCCGTTGATCGGCTGCTTGGGCCGGTTTTTCTTCAACAGCGCAAGGAACGATCCCCAGCTTGCCTTGTCGGCCACGGCGTCGCTGTCCTGCGTGGTGTAGCGCCCCGCCGTGTCGATCAGGATCGCATCCTCGGCAAACCACCAGTCGCAATAGCGGGTCCCGCCAAAGCCCTGAAGGCCCCCCCTCTGCTGTTCGGCCAGCGGAAACTTGATGTCGGCATTGACCAGCGCCGTCGTCTTGCCCGATCCGGGCGGCCCGATGATCACATACCACGGCAGGTCGTAGAGATAGCTTTTGCCACGGGACGTTTTCTTCAACGTCGCCAGCGCCCCGGTCATCCGTTCCGCCAGTTCCGCCCCGTCCCCCGTGGGTGACACATCGGCCGTCAAGGCCCGCTCCATCGCCTTTTGGGCGCGTCTGCGGATCAGCCAGCCGACCAGAAACCACATGGCCAGAATGAACGCCAACCCGCCGATCAGCAGAACCTGCACCCAGACCGGCTCGAACGGCCGCACGTCGCCAAAGCCGATCAGCGGCCCGGCAAAGATCACCACCAGACTGAACGCCAGAAACCCCACACAGATCAGCAGAAGTTTCACCCACTTCATGGCGCGGTCACTCCAGCGTTTCTTCGCGTTTGATCATCACTTCGACCCGCCGGTTCAACGCGCGTCCTGCGTCGGTGGCATTGTCGCCGATCGGATCGGCCTCGGCCTTACCCTCGACGATGAACCGGCCCTGATCGGTCATCCCGCCCGACAACACCTTCTGCACCGACTCGGCACGGGCGACGGAAAGATCGTGGTTGTTCTTGAACCGCCCGCGCCCCGACATCGGCATGTTGTCGGTGTAGCCCCAGATATAAACCGGCCCCGGTTCATTGTTCAGAACGGCGGTGATCCGCCCGGCCAGATCGTCGAATTCCTTCTTGGTCTCCGCCTTGCCGGTCGCAAACAGCGCGGCATTGTTGACCCGGATATAGATGAAATCGCCCTTCAGCGCGATTTCGACCAGCCCCGAGTTCAAATCGCCCTCCAGCCCGCTGCGAATCCGGTCCAACTGTCCCGAATTGGCCTGCACCAGTTGGGCCTTCTCCTCCACGGGATCCAGCGCGACAAACGCCGAAGTGCGCGCCAAAGTCACCGTCGAAGTCGGATTGATCGCCAGCAACCGCTGCGACACGGCATTGCCTTCGCCCGATATCAGCATCGACAGGCCAAAATACGCGCCCAGCATCGCCAGCCCCAGAAACGACCCGACGACCCAAAGCGGTGTGCCGCCAAACCGCCGCCGACCGCCCAAAATAACAGGTTGCCAGTGCGGCGAGATATCTTCGTCCGGCCGGTTCGTCACCCGGCGCAACGAGTCATAGATCATGGCCCGGATTCGCGACAGCTCGACCGCGCCATTCTGTGCCGACCGATACTGCCCCTCGAATCCCAGCGACAGGCATGTCAGCGCCAGTTCCAGCAGTTGAAACCGCTGCGCCGGGGCCTGCAACGCCTTTTCCACCTCTTGAAAGAAGCCGACACCCGAGGTGCGCCGATTGAAAAACCGCGCCACCATCGAATATTGCACCCAGATATGGCGGTCCGTGCCGGGGATGTTCTGCACGATATCATCCGCCGTGCCGCACAGCAGATATTTCGCCACCTGCGTCTCGTGCGGGTCCACCCCGGCCTTTTGCAGGTTTTCCTCGAACGTCTCGATCTCGCGCGTGACGTATTCCATCAACGGCACGGCTTCCATCTCGACCATCTGCGTTCGCAGCCGCCCGAACAGGATAAGCAGGTTCGCCGCCGCCGCCAGCATCGGGCTTTTCGGTCCGCCAGCCCCCAACCCCTTGGCGGTCAGCGCGACCCGCAGGTCGATCTTGGGGCCTGAATGGCTGTAATTCGTGGCCTGCGCCGTGCTGGCATCCGGGAAAAACCCGTCAGTCGAGGCGAACGCCCCATCGACCCGCTTTTGCTGGGGCTGCTGACCGAATCCGCCCGGCTGCTGAAACCCGCCGCCCTGACCGGGAATCGGGGCCGGTGTGCCGAACCCTCCGCTCGGCGTGCCCCAGGCATCGTCGCCCGGCACTCCGCCACCACCGCCAAATCCGCTTTGCGGCTGGCCGAACCCGCCGCCTCCGCCAAACGGCGACGGAGGTGATCCGCCCGGCGGCATCGCCCCGCCGATCACCGTTGCCTGATTGGGCGCCCCCCCCCGACGCGGCCCCCCCGGCAGGGGGTTGACCGGCCCCGGCATCGGCGAAGGCCCGGGCCCGCCGATCGACCCGCCGATCACCGTCTTGTCCTTGTTGCCGCTCATGACCGGTTCTCCACGATGGCCCAAAGCTCCATCTTCAGATCGGGCCAGTCACCGGCAAAGTGCATGCCAATGGCAGGCGCAGTCGAAAACTCCCGCCAGAGCGGAGAGTTTTTCTCGATGATGAAATACACGTTTCGCGACACCGCCCGAATTTGCCGGGGCGGCGTCGGAATATGCACCAACTCGATGCCCGGCAGATTGTTGTTCACGATCTCGGACATCCGGGTATTGGGCCCGACCTTGCACAACTGCGGGAACTGCTGCTGCACCAAGGACAGCGCGCGCGAGCTTTCGACCTCGACCACAAAAGTCGCATCGCGGAACAGATTGCGGTCAGGCACCTGCGCCAGATAGGAATTCTGCCGCACCTGCACCAGATCCAGCCGCGTGGCACGTCCCACATCGCGCGACAACAGCCGTTGAATGTCGCGCACCACGGGTTCGATGCAGCCTTTCAAGTCGCCATGGTCATAGGGCGCATAGGGCGGGGCCTGTCGTTTGTCCTGATCAAAGGTCCACAACTCGCCGGAGAACCGCAGGAATTCCTCGAACAACCGCTCGGGATGGACATATTTGCTGGACCGCAGATGGCGGAACACGTTGATCTGCCGGTTCAGCAGCAGCAGCATGAAATAGTCGGTCGCCTGCAACCCCCCCGCTGCCGTAGGATCGGCGGCATAGCGGGCCAGCGATTCCAGCTTGGTCTCGACCCAGCCGATCACCCGGTCCAGCCAGCCCAGCGTCACCTGATGCGCCGTGATGGTCAGCACCGGCGGCGGAAAGGCGTCGTCCAGGATCACCACACTGTCCCGCACTTCGATGATGCGACCGATCTTGACGCACTGATAGCCCGGTTTCGCCGTCTGCCTGATGTCGATCTCGATCCGGGGCGAGGCAATCTCGATCTGCTGTTCCAGCCGCAAGGCCGATGCCGCATCCGCCACCGTCTCGGCCCCCAACAGATAGCGCGTGGCCAACCCCGCCTCGCTGTCCATCGCCACCTCGCGCCCGTTCATCACCTGATCGGGCAGGGTCAGCCAGATGTGCAATCCGTCCGACCCTTCCGGCACCTCGATCGCGCGGGGCAGGGGGGACACGGCAGGGCAGTCGAACGGCGTCCCGTCGGGAAAAATGCCAGCCACCACCGCCAGTTCGATGCGGCCCTGCTGCAACCGGTCCCGGTTGACCCGCATTTCCTCGATGCCCCACGGATAGGGCGACACATGCCGCGTCCGCGCCTCGATCAGCTTTTCAACATAGCGGTCGGCCTGCTGGAGGTGATGGGGCTGCAAGAACAGCCCCTCTTTCCATGCGACCTTGCTGAACCAAGACATCCTGCCCTCAATCTCTTGTCAGGCCGCAACCGCCGCCCGCAATTCCTAATCCCGCAGATCAGACACGGCCCCTCAGCCGCCCCAAATCCCAATATTCCGGCACCGTTAGTTTGCGTCCATCGCCCCGCCGGATCAAGCGTTGTGTTTGGGGTGGGCTGTCGAAGCAGCACATCCGAAACGAAACGGGCGCAGGTTTCCCCGCGCCCGTCGTTTGTCGGATCGCAACAGCCCTAGAACGACAGACGAACCTGCGCGGTCAGGCTGTAAGCCTCGCTCACGTTGTCGCCGAACCGCGCGTCCAGACGGGCGCTGGCGTTCAACTGCTTGGCCGCCCCGATGGCGCCCGGCTCCAGAACCTTGAGATAGTTCACCCCCAGCGACACCTCGCCAAACCCGCCGATGCCGTCAATCGTGATGTCAGACCCGGTCGGATCGGTCACGCTGTTGGTGTAGCGCGCCGAGCGGTCGCCCGAGAAGTCCTGATAGTAGTTCAGCCCTGCCGAAACCTCGATCCCGCCATCGCCCGCCGGGAAGATCGTCTGCTTGGCAATCGTGGCCCCGATGTAGCCGACAGTTGCCGTGTAGCCGTCCAAAGCCAGCGACTGCACTTCGCCGTCCTTGGCCCAGTTCACCGTATCGCCCGTGGTGCGCGCGATGTTGAAGCCCGCCGTCGGGGCAAACCGGATGCCCTTTGCCTCGTTCACGACGAAGCCATAGTTGACGCGGGCCCCAAGGGTCGAAGTTGTGGTCGAAAACTCCTGACCGTCAAATCCCAGATCGGCACTGTCGTTCAACTCGAAATTGGTCCGGTCGAACCGCAGTTGCACGTCACCGGAAAAGTCGCCGCGACGCCCCGAGACATACAACCCAAGGTAGCTTTGGTCGAAGTTGGCGCCCGTCTGCCCCAGAACCGCGCTGCTGGGATCGTTGGCAATCGCAAACACATCCAGTTCGCTTTTGCCGAAGTTCACGCCACCCATGATGCCGATGGCCCCGTCCCAGCCGTTCAGATAACGCCCGTCATAGCAGCCAAAGTCATAGCCGCCCTGCAACCCGCCATACCGCGTGCTTACATCGTTCGACACAGCAAAACCGTTGCTGGTCGATGTGCCGTTAACGGTCGCCTTGCCGCCCGTCGCGCGGGCAAAGCCGCCTTGCGAACAGGTTTCCTCGGTGGCCAGACCCGACACGAACGGGCTGGTCGGCCGGTTGACCACGCTGCTGATCAGCGACTGGGTGACCGCAGCCGCCGAAACCACCCCCGAGATCCCCGAGTTGACGATGAAGTTGACGAAACCTTCGGTGCCTTCCTGCGTAAAGACCGCCTGAATGCTGCCGCCGGAGTCGAGGTTGGAGGTCAGGTTCGCATTCGCCGCCAGACCGTCCGCCACCTTGATCTTCTCGGACAGCGCATTGATTTCGATCGTCTTGAACGCAAAGTCCAGGTCGCTGATGTCGTTCCCAAGCGATCGGAACTGGTCAGCGGAAGTGCCCGCAAAGTTGATGTCCGATGTCACGGTGCCCACATTGCCGCCCGTCACAGAATCGACGACCAGTCGTTCCGATGTTCCGTCGCCCGAGACGCCCAAGTTGATCACGCTGCTGTTGCTGAACGCGCTGGCGATGGATGCAGCCCCGGTGACCAACAAGTTGCCCGCGTTGCCGAAGGTCGACCCATCGACCGCCGATCCGTTGCCCAGCGAGAAATTCCCGCTGTTTGTCACGGTATTCGCCAACAGCGTCGCCCCGGTCTGCACATTCGCCGAACCCGCCGTGTTGGTCAGCGTCGACACGGTGCCGGTGCTGCCCGCGAGCAGGTTGAACGTGGCCCCATTGTTTGTCAGCCCGCCGTTCAGCGCGCCGCCCGAGGCAAGGTTCACTGTGCCGCCCGTGCTGCTGACCGCTCCGGTGACAATGCCGCCGGTGACGTTCATCGTTCCCGCCGAGACATTCGCCGCCCCTGACACGGTGCCGGTCACGTTCAGCGTGGCCGCTCCACTGTTGATAGCGGTCAACCCGGTGTAGGTATTCACCGCCGACAGCGTCGTGTTGCTGGTCCCCGTAACCGTCAGCGCGCCTGAACCCGTTATTTCGCCCGCAATCACCGAAGCGCCGGTGGTCAGGCTCAATGTCCCAGCGCCCAGATCGACCGTGCCCGTGCCGTTCAGCGACTGGATGGTTTCCGACCCGTTGAAATTCACTCCTTCCAACAGCGCCAGATTGCCGACGCTGGTGTTGGTGATCTGCGTCCCCGCAGCCAATGCGCCGCCATCCGTCACGAGAGCCCCATTGCCCGCGACCGAGATTGCGGTCGAATCCAGCGTCCCCGCCGACCCTGCGCCGACCAACCGCAATACACCAAACCCGGTGACGCTGGTTGCCCCGGCATAGGTGTTTTCCGCGGACAATGTAGTGTCCGAGAAGGCCACATTGCTGGCCCCGGTCACAACCAGCCCGCCCGTCCCGCGGATCACGCCGTCGATCGCCGACGCCCCGTTGTTCAGCGTCATCACCGTTGCGGCACCGTCAAGGAACACCGTCCCCCCACCGTTGACGCGGGCAATGCTCTCCACCCCGGTAAAGTGCAACTCGCCCGCGTTGGTGATCGCCGTGCCAATCAACAGCGCGTTGCCGTCCGTTTCAAAGAACGTCCCCGCCGCCGTCTCGATATCCAGCGAGTCGAGCGACCCTGTGATCCGCAAACGCCCCCCCGTTACATCCGTTTCTCCCGTATAGGTGCTGTCACCCGACAGAACCATGACGCCAACCCCGGTCTTGACCAGATCGCCCGCCCCGGTGATGTCGCCCGCGTAGGTGGTGCTGTCGGTCGGCAAGACAGCATTGCCACCAGTGATCAACTCGAAAGCATTCAGATCAACGACCCCGCCAGCGCCGGCCAGCGACCCGATCATTTCGTCTGCATTCACTTCGACCCGGCCCCCGTTGACGATAACCGCTCCGGCATCGTCAATCGCTGACCCGCCGTTCAGGTTCAGCGTCCCGGCGTTAACCGTCGTATCACCTGTATAGGTGTTGGTCGCACTCAGCGTCGTGGTGCTTGTGCCCTGAACGGTCAACGCCCCCGTGCCCGATATAATCCCCGAGATCGCCGAAGCCCCTGTGTTCAGCGACAGCTCCGTTGCCGCCCCGTCCAGCAACACCGTGCCGGCGCCGTTGACCGACGCGATGCTTTCCGAACCCGCAAAGTTCAGCGCCTTCAACAGCGCGTCATCCCGCGTGCTGTTGTTGGTGATCGACGTCTCAATCGTCAGCGCCCCGCCATCGGTACGGAACGCCCCGGTCCCCGCCGTGGTGATCGAGGGCGACGCCAAAGCGCCCGTCCCGGTCACGGCAAGCACCCCGTCATTGACCAACGTCGCCCCGGTATAGGTGTTGATGCCCGACAGCGTCAGCGTGCCCGTGCCTGCCTTGGTGAATGCGCCGTCCGTTCCACCAGTTTGCCCGATCACACCCGAGAAAACGGTATCGGTCCCGTCGCCCGCAACCAGCGCATTGGGCGTCGACAGTCTGATTGATCCGCTGCCTGACAGCGCACCAATGGTTTCGCCGCTGAACATCCTCAAGGTTCCCAGTGCGTTGATGGTCACCGCACCGGTATTTGCCAAAGCGCTGCCATTGAACAATTCAAGAGTGCCGCTGTTGATCGTCGTTCCACCGGTAAAGGTGTTGACGCCGGTCAATTGCACTTGGAACGGGCCGGTCTGGTCGATCGTCAGGCTTCCCGTGCCCGTGGTGATGTTGCCCCCTATCGCAGTCCAGCCGGCTCCGCCCACTGTCAGGTTGGTATTTGTCCCGGTAATATTGCCGTTGATATCCAAAAATTGGCCACCACCGTCATTGTTGATCCGCGCGTCTGTGGCCAGCGTGATCAAGCCGTCGACAATGTTTACGCCCGCCAAACTGCGCAGCGCGCCACCGTTTGCCATGCCATTACCGTTCAGCGTGATCGCATCGCCGATGGTAACGCCGTCCCGCAACGCCAGCGTCGCGCCATCGGCCACCGTGGTGCCGCCCACCGCACTGCCCAACGCAGCATCGCTCGCCGCGACCAGCGTGCCTGCGTTCACCGTGGTGACCCCGGTAAAGGTGTTGGCCCCCGACAGTGTCAGCGTGCCGCTGCCCGCCTTGGTGAACGCCCCGACCGCGGCGAATTCGCCGATAGCACCCGAGAATGTGGTGTTGCCAGCGCCCCCCGCAACCAGCGCATCCGCCGTTAGCAGGACGATCGCGCCGCTGCCCGACAGATTGCCGACGGTTTCGCCGTCGAACACCTGCAGCACGGCGGGCGCATTGATTGTCAAAGCGCCGCTGTCAGCCAACGCGGAACCATCAATAAGCTGCAGAAGGCCGCTATTGACAGTGGTGCCGCCGGTAAAGGTGTTGGTGCCGGACAGCGCCACCGCGCCCGTTCCATCCTTCGTCAGTGACCCGGCACCCGTGGCGATCGCAGAGAAGATATTGGTATTCCCGGCTCCACCAACTGTCAGGTTCGTACTCGTTCCGCCGATCCCGCCGTTGATATTCACTTGTCCGACATCGCTGTTGATCCGCGCGTCGGTCGCCAGCGTGATCGGACCCGTAACAACGTTGCCGCCCGACACGTTCCGCAACGCGCCGCCGCCGCCGCCCGTGCCGTTCAGCGTGATCGCCTCGGCCACGGTGATCCCGCCCGAAAGCGCCAGCGTTCCGCCTGCCTCAACGACCGTGCCCGCAGCGGTCGACCCGAGGGCGGTGCTGCTGGCGGCGGTCAACAGAGTGCCCGCCTGGACCGTGGTCAGCCCGTCATAGGTATTGGCCCCCGACAGAGTCAACGCGCCGGTGCCCTCCAGCGTCAAACCGCCCACGCCCGAAATTACCCCGCTCGCTGCGGTGGCAAAGCCGGTCTGGCCCGAGGTCAGAGTCGCGTTCAGTGTGATGTTGCCCGATCCGTCAAGCGATCCAACCGTTTCGGCGGTGTCAACCTGCAGGACGCCCAGCCCGCTGACGATCAGCGCCGCGCTATTGGCGATCGCGGCCCCGCCCGACAGGATCAGCGTGCCATTCTCAACCTCGGTGGCGCCTGTATGGGCGTTGGTGCCCGACAGGGTGAAGCTGCCGATGCCGCGCTTGATCAGCCCGCCTGCGCCTGTGGCATTGCCAGAGAAGGTGGTGTTGCTATCGTCGTCACCCGTGGTCAGCGTGGCACCCAGTGTCATGCCGCCCGCGCCCGCTAGCGAGCCGATGGTTTCGGCATTGACCACATTCAGCGTCGCCCCTGCGGCCACGGTGACTGCGGCGGTATCGTTGATCGCCGCACCGCTTTCCAGCGCCAGCGTACCAACGCCATCTACCGCAACGCTGCCGTCAATGGTGCCGGTGACGGTGGTGGTGCCGGTCTGCACCGTGGTCGCCCCTGCGCCTGTCAGAGTGCCGCTGATGATGCCGCCGTCCAGCGTCTTGGCCCCCGAGGCCGAGACAATGCCCGCCAGATCGCCGCCCGACTGGCCGAAGGTCGTGGTGGTCAGCGTGGCCGCGCCGTCGATGGTGCCGCCCGACTGCGTGACGCCCGCCACTGTATCCGCCGCACTCACCGTCAGCGTGCCGGTTTGGGACACCGTGACCGCCGAAGCGTCGCCCAGATTGGACCCGCCGTTCAGCGTCACAACCCCGCCCTCGACGGCCGTGTCGCCAGTGACTGCGCCGCTATTGCCGAACGTACCGTCGGTGTTGTTCAGAGAGCCGATGGTACCTGCGTTGCCGGAGCCGGTTGCAGCGTTGGTCACATTGCCGGAGTTTCCGGCGATGTTGTTGAACGCACCGATGCCGATATTGAGGATGTTACCGTTGATGGTGCCGGTGTTGGTCAGGGCACCCGAACCGGTGTTGGTGACAAGGCCGATCAAATTGCCGGTGTTGATCACGCTACCGAAGCCGCTGACTGTGGTGCCATTGGTCGCCGTCAGGTCGCCGTCGATGGTCAGTATGCCGGCGCTCACGGCGCCCGAGGTCACCGTGATCGCATCACCCAATGCCAAGATCGGATCGTTTCCGGTCGCGCCATCGTCAAGAATGAACGCGTCGTTCGACGGATCGGTATCGCCCTCGTAGTTCGTCGCATCGGTGAAATTCGTGTCGGTCGTGCCGTCCCACACCGCTTGCGCCCCCGCCCCGCCCGACAGCGCCAGCGTCGCTCCGGTTGCAAAGATGAACACCAGTTCCGTTGCCCGGCCCATCTTGCAATGACGCCGCAAGCTGCGCTGGCGGATGCCGATCTGGCGGGTCGTCAATGTGGAACCATTGGTAGCTGACATGCTTTTAATCCCTGACTGGCGTCTAGGTTGAAACGAATACCCCTCCAAACCCTAACGGCCCGGTTTCGCGTCTGGCAACGAAAATGTGCTCAAATCCCTTCTTGCCCCGGCAAACGCGGATTTCGGGCAACATTTCGGCTAATGCCTGCCCTCATCTTTCACACATCCAGAGGGCTTTTCCCCGCCTCCTTGGCAGGGTAAATCAGACGGATGCGACACACCCTGACCGAGATCTACGAGGCCCGCGTGGCCGCAGACACCTTGCGCCCGGACCCCGCCCAACAGGCGGTCCTGATGCAGATGGAAGATCTGCGCGCCTGGCTCGAATCGAACCCGATCCGCCGTGTCGGCCTGTTCGCTGGCCTGTTCGCCCGGCCTGCGCCGCCCCCCAAGGGCATGTATCTCTGGGGCGGGGTCGGGCGCGGCAAATCCATGTTGATGGACCTGTTTCACGCTGCGACCGACCTGCCCGCCAAGCGCCGCGTCCACTTTCACGCCTTCATGCAAGAGGTGCAGCGCGGCATCCACGCTGCCCGCAAGACCGGCGTTGAAGACCCGATTGCCCCGGTGGCCGAGGCGGTCATCGCCACCACCCGACTGCTGTGCTTTGACGAAATGCAGATCACCGACATCACCGACGCGATGATCGTGGGCCGCCTGTTCCAGATGCTGCTGGATGCAGGCGTGTTGATCGTGACCACCTCGAACCGCCCGCCGGATGATCTTTACAAAGACGGCCTGAACCGCGCTGTTTTCCTGCCGTTCATCGACCTGCTGCACGACCGGATGGAAGTGGTCGAACTCCGCAGCCCGACCGATTACCGCCAGCACCGCCTGACCGGGGCGCAAGTCTATTTCCATCCTGCTGGCCGCGCGCATTCTGCGATGTCCGCCATCTGGTCCGACCTGACCGGCGGGGCTGCAGGCGAACCCCTGCACCTGCCCGTCAATGGCCGCACCGTCGATTTGCCGCGCTTTGCCAACGGCATCGGCCGTGCCAGTTTCTGGGAACTTTGCGCCCGCCCCCTTGGCCCTGCCGACTATCTGGCCATCGCCAAGGCCGTCCGGGTGCTGATCCTCGAAGACATCCCACAGCTTTCGTCCGGCAACTACAACGAAGCCAAACGCTTCGTCATCCTGATCGACGCTTTGTACGAGGCAAAAGTCCGCCTGATCTGCTCTGCCGCAGACGAACCCGAACGCCTGTATATCGAAGGCGCAGGCAGTTTCGAATTTGAACGCACCGCCAGCCGCTTGCGCGAAATGCAGGGGGCGGATTGGGCCGCCTGACCTTCGTCATGCGACTGGGCCAACTTCGATGGCGCTGCGGGCATTTGGGTTGATGCCCGGAGCGGCGTGCAGCGGACGCGGCCTTCGTGGCAGAGATCAGCGCGGCCCTCGATGCCCAAGTCGATGCCACCGCCCGCGCGCGATCCTGCGACGGGGCCGCCATCGTCGTCAGCTCCCTTGGCAGCCGCCGGCCGCATTGGGCCGCCGAGGCTGCAGCCTTTGTCGCCTGGCGCGATGCGGTCTGGGGCTGGGCTTTTGCGCAACTCGCCCTGAACCGGACCGGGGGGCAATGCCCGGTGATACAAAGGAATTCCTGTCGGCCGCCCCGCCGATGATCTGGCCCGAAGAGCAGACTGGTGGTT
>JBBRVJ010000066.1:0-18027 GCA_038246975.1 Rhodobacterales bacterium | reverse complement strand
GCCGCCCAACCCAAAGTCGGTTCGCAACGGCGCTCCCTTGGTATTGCGCTGCCCCTTGACGACAACGCGCACGATCCAGCGCCGCGCACCTGATGGATCAACGACCAGATACAAACCGCCGCCGTCACCATGTCGCCCAGCGCCGAAATTCTCCACCAGCTTCTTGGTCAACTTGCCTGTAAGGGCCATGGCTCATACCACATTCCATACCACTCAATGGAACGATACTGGCGTAATCGAAAGAAATCCAGCACAATCAAAAGTTGGAAAAAATCCCCATGAAATAACAGTAAAATGCAACCAGAGGCAACTCAAGATGATCGCGAAAAAAGGAGGATTGGCGGAGAGACAGGGATTCGAACCCTGGGTCGGCGCAAACCGACAACGGTTTTCGAGACCGCCGCATTCGACCACTCTGCCACCTCTCCGCGTTAGGGGTCGTCACAGGCGCGATGTAACGGGGGGGCGCGCGGGTTGCAAGGGTCATTCGGCGTTACGGTTTGACGAGTGGCGCCAGCTTACTGGGCGTTGAAAAACTCCCCCCTCGACGCGGGTTTTTGAACATGATTCACTTCTGCCGAGGCGAAGGCGGGGAGTTGGGATGCACGGGACAGACGCGACGAAAAGGGCGCTGTTCAGCTATGCCGATCTTGATGAACGTATTCCGCCGCGGCACCCAATGGGCAAGATCCGTCAGGTCTTGCATGACGCAACGGCGAGCCTCAATGCGGAGTTTGTCAAGACGTCATCCGGATCAACGGCCAGGGCCTTGGCCGTCCAGACCATGGCCTATTCGGTCTTGCCAGGAGCTGCGAGACAATTGGCAATGGGGTATCATTCCGGACTGGCTGGCCACCGGGCGTTTCGAGGTTCAGGTTATGACGGACTGGCAGGTGCGCGGCTGTCTCTGCGTGCCTTTTACCATATTGATGGCGCACGGCTACGCGGCCAAGACGGCTGGTGGCATTACCCTTTGACAGCACCGGATACGAGGCCGCCGACGATCCTGCGCTGGCTGAACAACACCAGGACCAAAAGCGGCACAATCACCGAAACCGTGGCCGCGACCGAGTACATCACCTGACCGGGTTGCTGTGTCGTGCCCAGAAAGCCGATGATCTTTGGCACCATCGTCTGGTTTTCCTCACGCAGAAGCATCGCGCAGATCACGAAGTCGCTGTAGCCGACAAGAAAGCTGAAGATGCCGGCGGTGATGACGCCCGGCCACATCACAGGCATGATGACCAATCGGAAGGCCTGCAGGCGCGAGCATCCGTCGATCAGAGCCGCTTCGTCCAGATCGCGGGGGATCGACAGGAAGAACGAATGCAGAAGCCACAGCGTGAAGGGCTGGTTCAGCGCGACAAGGACGATGATCGTCGTCCATTGATGGCCCCAGAGGTTCCATTCGAAAAATGGCAGCAGATAGCCGGAAACCAGCGTCAGCCCCGGCATGGCGCGAAAAACCAGAGCGGCGATCAGAATCCAGAAGGCATAACGCGCCGTGGACCGCGCCAGCGCATAACCGCCAAGCGTCCCGAAAGTCAGCGAGATGGCCGTCACGCCGACCGTTATGACGGCCGTGTTCAAGGCCTGTCGCCAGAACTCCTGCCCGATCCAGACGTCGCGGTAGGCTTGAAACGTAAAGGCGCTGCCGGTCAGCGCTGTTGTACGGGGCCCAAAAAAGGCGTCTTTCCATGACACCATCGAAAAGAAGTCGCCCTCGACCTTCAGGCTTCCCCAGGCCGTCCAGACAAACGGCAATGCGGCTGCGATCAACCAGATCGTGATGAACCCTGCCGCAAGTGCGACAAGCGATCCGGGTGGGCGATGGGCGCGGGGTGTATCTGTCATGCCTTGGTCCTGAATCCAGCCCACGCGTTGCGCAGCGACGGCAGCAGAAGTACGAAGATGCAGATGACGGTCAGCATGGACGTGGCCGCCGCAGATCCGAACAGCGGGGTATCGCCCCGCAGCGCAAAAAAGATCAGCGAGGACAGCGACGATGCATGTGCCGTCGCAGACAAGCCGATAATCGCTTCGAACACCCGAAAATTGTCCATCACAAGGATCAGCATGAGAAACGTCGCAATGGGCGTCAGGTGCGGCATCGTCACCAGCCGCAAACGTTCCAACCGCGAGGCGCCGTCCACCATTGCCGCTTCGGTCGTATCGCGCGGCACGGTCTGAAGTGCGGCAAAAAACACGATGAAGACGAATGGCGCATTCGACCAGACGCCATGCACGAACAATGTGGCCCAAGCCAGCGCGCCGGACGCCTTCAATGACAGCGTATCATCCCCGGTGACCCATTGCAGGAACGCGCCGATGATGCCGCGCTGATCTATCATCCAGAACAGGGTCAGCGCCCCGATCACCGATGGTACGATCATCGGCAACAGCGTCAGATAGATAACTCCGCCCCGAACGCCGCGCGGCAGGACGTTTACCGCAAGGGCGATCAGCAAACCCAATGCCAGCGATACCGGCGACACGACCAATGTGTAGATCAGGGTGAACAGCAGCGCGCGATAGAACGGCAGGTTCAAGGTCTGGGTCAGACCTGTGCTCAGGTCAGGTGCAGCGGCCCAGATGGTGCCAAGTTCGCTAACCGCCAGATGTGCCGAATTCAGATAGGTGCCAATGCCATTGTATTGGCCCTGCGGCGCCGCTGCATCCAGTTGTTCCATCGCGGCCGCATCCACCCGCGTTTCCGTCTTGCAGCCGAAGGGGTCGCAGGTTTCCTGCTGGACCAGCACCTGCGGATGTTCGATATGAAACGATTGGATGATGACGGAAACCAGCGGCAGCGCAATGAACAGGATCATCGCGAGCATGGAAGGCAGGATGAACATGGCAAAGGTGCGATGGGGCATGTGCGTGGGCCGGGCGGGAAGGATCAGCACATCCCGCCCGGCGATCCTTTACTGGATGAAGCCGGCTTCGCGCGCGGCGGTGCTGTAGGCCGCCTCGGCATCGGCAAGGGCCTGCTGTGCACTTTCCTCGCCCTTCATGTAGCCCACGATGTTGTCGTCGATCGCGGTGTGGATCAGGTTCATGTAAGGCACGGTCGGATAGGACGGTGCCCCACCTTGGACCGACGCGATCACCCCTTGGGCAGCCGGGGTGGGCACATAGCCCTTGACCAGCCACACCGCGAGATCCGGGTGTTCTTGCGCAAGTTCAGGAGCTATTGCGTGCATCATGACCCGGAAAGTCGTTTCGGCATCGGCGTCCGGGATGTTCTTGGCGATCCCGAAACCATCCCACCAGATCGTGGTTGCCGGATGGTCATAGCCGGTCATCTTGGGCGCGGCCGAAAGGCGCATCATCGGGGCAACATTGGGGGCTTTCTCGGTGCCAGGCAGCACTTCGGCGGCCTCGGACCCCCAGAAGTTCGAAAGTGCGATGGTGTTTGCCTCAAGCAGCGGTGCCATCGCGTCCGACGACCACGTCAGGTAATCTGGTCCCATGTAGCCTGCGAGCGCCTTCATCGTCTCAAGCGCCTTGACGCCCTTTTCGTTGTTGATCGACGGCAGCGCGGTGCCGGGCTGGAATAATTCGCCATCCTGCCCAAGGTACAGATTTACAAACCCCTGCCCAAGTTCCCAGCCCGGCGCATAGGCCAGTCCGATCGGATTCTGCATCGTGCCCTTGGCGCGGATCGCCTCGGCGGCGGCGATCACATCGTCCCAGGTCTGCGGCATTGCGACCCCGGCGTCGGCCAGTGTGTCTTCGCGGTAGTAGAAATGTTCGGCATTGGCCAGGAAGGCGATTGCCATGACCTTGCCGTCGATCTTGATAAGCTGGGTCGGCAACAGGTCTTGCCCGTATTTGGCCACAAGGTCATCAAGCGGGCGCAGCAGCCCTGCGGTCAGCAAAGCCGTCATGGATCCATTGGCGCCAAACTTCACCGTGTATTCGGCAGGATTGGCCGTCAGCGCCGGAACCTGAAGGTCGGTATGCTGGGTGGACTGGTTTGCCGTCACCGTCAGGGTCGACGTGGCACAACTCATTGCGCGTTCATTGATGGCGGCAAGGGCCGCAAAGTCGTTTGACAGGATGCGCACGGACCCCGTGGCATCGGCGGGGCATTCTGCAATGGCACTGCCAGCAGTCAAAAGCATCACGGTCGCAGCAGCAAATGCGGGGTGTAGATTCATTCTGGAAACTCCCTTTTGTGTCCTGTCCGGTACGCGGGACAAGTTACCCACGCCTGGATCATTGCCTTGGGGATGTCCGATCAGCGCACCCATCTGAACGATAAGGGCCGGAAATTCCCGAGGTTGACGTTAGCATGGATGAATACGCTTGCAAAAGACTTTCTGTTGCGCTTCGCTAGGGTCATAACTGTCCAGAGATACGGGGTTGCCAATGAACGATTTCCAGACCGAGAAAGCAGTCGTACGCGCGCTGTACGCCGATCTGTCCACCGCCACTGCCGAAACAGCAGCGGCCGTGCTGGCGCGGCATACACATCCCGGATGGCACTGGCGCGGAATGCATCCGTTTCACGAACAGCACGGAGCGGACGCCGTGGCACAGGCATTCTGGGCCCCGTTCCTGACCGCGATGAGCCGCGTTCAGCGTCGGCCGGACATCTTCATGGCAGGGCTCAACGAAATTGACGGGTTCAAGAGCGTCTGGGTCGTGTCGATGGGGCATCTGATGTGCCTGTTCGACCGGCCTTGGCTCGGCATTCGCCCCACCGGCAAGATCGCGATGCTGCGCTATGTCGAGTTTCACAAGGTAGAGGACGGGCGCATAAGCGAGACGGCCCAGTTCTTTGACATCCCGCATCTGATGATTCAGGCGGGGCAGGACCCCTTCCCGCCCGCGACCGGCGCTCATCTCGTGCAGCCCGGCCCCATGACGCACGAAGGGCTGATGTGGGATGCGCAGGAAGCAGCCCTGGGCACTGCGACGCTTGCCGCGATCAACCGGATGATCAACGATATGGGCAGCCGCCGGGAAGGCGAGTCGGCAAGCAAGCGTACTGCCTACGAATCGCATCTGGCGCGAACATGGCATGATGACATGATCTGGTGGGGGCCTGCGGGAATCGGGGCCACCTTCACGATCCAGCGCTATACGCGTCAGCATGCAGGCCCCTTCAATGCGCATCTGTCCGAGGGTTATCGGTTCAACGGTCATCTGTGCCGAATGGCCGAGGGCCATTTTGGCGGGTTTTTCGGCTGGGCCAATCTGTCCCTGAAAAACAACGGCGGCTATATGGGGATGACGGCATCGCCCGGCATGGCCGACATGCGGGTGGTGGACCTGTACCGCGAACAGGATGGCCTTCTGGCGGAAAACTGGATATTCATCGACATCTTGCATTACCTGAACATGCAGGGGCTGGACGTTCTGGGCCGCATGGCAGGGCTTGACCCCGCCATTCAGGCCGAGTCGTGGGACCCGCCGGCCCCCTGAAATGCCTGCTTTTCCGCAAGATTCCGGTGACACCGCCGCCGCTGCGGCGGCGATCTTGCTCCGCGCAGCCCAAGAGAGTCCGGCGGCGATCATCTCGGCATCGCCGGTGGCATCGGCCAAATTTACATCTTGGACGGTACCGCCAACTGGTCGATCCTCACCGGGCCGAACACTTGCCGCTTGGCCTCGTCGTCAAAGGCGATGCCGGGGCCGATTATCTTGTCCACGGCGGGTCCAGAATTCGGACAGCGCCGCATCGCCCTCGCCCTGCACACGCGCCAGGACATAATCGACGACCCGCTACAATTCAGCGGGATCTGCCTGTGTGTCGGGGCTCGGCGACTTGATCCATTCAATGCCCGGAAGTTGCATGCTCATCCCTGATGCAGCAGGATCTGTTTCCAGACATGAACTTCATCGAACACCACATAGTCGCGGCGCAGCCCCCACGGCCCCCATTCCGAATGCGATGCACCGCGCAGATGCACCATGGCCCCCGTCGGCGCACCGAACATGCCCCGGCCGTCGTGCTTGCCGATCAACGACCAGCGCACCGCCGACCGCGGCGACATGCCTGCATCTTCACGACCGATCCGATGCTCGATCTCCAGTCGCGCCGAAGGGAACGACGCGCGCAGGGCGATCCAGAACCGGTCCGCCGCCGTAATGCCATGATCGGTCCGCCCGCCGGGCAATTCCAGATGCACCGCCCGGTCATAAATTCCGGGCAGGGCCGCGAAATCGGCTGCCATCACCTTTTTCAGCATATCCT
Organism: Rhodobacterales bacterium; assembly: GCA_038246975.1. Lineage (GTDB taxonomy): Bacteria > Pseudomonadota > Alphaproteobacteria > Rhodobacterales > Rhodobacteraceae > JAIYDJ01. Next base: position 11,822 of record JBBRVJ010000066.1, on the reverse strand, counting down.
CGTAGCGCTGGCCCCATTCACTATCGTTACCCTTGCCAGTGTACGGGCCAACACGATCGTCCTGCCAAGTGAAGGGTTTCGTTGCAGTGGCCGGACCTCCTTGTGCCGCAATCTCGGCGGCCGCCTGGTCGCGCGCCGTCTTTCCGCGTATCCGAGCCGACGCACCACGATCGTAGACCAGCCATTCGTCGGTAATCTGGTCGCCGATGCAATAGCAGTCCGCGATCACACGTTCGACGATCTTGCGCCCGGTCGGCCGACCTTCGTCGTCAAGATCCGAAAAGATCTCAAGCACCCGGTGCGACGACAGGAAGCCGTCGTCCTCGTTGCCCGACCAGATCACGTCTTCGCCCAGCAGTTGCAGATCGGGCGCGCCGTGAAGGGATTGGTTCGTCTCGTCAATCACCGCTTGCGCGCCTACAACGATGGGGTTGGATCCGCGCTTCAGCATGTCCTTGCCATAATAATGGTGCAAAGTGGCGATGCCGCGATCTTCCCAGATCTCTTTGGTGATGCCGAGAATGTAGTGCGGAAGATCTGTCCACCGTGGATCAAAACCCTTCATAGCGAATCCTCATATCCTGTTGCCCGCGGTCAGGATTGCATACGATTTCAATAATGCAAAGCGTCTAAGTATTGGCGCTTGAAACGATGTTGCACTTATGCTCTTCTGAATCTTGCAAGCGTGTGCAGAGAAAGTCGTCCACCAACAACCAGAGGTGATCCATGACATTACACCCGATCGCTTTAACCGTCGCGGCCCTTGTCGTCGCCGGCCCCGTATTTGCCGATTGCGGCACAGCAAGCGGCTCGGTCCGCCTCCTGTCAAACGACTTCGAGGCACTTCAGGTCGTCAACGCCGTCGCCGCAGAATGTGCTTCGGCAACTGTGACCGTGACGTCGAACGCCACGACCGAACACAAGACCATCCAGGTTCCGGCGCTGACAGCGAACCCTGCGGAATACACCGTCGCGATGGTCGCCAACAATTCTATCGTCCCGCTGCTGGGGGCGGGGCTGATCCGGCCGCTTGACGATCTGGTTGCGCAATATGGTCAGCAGTTGCAACCCAATCAGTTGATCAAGATCGACGGCAAGGTCATGGCCATCGCCTTCATGGCGAACGGCCAGCATCTGGTCATGCGGGGCGACATGATCAAGGAGGCGGGCCTTGAAGCGCCACCGACGTCCTGGGCCGGGGTGATGGAAGCGTCCGCCAAGCTGAAGGAAAAGGGGATCCTTGAATATCCCCTCGCTGCGTCGAACGCAGCCGGCTGGGATCTTGCGGCAGAATTCGTCAACATGTATCTTGGCACCGGGGCCGAGTTTTTCGAACCGGGCACCGCGAATCTGGCCGTCGACAACGATCAGGGGCGCCTTGCCCTGCAGACAATGCGCGATCTGACGCAGTACATGGCCCCCGATTACGTGACTTACGACACTGACGGCATCGCGCAGCTGTACCGTGATGGAAAGGTGGGCGTGATGAACAACTGGGGCTCGCTTGCCGGGTCGTTGATCGATCCCGCCAAGGCTTTGCCCGGCGTCGCTGAAAACACTGTGTTTGCGGCAGCGCCGACAGTGGGCGACGGCACTATCCCGGCAGCGGCCCTGTGGTGGGACGGCTTTACGATCGCCGCCAACATTTCCGACGCCGATGCGGATGCCAGTTTTCAGGTCATGATGCATAGCCTGGCCCCTGAAACTGCAACCGCCCATCCGAACGCTGCCGTGTGGTTGATCGCGGGATATCAGCCCGGTCCTGCCGCAATCGGTGTGGTGGCGAATGCGAACAGCGGCGCCCGTCCCTATCCGATGGTGCCATGGATGGGACTTCTGCACGAAACTCTGGGCAACGAACTGGCTGATTTCATCAAGGGGACCGAGGATGCCGAAAAGACACTCGGCGACATAAACGCGGCCTATAGCGCAGCGGCGAAACAGGCAGGTTACCTGAACTGAAGCGCGCCGGATCGGGGCGCGCAACGCAGCCCCGGTCCGGACCTCTTTCGCAAGAAGGCAGCTAAGACCCATGCCGCATTCGACCTTCTTCCGCTTCATGGGGCCTTCACTTGTCGCAATCTTCCTGTTTATCGCGCTGCCCATCGTGTCGATCTTCGTGCAATCGCTGCATATCGAACATCCACAGGTCATCGTGGTGTCCGAAACCTGTCAGCCGTTTGGCGGCTGCGTGGAGACGACCAGCGTAAACGCAGCCGCGACGGCTGAATTACGCGCAGCACAACCGCTGGGCCAGTTCAACGGGTTTGGAACCTATCTGGACCGCAATCATCTCGCCGTGGCCGAGCTTGGAACCATCCTGTCAGACACAACCGGGATGTCAGACGCAATCTCGCGCATTTACAACCTGCCGCTTTACCGCGCTCTTGCCTTTACGATCGCCTATACGGCTGTCGTCACCCCATTGGCCATGATCCTCGGTTTCCTCATAGCACTCGCTGTCAACACCGTGCCCCAGATCCTGAAGGGCCCGGTCGTTTTCTTCAGTCTGGTCCCCATGCTCATCACGCCGCTGGTCGGCGCGCTGATCCTGTACTGGATGCTGAATGTCGAAGGTATCCTGGGCACGGCGATCCAGAGTCTGTTCAACGACCCCGATCTGTCTACGCGCACCTCTGCGCCGCTGACCTGGGTGACCCTGATGATCTATGGGATCTGGACGAACGCGCCGTTCAGTTTCATCGTTTTTTACGCGGGGTTGCAGGCCGTGCCGCGTGAAACGCTGGAGGCCGCGATGATCGACGGTGCCAATCGTGTGGACCGCATCCGATTTGTCGTTCTGCCCTCGATCCGCCCGTTGGTGTTTTTCGTGCTGCTGGTACAGTTGATGGACAATTTCCGGGTGTTCGAGCCGATCATCAGCTTCAACGCAGCCTCGAACGCGACATCGCTGAGCTACCTCATATATTCAAGCCTCAACACCCAGACAACACAACTGTTCGGGTCGGCGGCGGCGACATCGGTCATAACCATCGGCTTCATCGCCGTATTGATCATTCCCGTTCTTCTGCGCGTATCGCGCGAACTTCTGGCAGGAAAAACCTGATGGCTGACGCAGTCCACCGGCGCCCCCCCATTGTGGCCTTCACGGCCATGGCCTTTGTGCTGTTCTGGCTGGTCATCGCGGCCTTTCCCTTTGCCTGGACGGTCTGGGGATCGTTCAAACTGCAGTCCGACTTCTTCTCGCGCGACAGTTGGTGGAACGCGGTCGTGGGGGCCAACACGTTGCGGTTGACCGACAGCCCCTTCACCAATGCAGGCTACTACGGCGCCTGGGTCACGACGGAATTCTGGCGTGCCGCGTTGAACACCGCGATCATTGCGATATCCGTGACGGTCATTTCGATGACGCTTGGCACGTTAGGAGGCTATGCCCTTGCGCGGTCCACGTATCGCTACCGATTCGTGATCCTCGTGGCCGCCCTGTTCTTTCGGGCAATGCCCGACATCACGCTGGTGTCAGGCTATTTGCTGCCGTTCTTTCAGTTGAATATCTGGGGGTACTTGCCCACTGCCATCATCGTCCTGGTTGCCCTGAACCAACCCTTTACGCTGTGGATGATGTATTCGTTCTTTCAGGGAATTCCTCGCGATCTGGACGAAAGCGCCCTTGTGGACGGCTGCACCCGATTTCAGGCCTTTCGCCTTGCGATCATGCCGGTCATGTGGCCGGGGGTCATCACGACAGCCCTTTTTTCGTTCCTTCTGGCGTACAACGATTTCAGCGTGTCAGGCCTGATCCTCACCGAACGGAATCAGACGATGGTACCCAAGATTGCGAGTTACCTTGGGAAAATCCAGTCGGACGGCAACATCATGTTCGCTGTCGCCGCCGTCGTCAGCGTCACACTCCCGATCTTCCTTCTGGTCATGTTCTTCCAGCGCTATCTGGTCAGCGGGCTGACGGCTGGCGCGGTCAAGGGCTGAAACCGGGGTAACGGCAAACGTGCCGTTCCCCGGTGCCCCATGGGTTTAGGGTTTCGGAGCCTCACGCTCGCCCTTGTCGTAAGCCTCCCACCCGTCGCCGCCAAATACATCGCGGCCAAGTTGCAGACAGACCGAAGCAAAATCAACGAAGACCGGGTTGTCGGCGATGCGCCCGTCCTCGACGCGCCAGAAATCCATATAGGGAATTTTCACCCGCTTGCCGGTGGGAGCGATCCCCATGAAATATCCGACATGCGTACCTTCCAGAACGCCATAGCAGGATGCCCAATCGCCATCGGCAAGGAACCGGTCAGTCGTGTAGGTGCGGTCGGCAAAGGCCGCACGGATCGGCATTTGCCAATTCTTGCGAAACTCCGGGATGCCGTGCTTTACACCGCAACCGACATTGCCGCGCCACATGAAGTCTTCGGTGAAGTAGTCCTCGACATTGTTCGCCGCACGCCCCAGCGCGTCCTCCATCCTTTTGACGGCGCGGTAGCTTTCGGCAGACCGTGCGACATGGTCTGCGGGGTCGACATTGGCCCAGTCCGTGCGGACGGCATTGCTGTCATCAGTCATCGTGGTACTCCTCAAGTGAAGGTTCTGGCCCGCAAGCGGACCATGCGGTTGATCAGGGACGCGGTGCCTCACGATGCCCGTTGTCGTAGGCTTCCCACCCCTCTCCCGCGAACACATCGCGGCCAAGTTGCAGGCAGACATCAGCGAAATCCACAAACACGGGGTTGTCGGCTATGCGTCCATTCGCGACGCGCCAAAAGTCCATATAGGGGATTTTGACCCGCCTGTTGGTGGGCGCGATCCCCATGAAGGTGCCGACATGCGTGGCTTCGAGGATCCCGACGCAAGACGCCCAGTCGCCATCGGCCAGAAAGCGTTCGGTCGTATAGGTTCGGTCCGCAAATGCGGCATGCATCGGGTCTACCCAGTTCCGGATGAACTGCGCATAACCGGTCTTGACCCCACATCCGACATTGCCCCGCCATTCTAGATCCTGCGCAAAATGGATGTGCCACAGATCGGAGCTGTCACGGCCCAGCGCATCTTCCATCGCCTTCACAACCCGATATGTCTCGGCGGATCGTCGAATATGGTCGTAAGGCTCAACCGCAGCCCAATCCGTGCGGACGGCGTTGCTGTCTTCGGTCATCAGTGTTCACCTCAAATCGGGGGCCGGACCCGCATGCACGACGCCGGCCTGCCCGCATTTCAGTTGAGGAATCCCTGTTCACGGGCAGCGGCATCATAGGCGGCCTTGACGTCGCTGAGCGCCTGTTCCGCGTTTTCCTTGCCGGCCAGAAAGTCGGCCAACTCTGTGCCCAGCGCAGAGTGCAGAACGCCCATTTGCGGGACCATCGGGTAAGGTGCCGCACCCGCCTGCGCCGAGGCAATCACGCCAACCGCAGCGGGCCCCGGCTCGATCCCCTTGATCAGCCAGACCGCCAGATCGGGGTTCGCCTTTGCCATATCCGCGCTGGCCCCGTGGATCATCGCGCGAAAGCTCGCCTCGGCATCAGCATCCGAGATGTTCTGAGCGATGGAAAACCCGTCCCACCAGATCGTCGTCGCGGGTTTCGTGCCGCCACCCACCGTGGGTGCCGCTGCAAAAACCGTGTTCGCAGAAACTTCTGGCAAGACGTCTGCGCCAAGGTAGGACGATGCCCGAGAGCCCCACATGTTCATCAGCCCGACCTTGCCCTGTTCGTAAAGCGGCGAAAGCGCCTCTGTGTCGAACGTGTTGAAGTCAGCCGGCATAAAGGCCGAAAGCGCCTTCAGCATATCAAGCGCGGGAACCGCCTGGGCCGGGTCAAGCGCCAGTTCCGCCGATCCTGGGACAAAGAAGTCACCGCCGTAGCCCAGATACATGTTCACGAATTCCTCGCCAAGGTCCCAGCCCGGCTTGAGGTTCAGGCCCACTGGAGTCTCCAGAATTCCATTTTCGCGGAGCGTTTGCGCAGCGACAAGCAAGTCCTCGTAACTCTTCGGCGGCTCAATGCCCGCTGTTAACAACAAATCGGCCCGGTATGTCAGATGCTGGGCATTCGCCATGAAGGCGACGGCCATGACCTTTCCGTCGATCTTGATCAACTGGCTGGCTTCAAGGTCTTGGCCAAACTTTGCAACAAGATCATCAAGCTGCCGCAGCAGGCCCTTGTTCAGCAGGGGCACGATGGAGTCGTTTGCCAAAATCTTGACGGTGTATTCCGCCGGGCTCCCGCTCAGCGCCGGAACCTGAAGCTCTGCATGTTCGGTCGTGGCATTGCTGGTGACCTCTACACCGTCGTCCGCACATTCCTTGGCCGTGGCAATGACGGCGTCCAGCGCCTCGAAATCATTGGCGAGGATGCGGACCGATCCGGCAGAGATCCCGCATCCGGCATGGGCACCGGATGCCGCTAAGGCAAGCGTCAGCGACAGGGCCGTCGTTTTCAGATAAATCATTTCTCTGTTCTCCTTCTGATTCAAGGCTCGTGCAGACGGTCAGGCTCAACGGGTGGCGAAACGCTCGCCGGTATCGGCGTGAAAGAGGTGGCAGATTTTCGTCGGCACATGGATCGACATCAACTGCCCGATCTGGGCGCGCATGTCCTTGTGCGCCTTGACGGACACGAGTGCGCCGCCGGCGCGGACCGTGACCATGGTGGCATCGCCCAAGAGTTCGGTCGTATAGACCGGGGCCGTGATCTCTCCCGCCTCTGCAAGGGCTGCATCTTCGGCGCGAAAGCCAAGCGTCACCGGCCCGTCGGGCGCCGCAATTCCCGGAATGCGAACATGATCGCCTTCGAACACGCCATCCGTGATCTTGCCCGCAAGAAGGTTCATCGCGGGGCTGCCGATGAAGCCTGCGACGAACGTGTTTGCCGGGCGGTCGTAAATATCGGTCGGCGTGCCCATCTGCTGCACAACCCCGCTTTTCATCACCACCACACGGTCGGCCAGGGTCATCGCCTCGATCTGATCATGCGTGACGTAGATCGTCGTCACCTGCAACTCATGGCTCAAGTTCTTGATCTGCGCCCGCGTCGAGACGCGAAGTTTGGCATCGAGGTTCGAAAGGGGCTCGTCCATCAGAAAAACCGAAGGTTGCCGCACGATTGCGCGGGCCAACGCGACGCGCTGCCGCTGCCCGCCCGACAACGCCGCAGGCCTGCGGTCCAGAAGATCGCCCAGTTCCACCATATCGGCAGCGCGGCGCACGCGCACATCATGTTCGGATTTCGGGATGCCCCGCACCCGAAGCGGAAACCGGATGTTTTCGTAGACCGACAGGTTCGGGTAAAGCGCATAGCTCTGGAACACCATTGCCACATCGCGGTCCTTGGGATCGAGGCCGGTCACGTTCTTGCCACCGATCATGATCGTGCCCGACGATGCATCCTCCAACCCGGCAATCATCCGCATGGTCGTCGTCTTGCCGCAACCCGACGGCCCGAGGAGCACAAGAAACTCTTTGTCACGAATATGCAGGTCCAGATTCTGGACCCCGACAAAAGTTCCCCAGCGTTTCGTGACACTCTTGAGTTCAATTTCAGCCATGTCTGCCCCTGCCGGACTCGCGTTGCATCGCAGTTCCAGCGTCGCTCAAAAGCAGCGCCTTGACAAGAATTTTCGCAAACGTATGCAAAATGAAAACTGTCGGTCGGTCTGCCTCTGCCAAAGTCATGTGCGCGCCTTCTCGAATGCCATCCAGGCTGCCTGAAACGCAGCGAAATCGAACCCGGGTGCGCGGGAGGCTGTCAGGATGATGGCTTCGGCATCGCGCATCCGGGCGATCGCGTCAGCCAGTTCGGGGATGACCTCAGGTGGGATGCAGACCGCCCCGTGCCGGTCGGCGTGGATCAGGTCGCCTTGTGCAACCGTCAGGCCAAAGATGGTGACGGGTGTGCCAATCGCGGTCACACGCACGAAGGCGTGGCTGGGGCCGATGCTGCCTGCGACGACCAGGAAATCCGACGCCATGTCGCCAAGGTCGCGCATGACGCCATTCGTCAGCGCCCCCGACAGGCCCAGCCCCTTGTGCACCGTCGTATTCACCTCACCCCAGAATGCCCCGACACAGGCGGGGAAATCGGTATCCTGAATGACGGCAAGGGCGGGACGCGGGCCTTCGGCCATGGCGCGATAGTAATCCATGCGCCGCGCACGGATCACCTCGGGGGACTCGTCGGTCGGCGACAGGGCCGCGATGGTCGCTGTGACCGCAAAGCCCACCATAGGGGGGTCGACCGGGGCCGAACTTAGCATGGTGCCGCGCGTATAGCCTTGAAAACCCCGCTTTCCCTGCGCCGTCTCGATGGCATTGCACACCGTCGGCGTATCCACCGACCGAAGCAGGTCAAGCAGCCCTGCGGGCAGTTGGGGGTGAGAATCGGGTGTCATGTGGCCTCCAGCCAGCGAATAAGTGCGTCAGTCGTCGGCACGGGTTGTTCCAGAACCGGCAGATGGCCCGCGCCTGCGATCACGACCAACAGCGACTGCGGCATCAGACGGTGCATCAGGTCATGCCGGTCCCGGGGGCACAGCTTGTCAGCTTCGCCCATCAGCACCAGCGCCGGTCCGGAAAACCCGGCCAGCGTCGCCGTTCGGTCCGGGCGGTCCTGCAAGGCCTGTGACTGACGGGAAAACACATCGGGCCCCAGCGCCAACGCCATGTCCATGCACAGATCAAGGATCGCAGCCTTGCGCGGGCTGTCGGCAAGATAGTTGGGTTTCATCTCTTGGCGCATCACGTCTTGCAGCCCCCCTGCCATCGCCCGCGCGATCTGCGGGCCACGGCGGGCCTGCACCTCGGAGGTTTCAGCCAGCGGGTTGGTGTCCATCAGCGCCAGACGTTCGATCCGGTCCGGGGCCTGCGCCAGCATCTCCATCGCGACGATCCCGCCCATCGACAAACCGCATAGCGCAAAGCGCGGCGGTGCCAGCGCCAACACCGCTTGCGCCAGTCCGGCGGTCGTGCTGGCCTCGTTTAGCGGGGCATGCAGAACAGCGCGCCCGGCAAAGGCCCCCATCACGGGCCCCCAAAGCCGCGCGTCGCACATCATGCCGGGCAGCAGAACAACGGGTGTCATGTGACGCGTCGCGCGCCCTCGCTCAGCGCGGCAAGTTTCGCCCAGGCAATCTCGGGGTCAACCGCGCCATAGCCTGCGAACGTACCAAACCCGCAGTCCGACCCCGCGATCACGCGATCATGCCCAAGGATGTCGGTAAATCGGCGCAACCGCTGGGCCACCAGTTCCGGGTGCTCGACGAAGTTGGTCGTCGTATCCACGGCGCCGGGCATCAGAACCTTGTCCTCGGGGATATCTGCCGCGCGGTCGTGGAACACCTGCCATTCGTGGCCATGGCGGGGGTTGGCCGTTTCGAACAGGATATAGCGCGCCGGCACTTTCATGAGCAGCGGAAAGACCTTGGCCATGTCGATGTCGCAGACATGCGGCCCCTCGTAATTGCCCCAGCAGATATGCAGGCGGATGCGGTCGCGTGGCAATCCGTCAAGCGCGGTTTCCAGCGCCTCGATATGCGTGGCCGCGACCTTCAGGAACTCCTCGTCGGTCAGATCGGTGAACAGCATGTGGCGGCTCAGCGCCAGATCGGGGCAGTCAAGCTGCAAATCCAGCCCCGCTGCAAGGATCGTGCGGTATTCATCGCGCATGGCATGGGCGAGGGCTTCGAGGTAATCCCCCCGCGTGGCATAATGCGCGTTTTGCAAAAACAGCGAGATCACACCTGGCGATGCGGCGTTCATGAACCCGCGCGTCACACCATGCGCCGCCATCGCCGATTTCAGGTTTGCGATGTCCTTGCCCAGTTCGTTCTGCCCCCGCGACGCAACCGGGCCGGTACACATCGGGCGACTGTAGGTGGGGGTGCCGCCCTGCTTTGCCATCCTGTCCAGAAAGGTGGGAAACAGCTTCAGATCGGCCGGGGCATTGCGGGGGCTATCGCCGGAAAACCCGGTATAGCGATCCTTGACATAAGTCGCATAGCTGATCTTCGACGTCTCGCCGTCAGACACGATGTCGATGCCTGCGGCTTTCTGGCGGCGGACGTTTTCGTGGACATGGGCTGCCATCGTTGCATCGAAGGTGGCCTGATCGAACGCCTCGCCCCGTTCGCGGGCGAACAGCAGGTCTGCAACCGCCTGCGACCTGGGCAGCGAGCCTACATGCGTGGCCAGCAGGGTCATGTCAGCCTCCGCGTCAGGCCCGCCGGATCGTCGGTGTTGCGGACGCGGTACAGGCTTGCCTCGCCGGTCATCGAGGGTGCAAGCGAGCGTGACAGGCCGGGGGGAATGGCCGCAGTGTCGCCGGGGTTCAGAACTTTGCTGCCGCCGTCCCATGTCAGACGCCAGAAGCCGCGGACCGGCATGATCACCTCGTGCCGGGGGGTGGTGTAGGCCGTATCCGGGATCGAGTTGCGAGACAGGAAATCGACCTCGAAACCGGGGCGATCCTGCAAGACGCCGTCGGTCCCGATCACGCGGACCGGTTCCTTGCCCGACAGCGACATCAGGTCCCAGTACCGCGCGACGAAATCGGGGACCACCTGCGCCGGGGTGGGTTCGGGAAAGGTCTGCAACTCCGCCTCGGTCAGCAGCGGCATGGGCGGCACGTCAGCGGGCAGATGCTGGCCCTTCTTGCTGTCGTACAGTTTGCCGTTTTTGCCCAGCACCAGACCGTAATCCTTGGCGTCGGTGATGACCTGCGGCGCCCAGATCACGCCGCCTCCGGCATCGTCACCGCCAAGGATCGCCATGATCACCCCATAGTCCGTGCCGATATTTTCAAAGGCGCGAAAGATGCCGGTCGGGATGTTGAAGATGTCGCCCTCTTGCAGCATCACCTCGCCTGCTGTCCCCCAGCGCCCCCAAAAAAACCGCCAGCGGCCCTTGAGGATGAAAAACACTTCGGCCGTCCGATGACTGTGCAGCGAGTTGCGGCATTTCGGCGGCTGACCCGCTGCCCCGATGTTGAAGCCCGGCGTTTCGCGGATGTGAACATGCTGGTCAGGGCTTTCGCTGACACCGCCGCCGATGATCGTGAAGTTCTCTTTCAGATCCGATCCGGGCGTATGCGCGTCGATGAACGCAGTCTTGCAGGGGCGCAAATCACCATAGCGGACGATGCGGGCTTCCATTTCTGCGGGGGTCATAGGGCACCTGTGTGAAGAAGGATCCGTTTCCAGATCGCGGTTTCGTCGAAAAGCGTGAACTCGCGGCGCAGGCCCCAGCCAGAGGGACCAAAGGGGCCGAATTCGGCATGGGTGATTCCCAGAACATAAACATCGGCGCCACTTGGGGCACCAAAGCGGCCCCAGCCGGCGTGTTTGCCATGCAGGCTCCAGCGCACGGCGGCGCGGGGCGGCATCAGGGGGTCGTGCCGCCCGATGATGTGTTGGGCCGTAAAGACGGCATCGGGAAAAGCCGCGCGAAGGCCCATCCAGAACGCGTCCGCGCCTGCGTGGGAATGGGCCTGCACACCACCCGGATATTCCAGCAGGGCTGCACGGTCATAGACCTGCGGGATTGCGGCGAAATCGGCCGACATGATCCGCGCCAGCAGATCGGCAAGCCGCCCGCCCCATTCGTTGTCATTGCCGTGGCCCGAATAGGGACCGGGCCGGTCGGTTGCAGGCGACAGCGGACGCTGGCACGCCTCGGGCCCGCCTTCGCGCGCGATCTGGTCGCGCGCAAACTCCGCAGGCTCCCACCCCATCTGCCGCACGATCGCGCCCTGATCGCGGATCAGCCATTCGTCGTCGATGATGTTGTTGCGAGCATGGCAATCCGCGATGATCCGGTACACCAGCCTTTTGCCTGTCGCACGCCCGTAAGCCCCGTCGCCGGTATGAGTGGC
>JBBRVJ010000065.1:0-18142 GCA_038246975.1 Rhodobacterales bacterium | reverse complement strand
TCGTGGCGGTACCGGCGGAATGAAACGCCTGGTTGTGATGCTGGTGCTGCTGGCGGGGCCTGTGTTTGCGGTGCAGCCTGACGAGGTGCTCCCTGATGGCGCGATGGAGGCGCGGGCGCGGGGGCTTTCGGTCGGGTTGCGCTGTCTGGTGTGCCGGAATGAGAATATCGACGACAGCGATGCCCCTTTGGCGCGCGACCTGCGGTTGCTGGTGCGCGAACGGCTGGTTGCGGGGGACAGCGATGCGCAGGTGATCGACTACATCGTGGCGCGCTATGGTGAGTTTGTGCTGTTGCGGCCCGGTTTGGCGGGTCCGAACCTGATCCTGTGGCTCGCGGGGCCTGCGATGTTGCTGGGCGGGGTGGGGTTGGCTTATGCCAATATGCGCAGGCGGCGGCCCGAGGCGGTGCCGCTGTCCGCCGAAGATCAGGCGCGGCTGGAGCAGATTTTGAAGTCGTGACGCGCCGTTGTGCTGTGGTCCCGTGTTGGCCCCGCTATGGTGGGGGCAAAGCGGGGGATGGTGATGGATTATCAGACGATCAGGGTTGACGTGGCGGACGGCGTGGCTGTGATCACGCTGAACCGGCCTGAAGTGATGAATGCGCTGTCGTCGGTGATGCGGGCCGAGGTGCTGGCGGCGTTTCAGGTTGAGGCGCGGGTCTTCGTGCTGACCGGGGCGGGGCGGGCGTTCTGTTCGGGGCAGGATCTGGCGGATGCCGGTGCGCTGGGGTCGTTCGATCTGGAAGCGGTGCTGAACGACGAATATGTGCCGCTGCTGCGCGCGATTACCGAGTGTCCGGTGCCGGTGATTGCGGCGGTCAACGGGGCTGCGGCGGGGGCGGGGGCCAATCTGGCGCTGGCCTGCGATGTGGTGATCGCCTGTGAAAGCGCCAGTTTCATTCAGGCGTTTACCCGGATCGGATTGGTGCCCGACGCTGGCGGCAGCTATTGGTTGCCGCGCCAGATCGGCATGGCGCGCGCGATGGGGGCCTGTCTGTTTGCCGAAGCGGTCACGGCGCGGCAGGCGGCGGAGTGGGGGATGATCTGGGAAGCCGTGCCGGATGACGGGTTTGCGGCGCATTGGCAGGGGCGGGCGGCGAAGCTGGCTGCGGGGCCGACGGTGGCTTACCGGGGGGTCAAACAGGCGCTGCGGGCAAGTTTCGACAACGGGCTGGCTGCCCAACTGGCGCTGGAGGCGCGGTTGCAGGGCGCATGCGGGCAGACGCAGGATTTCCACGAGGGCGTAACGGCGTTTCTGGAGAAGCGGCGGGCGGTCTTTCGCGGTCGGTAGCGGCGTATCTGGTATGGGGCGGTCGAGGCAGCAGGTTTTGCCGAAAGACGACTAGATTAAGCGTGATTATTCTGTTGCGGAATCACGAGTGATACAGTAGTTATTAACTCAGGCCAGCGAAGGTTTGCCTGTGCCCCAATGGAGGAGAGAGCGATGTATCAGACCGTTCAGATTGCAGGCCATATCACCGCGCAGGGCCTGTTCGTGCGCCGGTTGGGTGACGGGCGCGTGGTGATCGACCTCGGCGACAAACTGGTCGCCGGGATGCCGATCACCCGATAGCTGCGTCAGGCAGCTTTGCGGCGGGCCAGAACCCCCGCCATGGTTTCCCCCATCGACGACGGGTTGGGGGCCACCGTGATGCCGGCGGCGGCAAGGATTTCGACCTTTTCCTGTGCCGATTCGCCAAAGGCGCTGATGATGGCGCCCGCGTGGCCCATCTTGCGGCCCTTGGGGGCGGACAGCCCGGCAATGTAGGCCACCACCGGTTTGGTCATGTGGCGCTGCACGAAGGCTGCGGCCTCGGCCTCTTGCGGACCGCCGATTTCGCCGATCATCATCACGGCGTCGGTGTCGTCATCCGCCTCGAACAACTCCAGTATGTCCTTGAAGGACGATCCGTTGATCGGGTCGCCGCCGATGCCCACGGAGGTGGAAACGCCGATCCCCAGCGCGTTCATCTGTGCCGCAGCCTCGTAGCCCAAGGTACCCGACCGGCCGACGATGCCGATGCGGCCCGGCATGTAGATGTGGGGCGGCATGATGCCCATGAAACCCTTGCGGGGGCTGATGACGCCGGCGCAGTTCGGCCCGATCAGACGCATCTTGCGGGACTCGGGGTAGCGGCGCAGGAAGCGTTTGACTTTCATCATGTCCTGGCTGGGGATGCCGTCGGTCACGCAGACGGCGGTGCGGATGCCTGCGTCTGCCGCCTCCATGATCGCGTCGGCGGCGAAGGGCGGGGGGACGAAAACGAGGGAAGCTTCGGCTCCAGTTGCCTCGACCGCCTCGCGGACCGTGTTGAACAGCGGGCGGTCAAGGTGGGTTTCGCCGCCGCGGCCGGGGGTGACGCCGCCCACGACATTGGTTCCATAGCGGATCATGTCGGCGGCATGGAAGGCGCCGATGCGGCCGGACATGCCTTGGACGATGACGCGGGTGTGGTTGGTGATCAGGATGGCCATGGTGTCCTCATGCAGCTTTGGCGGTGACGGCGGCCTGGGCGGCCTCGGCGAGCGTGTCGGCGGAAATCAGCGGCAGACCGGAGGTTTCGATGATCGCCTTGCCCTCGGCCACGTTGGTTCCGGCCAGTCGAACCACGACCGGCAGCGTCAGACCCAATTCGCGGTAGGCCTGCACCACGCCTTCGGCAACCCAGTCGCAGCGGTTGATCCCGGCGAAGATGTTCACCAGAATCACACTCACATTCCGGTCGGCAAGCACGGTGCGGAAGGCGCGGACCACCCGTTCGGGCGAGGCGCCGCCGCCGATGTCGAGGAAGTTCGCAGGCTCGCCTCCCGCCAGTTTGATCATGTCCATCGTCGCCATCGCAAGGCCGGCGCCGTTGATGATGCAGCCGATGTCGCCGTCCAGTCCGACATAGGCCAGACCGTGATCGCCTGCGGTGCTTTCGCGCGGGTCTTCCTGACTGCGGTCGCGCAGTTCGGCGATTTGCGGCTGGCGAAACAAAGCGTTGGTGTCGAACGACATTTTCGCATCCAGCGCCACGAGGTCACCGGATCTGGTGATGACCAGCGGGTTGATTTCCACCATCACGGCGTCAAGGTCGCGGTAGGCGCGGTAGCAGGCGCGCAGCGTCGTCACCATCTGGGCGATCTGACCGCCTTTGAGGCCAAGCTGGAACGCGAGTTCGCGGGCCTGAAACTCGGAAAGGCCCACCGCGGGGTCGATGGTCATGCGGCGCAAGCTGTTGGGGTCGTCTTCGGCCAGATCCTCGATCTCCATCCCGCCATGGGCGGAGGCGACGATCATGATGCGTTCGGATTTGCGGTCCAGCACGAAGCCCAGATACATCTCTTGCGCGATATCCGAAGCCGCCTCGACCCAGACGCGGTAGACGCCCTTGCCCGCTGCGTCGGTCTGTTTGGTCACCAGTTGCTTGCCGAACAGGGTGGCGGCAAAGCTGTGGACCTCGTCGGCGCTGCGGCAGAATTTCACGCCACCCGCGGCACCGCGCCCGCCCGAATGGATCTGTGCCTTGACCACCCAGCCGTTGCCGCCCAATTCGCGGGCGCGGTATCCTGCCTGTTCCGGCGAATAGGCCAAGCCGCCGCGCGGGACGGGGACGCCGAAACGGGCAAGAATTTCCTTGGCCTGGTATTCGTGGATATCCATCTTGTCCTCGCAGGGGGGGGGTGCAGAAGAATTTTCGACGAAAATTCTTTGTGTTCAGGCGGTTTTGGCGGCGATGGCGTCGGCCAGCAGCAGCACGTTGTTCGCCATCTTTTCGGATGCGGCGTCGATCATCTTGCCGTCGAGCGAGGCCGCGCCCTTGCCCTGCGATTCCGCCTTGCGCAGTTCTTCGATGATGCGGAGGGCTTTGACGATTTCCGCCTCGGGGGGGCTGAACACGTCGTTGGCGAGCGAGACTTGCGACGGGTGGATCGCCCATTTTCCTTCGCAGCCCAAGGCGGCCGCCCGGCGCGCGCCGTCCTTGTAGCCTTCGGGATCGCCGAAATCGCCGAACGGGCCGTCGATCGGGCGCAGGCCGTAAGCGCGGCAGGCGATGACCATGCGGGTGATCGAGGCGTGCCATTGGTCGCCCGGATACATCGGGTTCAACCCGCCGATGTTGGTGGTGCGCGCCCGCATCGAGGCCGCGTAGTCGGCCACGCCGAAGTGCAGCGCCTCGAGCCGTCCACCGAATTGTGCGATGGCCTCGACATTCGCCATGCCGAGGGCGGTTTCGATCAGTGCCTCCAGCCCGACGCGGGTGGTGAAGCCCTTGCCCTGTTCGATCTGGTTCACCATCGCCTCGACCATGTAAAGGTCGCCTGTGACGCCGACCTTGGGCACCAGCAGGGTGTGAACCTTCGACCCGGCCTGTTCCATCACATCGACCACGTCGCGGTACATGTAGTGGGTGTCGAGCCCGTTGATGCGGACCGAGACGGTTTTGCCTTTGCCCGCCCAGTCGATGTCGTTCAGCGCCTGAATGGCGTTGCGGCGCGCCTGTTCCTTTTCAGGGGGGGCGACGGCATCCTCAAGGTCCAGAAAGACGAAATCGGCGGCGCTGTCGGCGGCCTTGTCGATCATCGTCGGGTTCGAGGCCGGAACGGCGAGTTCCGAGCGTTGCAGACGGGCTTTGCGCAGCGGGTGAAGGGTATGGCTCATAGGATCGGACCTTATTCGGCGGCGAGGCGCGCGGCGGTGGTGGGGGTGGCGGCGTAGACCGTCTGGGCGGCGGCCACGCCTGCGCCGAAGCTGACCTTTGCCCCCGCGGCGTGCAAGCTGAGTTCGGCAAGCGCGATGGCGGTCAGGCACATGCCTTCGTTCAGGTCGCCCAGGTGGCCGATGCGAAAGACCTTGCCCATCAGCGGGCCAAGCCCCGAGCCGAAGGAACAGTTGTAACGGTCGTAGCCGATCCGCATCACGTCGCGGGCGTCGACGCCGTCGGGGGTGCGGATCGCGGTCACGGTGTCTGAGGCAAATGCGGGGTCACGGGCTGCGGTTTGCAGGCCCCAGGCATGGACGGCGGCGCGGACGCCCGAGGCGAGGCGGTGATGGCGGGCAAAGACGTTTTCCAGCCCTTCGGCCATGATCCGGTCCAGCGATTTGCGCAGGCCGTGGAACAGTTGGGTCGGCGGGGTGTAGGGGAAATAGCCGGTCGCGTTGTTCTTGATCTGGTCGGAAAGTTCAAAATAGGCGCGGCGCATGGTCGAGGTTTTCGCAGCCTCCATCGCCTTGGCCGAAATGCCGAGGATGCCGAGGCCCGCAGGCAGCATCAGCCCCTTCTGACTGCCGGTCACGGCAAGGTCCACACCCCAGTCGTCCATCCGGAAGTCGATGGACGCGATGGAAGACACCCCGTCGGCAAACAGCAGGGCAGGGTGGTTCGCGTCGTCCAGTGCGCGGCGGGTGGCGGCGACATCTGACGTGACGCCGGTTGCGGTTTCATTCTGCGTGACGAAGACGGCCTTGATCCGGTGGGCCTTGTCGTCGGACAGACGGCGGGCGAAGTCGGCGGTGGGGCTTTCGGCACCCCATTCAAGGTCGATGACGTCGACATCAAGGCCCAGCCGTTGCGCCATCTCGACCCAGAGGTTCGAGAACATGCCGTGCCGCGCCATCAGAACCCGGTCGCCGGGGTTCAGGGTGTTGGTGATCGCCGCTTCCCACGCCCCGGTGCCGGAACCGGGGAGCATCACGATGTGCCCGGTGGTCGTCTTGAAAACCTTTTTCAGGTCAGCGAAAAGGCCAAGGGTCAACGCGCCGAAATCATGGGCGCGCTGGTCCTGCATCGGCACGTTCATCGCTTGACGGACCGCTTCGGGCACGTTGGTCGGGCCGGGAATGAACAGATGGTTGATGCCGGTGCGCATGGTCGTCTCCGTTTGAGGTTGGGCGTTCATACACGGCCTTGGGTTTGTGCAAAGTGAAAGCGGGTAATGCTGTGAACGCGAAAGTTTACAGAAGTTCGGATTTGTAATATTGTAAATTCTACAGATGTAATCCGGGGGCGGGCGGGATGCAGAAAACCTTCATCGGGCCGCATATGCGGCGCTTGCGGTTGGAGCGGGGCGAGACGCAAGGGGCGATGGCCAAGGCGCTGGGCATTTCGGCATCTTATGTCAACCTGTTGGAGAACAACGAAAGATCGGTGTCCGTCGCCGTTCTGTTGCGGCTGTTCGAGGCGTATGGCGTCGATTGGCGGCAGATTGCCGATGAGGACGGCTCGGCGCAATTGGCCGACTTGCGCGCGGTGATGCAGGGGCCGCTGTTTACCGACAGCCGCCCCGACCTTCCACAATTGCGCGCGGCGTTGGTCCATGCGCCGGGGCTGGTTGCCAGCTTTCTGGCGCTGCACCGGGCCTATCAGGCGACGACGGATCATTTGCTGGCCTTGTCGGAAACCGATGCGCCGCAGCTATCAGGCTCGCCCGAGGCGGCGGTGCATGACGTGTTTCGCCGCAACCGCAACCACTTTCCGGCGCTTGAGGTGGCGGCAGAGGCGTTCTGGGACCGGGTGGTCGAACGGGACGAGGTGTATGTCGCGCTGAAGCAACGCTTGCGCGATCGGTCGGGCGTCACGGTGCGGCTGTGCCGGGTCGAGGACCTGCCGGGCGCGCTGCGGCAGTATGACGAGGGGCGGCGCGAGATTTTGCTGTCAGAGGCGCTGGACCACACCAACCGGACGTTTCAGCTTGTCCATATGGCGGGATTGCTGGAACAGCGCGGGTTGCTGGATACGCTGATCGCGAAGTCGGGGATTTCGGACGGGCGGGGGGCGGCGCGGTTGCGGGTGGAACTGGCCAACTATTTCGCGGCCGCCGTGTTGATGCCTTACGGCCCGTTTCTGGCCGAGGTGCGGGCGGCGAAGTACGATCTGGACCATATGGCGACGCGGTTTGGCGTATCGTTCGAACAGGCATGTCACCGGGCCACGACCTTGCAGCGCGAAGGTGCACAGGGCGTGCCGTTCTTTTTCCTGCGGATCGACAAGGGGGGCAATGTGACCAAGCGGTTCAACGCCACCGGGTTTCATCTGGCCGAATATGGCGGGGCCTGTCCGCGTCTGGATGTACATACCAGCTTTCGCACGCCGGGGCGGATCGTGCCGCAGTTCGTCGAGATGCCGGACCGCAGCCAGTTCTTCGTGATCGCCCGCACGGTAGAGCGGCCGACATGGGCACGCCATGCGCAG
The DNA here is from genome assembly GCA_038246975.1 of Rhodobacterales bacterium. Classification (GTDB taxonomy): domain Bacteria; phylum Pseudomonadota; class Alphaproteobacteria; order Rhodobacterales; family Rhodobacteraceae; genus JAIYDJ01. The sequence continues at coordinate 10,967 of JBBRVJ010000065.1, read as the reverse complement.
GACAACCGGCTGGCGGTGGCGATGGGCTGTGCCATCGAACACGCAGGCGAGATCGGCTATGCCGAGGGGTTCAGCATGGGTGCTGCGCGAATGGTGCCCATCGGCATCAACTGCCGCATCTGTCCGAGGGCCAACTGTGACCAGCGGGCGCACCACGCGGCGATCCTGACGCATCCGGTGGACGAGCGGCGGCGCGGGGTGACGCGGTATGATGGTTAGGCGCTAACGCACCACCCGCAAAACCCCGTCGGCCAGCGGGCGTTGCAGGGCTGCCGCGTCGGACCATGGCGCGGTAAGCCAGTGGTCCCACTCGGCCCGGTTGGTCAGGATGGCCGGCATCGCCTTGGGGTGGTGTGCGGCGACGGTCTGGTTTGGTTCGGTCGTCAGGAACCCGAACAGGGTATCGGTCGTCGGCCCGTCGGCCAGTTTGCGGGTCGATGTCCAGTTGCGCAGGACGATGCCTGCGAAGAAGCCGGCACCTTCGGTCACTTCGAACCACACATTCCCGCCGCCCTGTCGGGGTTCCGCAAACTGGTCGAACGGCACCAGGCAGCGGTGCGCGGGGCCGAGCCAGGGCCGCCAATGCGCCGAAGCCGGGTTGCGGATGTTGGTCACGCCCCGGTCGGTGCGCTTGCCCACCAGATAGGTCGCAGGCGTCGGCATCCCCCAGCGCGCGGTTTCCAGCGTGAACCCGTCGCCCGCCCGCACGATCACCGGAGCCCGCATGTCGGGGTAGATGCCGGTCAGCGGGGCCATGTTCGCCCCGCCCGTTTCCAGCCAATCCGGCGCGAAGACCTGTCGCATCGCATCCACCGCACGGGTCAGGTTGTAGAGGTTGCACATCGGGTCATCCTTGCGGCTGCTGTCGTTGGGGTCACATTGCACGCCAATGTGCCCGATGCCCGCAACGATATCAGGGGGTTACGGCGACGACAGGGCTGTGTGCCTTCGGGGCTGTCTGATCTCGAAGGCTGGCCGGGCGCTTATTCGGGCGATAATTCCGGTCACAACGCTGCGTGACCCTGCCATCGTTGTCAAGGCGATGCCCGACTGTGATGAAACCTGTACTCCCCTTCGGAATATCTTTGCGCATCGCCGCCAAAATGCGCCACTCTGCCAGAGGGAGAACTTGAGGGAGGATATCCATGCTCGACACCACAACGACCGATCAGGTCTCGGCGTTCCTGACGGATTTCGGCGACGCGCTGGAGGCGGGCGACATCGACCGCGCGACGGCGATGTTTCAGGACGACTGCTATTGGCGTGACCTTGTGACCTTCACCTGGAACCTCAAGACGGTCGAAGGCCGCGCCGAGGTGGCCGACATGCTGCGCCATCAACTGGCCGCGACGCAGCCGTCGCACTGGCAGATTGCCGAAGGCGAGACGCCGACAGAAGATGGCGGCGTGACCACCGCCTGGATCAGTTTCGAGACGGCAGTGGCGCGCGGCTATGGTCTGATCCGGTTGAAGGACGGCAAGATCTGGACGCTGCTGACCTCGATGGTCGAGTTGAAGGGGCACGAGGAAACCTTGGGCTTCGACCGCCCGCTGGGGGCCCACCACGGGGCTGACAAGCACCACACGACATGGCTGGAAGACCGCGAGGCCGAGGCGCGCGATCTGGGTTACACCCGGCAGCCCTATGTGGTCATCATCGGCGGCGGGCAGGGCGGCATCGCGCTGGGCGCGCGGTTGCGGCAGTTGGGGGTGCCGACGATCATCGTCGAAAAGAACGAACGGCCGGGGGATAGCTGGCGCAACCGGTACAAGTCGCTGTGTCTGCATGACCCGGTCTGGTACGACCATCTGCCCTATCTGCCTTTCCCGCCGAACTGGCCGGTCTTTGCCCCGAAAGACAAGATCGGCGACTGGCTGGAAATGTACACCAAGATCATGGAGTTGAATTACTGGACCCGGACCACCTGCAAATCCGCGTCCTATGACGAGGCGACAGGCGAATGGACGGTTGTGGTGGACCGCGACGGCAGCGACGTGACGTTGAAGCCCAGGCAGTTGGTGCTGGCGACGGGCATGTCGGCCAAGGCGAACATGCCGACATATACGGGGATGGAGCGGTTCAAGGGCGATCAGCATCATTCGTCCGAACACCCCGGCCCGGATGCCTACAAGGGCAAGAAGGCGGTGGTGATCGGGTCCAACAACTCGGCCCACGATATCTGTGCGGCGCTGTGGGAAAACGACGTCGATGTGACGATGGTGCAGCGGTCCTCGACCCATATCGTGCGGTCTGACACGCTGATGGATGTTACCATGGCCGGGCTTTATTCCGAACAGGCGGTGCGCGGCGGCATGACCACCAACAAGGCCGACATGATCTTTGCCAGCCTGCCCTACCGCATCCTGCATGAATTCCAGATCCCGCTTTATGCCCAGATCCGCGAGAAGGACGCAGCGTTTTATGACGGGCTGGAAAAGGCCGGATTCTGGCTGGACTGGGGCGACGACAACTCGGGCCTGTTCATGAAATACCTGCGGCGCGGGTCGGGGTATTACATCGACGTCGGTGCCAGCCAGTTGATCATCGACGGCAAGATCAAGCTGGCGCATGGCAATGTGCGCGAGATCACAGAGGAGGCGGTGGTGCTGGAGGATGGTACGGTGCTGCCGGCCGATGTGATCGTCTATGCCACTGGGTACGGGTCGATGAACGGCTGGGCGGCAGACCTGATCGGGCGCGATGTGGCAGACAAGGTGGGCAAATGCTGGGGCCTTGGGTCCGATACGACCAAAGATCCCGGCCCCTGGGTGGGCGAGCAGCGCAACATGTGGAAGCCGACGCAACAAGCGGGCCTCTGGTTCCACGGCGGCAACCTGCACCAGTCGCGCCACTATTCGCAGTTCCTGTCGCTGCAGATCAAGGCGCGGCTGGCGGGCATCGCAACTCCGGTCTACGGCATCCCCGAGACGTATCTGCTGAGTTGACGTGACAACCCCCCCGTGCGGCATCGTTCGGGGGGTCTTTGCTGGCGCAAGTCCGATGCGGGGATCAGTGTAGCCTCGCAATGATGACCGCCCGCCTTCGGCATCATTGCGGCAAGGCGGGTCTGCAACGACCCACAAAAGGGGAGCGGTCGCAACCTTTAAACCTTCGGATGGGCATGATCGTATCCGCGCGATTTGCGATCGAAGGCCATGTTGAAAAGGGCGAGGTCACGCTTGGTGTGGGCAGTCTCGGATCGCCTTCGGGACCTGCGCCTTGGTCCTCGCAGTTTTCGCGATTAACTCGGTGACGTACCGGACAAGCGTCTCGCCAAGGGTGGTTGTCGGCTTTGCGAAACCATCGCGGGCGATCTCGGCCTCCCGCCCGTTCGTCCACGCTTGCGCAGATGGCGCCCGGTCAAAAGTCTGTGCTTGGGTGTGGACGCGGACGCCCGCCTTGTTTATCACGATTGGTGTGGCGTAGCCGAAGTTCCCGTTGGATCTCTTTCGCTCGCTGATCGTTCCCACGGTCCTGCACAGCTCGTCGAAATCCTGTGTGCTTGGGATTACACCGTAAGAACCGGATGTAAGCAGCACCAGACAGGGACCAAACCGACCGTGCCAGACGTCATTCAAGCCGTTGATCAGAAAGAAAAATTGATGGACGCCAAGCCCTTGCGGCTTTCAGTCGCCCCGATGATGGACTGGACGGACCGGCATTGCCGCCATTTCCACCGTCAGATGACGCGGCGGGCGATGCTTTATACCGAAATGGTGACGGCGCCGGCGGTGATCCATGGGCCGCGCGAGCGGTTGTTGGGGTTTGGCGGGGCAGAGCATCCCGTCGCGCTGCAACTGGGTGGGTCGGACCCTGTCGAGTTGGCGGCGGCGGTACGGGCGGCGGGGCCATTCGGCTATGACGAGATCAACCTGAATGTCGGCTGCCCGAGTGACCGGGTGCAGTCGGGGTGTTTCGGCGCGGTGCTGATGGAGCGGCCTGCGCTGGTGGCCGATTGCGTGCGCGCGATGATCGCGGAATCGCCGGTGCCGGTGACGGTGAAATGCCGGATCGGAGTGGATGATCAGGACCCCGAGGTGGTCTTGCCGGATTTTCTGGAGCGGGTCAGTGCGGCGGGGGTATCGCATTTCATCATCCATGCGCGCAAGGCGTGGCTCAAGGGTCTGTCGCCCAAGGAAAACCGCGATATTCCGCCTTTGGATTACGGGTTGGTCGGGCGGATGAAAGCGCTGTTTCCGCATCTGACGATCTGCATCAACGGCGGGATCACCTCGCTGGATCAGGCGCGCGGGTTTCTGGATCAGGGGCTGGATGGGGTGATGTTGGGCCGCACGGCCTATCACGATCCGGGGGCGGTGCTGATCGGGGCGGATGGGCTTTGGGGCGATCGGTTCGCGCCGGATGCCCATGCGGTGGTAAATGCGATGCGTCCTTACATTGCGGAACATCTGGCGGGCGGCGGGCGGTTGCATCAGGTCACGCGGCACATGCTGGGTCTGTTCACCGGACGCCCGGGTGCGCGGGGGTGGCGCAGGGTGCTGTCCGAAGGGGTGACGCGGCGCGGCGCGGGGCAGGAGGTGGTGGACGCCGCCCTGGCCGAGGTTCAAGCGGTGGCCGCCTGACCGACCCCGGCCAGCCGCGAAAAACCTGCAGCGATTCTGGTCAGATCATCACGGTCAAAGGTGGGCGCCGGTGGCGATCTGGTTGGCGAAGTCATGGTTCTTGTCGCGATGCCCGGCCTCGTCCTGGCGGATCACGATGACGACATCGCGCAGGCGGGCGTCTTCGGGGAGGTTCCAGTAATCCCTGGCGACTTTCGGTGCGGCTACATTCTCGACCTTGCCTGCGTCGATCTGCGCCAGATACTGCGTATAGCTGAGGACGGCCTCTTCCTCCAGATAACCCACGACGCGGTGTGCAACGCGCGGGGCCAGCAGATAGAGGAAGAAGTACAGATTGTAGAACACCAGTTGCGTGGCCGCGATCAGGAACCTTTCCAACTTCGACGGCTGGGCGATCTCGATGAAGGTCATCAGGTGCATGCGTTCGTTGTCGGCTTCTTCGATCAACTCCCTGATCCAGCCCTGATCATCGCGGATATGGCGCAGCGCCTTGAGATGTTGGAGCAGACCGCCGACCATGCCCGGCACGGCGGCCACGGTTTCCAGCACCACGGCGCGGTGGCCGTAGCGGTTGGAAAAGAATTTGTCGGCAAATACGCGCATGAATTTGACCAGACCAAGGGCGGTGCGGTCGCGCAGGTCCTGCGGCACATGATGGCGGATGTTGTTAGCGGCCAGTTCTTCAGCAAACGAAGCGTCGTCTTTCATCGTCTTATCTCCATTCAACGGCACCGATATATGCTGCGCTGCGGAAAAATCATCACCTGTGGCCTGCGGCATTATTTCTTTCGGCGTTAAATCGCGCGGTCGTGAACCAGGTTCTCAATCGCAAAGCGGAAGGCTCGGTCCTGGCCCGGCCGCTGGCGGTCTGGTCCTTTGCCGGGCTGCGCGATATGTCGGGCGGGTCAGCCGGAGGTCCCCATGCCCGATCTTGCCACCCTGTTGCCCCTGATTGCGTTTCTGGTGGGGATCGGGGCCTTTGCCGGGATGGTGGGGGGTATGCTGGGGGTCGGGGGCGGCATCGTTCTGGTGCCTGCGTTCTTTTTCGCGTTCGATCATCTGGGCTATGGCGGGCCGCATCTGATGCAGGTTTGCGTGGCGACGTCGCTGGCCACCATTGTGGTCACCTCGATCCGGTCCATCGTGGCGCATGGCCGCAAGGGGGCGGTGGACCGGGCCGTGCTGCGGATCTGGGGGCCGTTCTTGATTGTCGGGGCGGTTGCGGGGATGTTGGTCGCGTCGCTGTTGTCCTCGGCCACGTTGCAGGTGATGTTTGGCGTTCTGGCGGCAGCGGCGGGGCTGTATATGGCGTTTGGGCGCGATCACTGGCGGCTGGGAGCCGCGATGCCGGGGCAGCCGGTGGCGGGAGTGCTGGGGGCGGTGGTGGGGTTTTTCTCGGCGTTGATCGGGATTGGCGGGGGGTCGTTCGGGGTGCCGTTGATGACGCTGTACGATATGCCGATCCACCGCGCGGTCGGCACGGCGTCGGGGTTCGGCGTGTTGATCGCGGTGCCGTCGGTGATCGGCTTTCTGCTGTTGCCGGTGCCGGATGCGCCGCCTTACACGGTGGGGGCGGTCAGTATCCCGGCGTTTCTGGTGGTGATCGGGACGACGCTGATCACCACGCCTTATGGCGTCAGGTGGGCCCATGCGATGGACCCCAAGCCGTTGAAGCGGGCGTTCGCGGTGTTTCTGGTGGTGGTGGCGCTGAACATGCTGCGCAAGGTGGCGGGATGGTAGGGTGGCGCAAGATCGGGTTCGATCCGGCGATCCTGGCCTGGGCCGCGGCGGCGCATCCGCTGGCGGTGGCGGCGCTTGCGGGGCAGGAGCGGCGGGCCGGGGGGACATGGGCTGTCGGGTTGGACTTGCTGGGCAACGATGCGGCGGGCGGGGTGGCAGGCGTGGCATTGCCCTGGGGGGTGTTGGGGCTGGACCCGGTGGCGTTGCACCGCGCGCAATTGTCGGCGGTTTATCCGGGCTATCCGCTGTCCGATCCGGGCGAGCCTGCGCAAGCGAACCGTTACCGCCTGACCCGCGATGCCGCGCATCTGGATGGGCTGCTGGCCGAAGGACCCGACAAAAGCCGGCGGATCGCCGAGCCGCATGGCTGGATCCTCGGTCTGCCGCTGACGGATTGTCGCGCCTCGCCGCTGGTGGTGTGGGAGGGCAGCGCGCCGATCATGCAGGCGGGGTTGCGCGCGGCGCTGGCGGGGCATCCGGTGGCGCGGTGGGGCGAGGTCGATGTGACGGGGGCCTATCAGGCGGCGCGGGCGGCGGTGTTTGCGTCGTGTCGCCGGGTCGAGGTGCCGGTGGTACGGGGCGAGGCCACGCTGCTGCACCGGTTGTGCGTGCATGGGGTGGCACCTTGGACGGATGGGGCAGATGGGCCTGCCGAGGGGCGGATCATCGCATATTTCCGTCCGCAGATGGCGTCGGTCGCGGCTTGGCTGGGGGAGTGACGGGTTTCAGAGGCTAGCGCGGGTTTGGGGGGCAGGGGCCTTCGGCGAGGATATTTGGGCCAGGAGGAAAGCCTGCCGTTGAGTCAGCGGTCCAGTCGTCCGATCCGGCCGCCGCGCCGTTTGGCAAGACGCGGCGCGCGGTTGGGCAGATCGTCCATGACTTCTGCGCGGGCCGCAGCGGTCAGGCGCGACCAAGCGGTGATTTCCTCGATGCTGCGCAGGCAACCGACGCACAGGCGTTCCTCGGGATGGATCACGCAGAGCTTGACGCAGGGCGAGGCGATCTCGTCCCGGGTCCAGAGGTTGTTTTCGGCCCGCTCAGGCTCTGCCAAGGTGATCCATCCTGTCCAGTGCGCCCTGCAAGATATAGCTCGCCGCGACATGATCAATGACCTCGGCGCGACGTTTTCGCGACATATCCGCCTCGAGCAGCGCGCGGGTGGCGGCAACCGTCGACAGGCGTTCGTCCCAGAAGGTGATCGGCAGGTCGGTCAGCCGCATCAGGTTGCGGGCGAAGGCGCGGGTCGACTGGACGCGGGGGCCTTCGGAGCCGTCCATGTTCAGCGGCAGGCCGAGGACGATGCCAGCGGCGTGGCGGGCGGCCAGGAGGGACAGCAGTTTGCCCGCATCTTCGGTGAACTTGACGCGGCGGATCGTCTCTATCGGCGTGGCGACGGATCGGCGAAGGTCCGACAGGGCGACGCCGATCGTCCTGTCGCCAAGGTCCAGCCCCGCGATGGCGCGAAACGGCGGCAGGGCGGCGGTGAAATCGACGATATCGTCGACGATCATGGGTCGAGGCCCGCGCCGGACGCGGCCTGATTGATCAGGGAGAGGTCGGCGGGCATCGTTGCGAAACGGCTGCGCGCTTCGGTCAGGATCGAGCGGGCCTCGTCGGTCTGGCCAAGGGTGGCCAATGCCGTGATCAGGCGCGCCCAGTCCGGGGCCGGGCCGCCTTCGCTGGCCAGCCGGTCGGAAAGTTGGGTGACCATGCCCTGGATCATCGCCTGCCGGTCTTCGGGGGTCATGTCTGCGGCGGCGGCGATGTCTGCCGCCGTGGGGCCGCCAAGCGGGGGCAGGGTATAGCGTTGGCCTGCCGCCTGGGCGACGGTTTCGATATCGGCGCGGATCGGGGCGACCCATGGCGCATCGGGCGGGCTGTCAGCCAGCAGCGTGGCCCACAGGTTGAAGGTGCGGTCGGGGCGGCCGGTCTGAGCGAACATCAGCCCTGAGTAAAACCGCGCGGTCCCGTTCGCCGGATCCTTTTGCAAAGCTGCGACGAGGGACTTTTCCGCCTCGGCAGTCACGATGCCCGCTGCGGCGATGATCATCAATTCGGCAAGCGCTGCGTGGTCGTCGGCGCTGGCCTGATCCCCCTTGGCGGCGATCAGCGCGGTTTGCGCGGTCCGCGCGGCGCCAAGATTGCCGACGGCCGCCTCGTTTCGCGCCAGCAGTTCCAGTCCGCGCAGATCGTCCGGGCGCTCGACCGTGGCGGCGCGGAGTTTGGCAAGCAGGTCGGCAAATTCGGGGTCGAGATCCGGCGCGGGGCGGGGGGGAACGGCAGCCTCGGCCTGCGCCTGCGTCGGGCGGTCGGCATAGGCGGCTTCGGCCAGCGTCATGCGGGCAGACAGCGGCAGGTCGGGATAGCCGGGCGCGCCAAGCCGGTCATAGGCGGCAATCGCTGCGGCGAGCATGACCAGCATGACCCCCATCGCGACGGCAATGCCGCCCCGGTTGGCGGGCGCGGCGGTCTGGCTGTTGCGGTCGGCGTCCAGCAGACGGCGGCCGATTTCGGTGCGCAGGCGGGTGGCTTCTTCCGCAGGCAGCGTGCCGCGCGCAAGGTCGCGGTCCACTTCCGCCAACTGGTCGCGGTAGACGTGCAGCGTCTCGGACCCATGTGCGACCGCCTGCGCTCCGCGCCGCAGCGCCTGTCCCAGCACGACCATCACGGCCACCACCATCGCCCCTGCCGCCGCCCAGAAAGCCCAATCCTGCATCTGCATCCTGCCTGTACCGCTGGCAGTCATGTAATCGCTTCGCGTCTGCGACAAAAGGGGCGATGCGTCGCGGGGCTGCGGGCTTGCGCATGTCGCATTTATCCCGAATGTGCCGTTGTTGGCCGCAGGTTCCCGTTATGAAGGGGGCATGTAGGCCACAGGTTTTTGCCAAGACTTCATCGGGGTGTCGGATGCAGCGCTATTCGGTCTTTGCCATCGCCCGCGAGGCTTTGCGTCATCACATGGGGTGGGAAAAGGCCTGGGCCTCGCCCGCGCCCCGGAAATCCTACGATGTCGTGATCGTGGGAGCCGGGGGGCACGGGTTGGCGACCGCCTATTATCTGGGCAAGAACCACGGCATCACCAATGTCGCGGTGATCGAGAAGGGTTGGCTGGGGGGCGGCAACACCGGGCGCAACACGACGATCATCCGGTCGAACTATCTGCAGGACCCGTCCGCCGCGATCTATGAAAAGTCGCGCAGCCTGTATGAGACGCTGTCGCAGGATTTCAACTACAACATGATGTTTTCGCCGCGTGGCGTGATGATGCTGGCGCAGACCCACCACGAGGTGCGGGGCTATCAGCGCACTGCCCATGCCAACGCGCTGCAAGGGGTTGTGACCGAGTTCATCACCCCGGCGCGGGTAAAACGGTTGTGCCCGATCCTGAACATCGACGGGCCGCGCTATCCGGTGCTGGGCGCGCTGTGGCAGGCGCGGGGCGGGACGGGGCGGCATGATGCGGTGGCCTGGGGCTATGCGCGGGCCTGTTCGGCGATGGGGATGGACATCATCCAGCAGTGCGAGGTGACCGGAGTTCAGACCGCCGATGGCGTGGTGACGGGGGTCGAGACGACCAAAGGCACCATCGCCTGCAGGAAGATGGGCATCGTGGTGGCGGGCCATTCGGGGCAGGTGGCGGGCATGGCCGGGTTCCGCCTGCCGGTCGAGGCGGTGGCCTTGCAGGCGCTGGTGTCGGAACCGATCAAGCCCTGCATGGATGTGGTGGTGATGGCAAACACCGTGCACGGCTACATGAGTCAGTCCGACAAGGGCGAGATGGTGATTGGTGGTGGGACGGACGGCTTCAACAACTTCACGCAGCGCGGGTCGTTCCACCATATCGAGGAGACGCTGCGGGCGTTGATCGAGACGTTCCCGATGCTGTCACGGCTGAAGATGCTGCGCCAATGGGGTGGGATCGTGGACATGACGGGGGATCGGTCGCCGATCATCTCGAAAACCCCCTTGGGCAACTGCTTCATCAACTGCGGTTGGGGCACCGGCGGGTTCAAGGCCATTCCGGGGTCCGGCTGGGCGATGGCGGAGTTGATGGCCAAGGGCGAACCGGGGCCGCTGGCGGCGGCATTCGGGATGGAACGGTTCCGCGAGGGGCGGTTCATCGACGAGTCGGTGGCGGCGGGGGTGGCGCATTGAGGGGGCACAGAGGGCCGGTCGCCGGGATGGTTCGACCTTGCGGTAGCGATGCCCCCGACGGGTTCGCGGGGGATTGCGCCGGTCTGGTCACCGCGGCGTTCCGGTCAGGGAACCGTTTGTCGGTAGAGGGCGTTCTTTCGGTATGCTTTGATCGAAAGGAGACATCTGAATGTCTGACCAGTACATCCCGCCCCGCACGCCAACAACCGTTGCAGGCTCCGACCCCTACCGCACGACGACTCCGGGAGTCGACCCCTATCGCACCAATGCGCGCGTGGACGTACCTCCGGGGCCGCCGCCCGCATCCGGATTCAGCTCCGGTATTCTGGTCGCTGCGGTGTTCGTGGTCGTGGCAATCATCGCCGCTGCCGTGTTCAGCAACCGTGATATGTTCGGTGTGGGCACAGGTGATGCGCCCGGCATTTCGATCGAAAACAACGCAGCGCCCGCACCGGTTGCGCCTGCTGAAACTGTTGTCGATCCGGTCGT
>JBBRVJ010000064.1:0-18194 GCA_038246975.1 Rhodobacterales bacterium | reverse complement strand
CTTGCTTGACAGTCGAAGAAAGCCCCTTCGCCTCAAGCCGCGAATAGATGAACGGCTTGAACAGCTCCAACGCCATCTTCTTCGGCAACCCGCACTGGTGCAGCTTCAGTTCCGGCCCGGTCACGATGACCGACCGGCCCGAGAAGTCCACCCGCTTGCCCAGAAGGTTCTGACGGAACCGCCCCTGCTTGCCCTTGAGCATATCCGACAGCGATTTCAGCGGGCGCTTGTTGGTGCCGGTGATGACGCGGCCCCGACGGCCGTTGTCAAACAGCGCGTCGACCGCTTCCTGCAGCATCCGCTTTTCATTGCGCACGATGATGTCGGGCGCGCGCAATTCGATCAGCCGCTTCAGACGGTTGTTGCGGTTGATGACGCGGCGGTAAAGGTCGTTCAGGTCCGACGTCGCAAACCGGCCACCGTCCAGCGGCACCAGCGGGCGCAGTTCCGGCGGGATCACCGGCAGAACCGTCAGGATCATCCATTCCGGGCGATTGCCCGATTCAAGGAAGCTCTCGACGATCTTCAGCCGCTTGATGATCTTCTTCGGCTTCAACTCGCCCGTGGCTTCCTTGAGCTCTTCGCGCAGGTGGTCGGCAGTCGCCTGCAGATCAATCGCGGCCAGCATCTCGCGGATCGCTTCCGCGCCGATGTTGGCAGTGAAGGCATCCGCGCCGTACTGGTCCTGCGCGTCGAGGAACTCCTCTTCGGTCATCATCTGGCAATAGGTCAGGTCGGTCAGACCCGGCTCGATCACCACATAGTTTTCAAAGTACAGGATACGCTCCAGATCGCGCAGCGTCATGTCCAGCATCAGGCCGATGCGGCTGGGCAGCGATTTCAGGAACCAGATGTGCGCGACGGGGGCGGCAAGTTCGATATGCCCCATCCGCTCGCGCCGCACCTTCTGCAGGGTGACTTCCACACCGCATTTTTCGCAGACGACGCCGCGATACTTCATGCGCTTGTATTTGCCGCACAGACATTCGTAATCCTTGATCGGGCCAAAGATCCGCGCGCAGAACAGACCGTCGCGTTCCGGCTTGAACGTGCGGTAGTTGATGGTTTCCGGTTTCTTGATCTCGCCGAACGACCACGACAGGATCCGCTCTGGCGACGCCAGGCTGATCTTGATCTCGTCAAACGTCTTGACGGGGGCCACCGGGTTGAACGGGTTGGTGCTGAGTTCCTGGTTCATCTTCAATCCTGTGAATTGGGGGCGGCGGGGAAAGAACGGTGCGTGAGATCACGCACCCTACCCATCAGAACGAGAGTAGGGTGTGTGCTTGCACGCACCGCTATTCTTCCTCCGCATCCAGAAGCTCCATGTTCAGGCCCAGACCGCGGACCTCTTTGACAAGGACGTTGAACGATTCCGGAACCCCGGCCTCGAAATTGTCCTCGCCCTTGACGATCGACTCGTAGACCTTGGTCCGGCCCGCCACGTCATCCGACTTCACCGTCAGCATTTCCTGCAAAGTGTAGGCGGCACCGTAAGCCTCCAGCGCCCAGACCTCCATTTCGCCCAGACGCTGGCCGCCGAACTGCGCTTTGCCGCCCAACGGTTGCTGCGTGACAAGGCTGTAAGGCCCGGTCGAGCGTGCGTGCAGCTTGTCGTCCACCAAATGGTGGAGTTTCAGCATGTATTTCACGCCCACCGTCACCTTGCGGGTAAACTGTTCGCCCGAACGGCCGTCGAACACAACCGACTGGCCCGACTGGTCGAACCCGGCCCGGCGCAACGCGTCGTTCACATCGGCCTCTTTCGCCCCGTCGAAGACAGGGGTCGAGATCGGTACGCCCTTGGTCACGTTACCCGCCAGCTCCAGAAAATCAGTCTCGTTCCGGTCGGCAAATTCCGCATCGTAGGTCTCGTCGCCGTAAGCATGGCGCACCGCATCGCGCACCGGGGTCATGTCACCCGAGCGGCGATAGTCCTTCAGCGCGTCGTCGATCTTGATCCCCAGACCGCGCGCGGCCCAGCCCATGTGGGTTTCAAGAATCTGCCCGACGTTCATCCGACTCGGCACGCCCAGCGGGTTCAGCACGATGTCGACCGCCGTACCATCGGCCAGGAACGGCATGTCTTCGATGGGGACCACCTTGGACACCACGCCCTTGTTGCCGTGCCGTCCGGCCATCTTGTCGCCCGGTTGCAGCTTGCGCTTGACCGCCACGAACACCTTGACCATCTTCATCACGCCCGGAGGCAGATCGTCGCCGCGGCGCACCTTTTCGACCTTGTCGTCGAAGCGGTTATCGAGCGCGCGTTTCTGCTGTTCGTACTGGTCGTGCAACGCCTCCACATCTTTGGCTTCGTTTTCCTCGGCCAAAGCCAGTTGCCAGTATTGCCCGCGGCTGAGCGTGGCCAACAGATCGTCGTTGATCGTCGACCCCGCCTTGACGCCCTTCGGGCCCTTTACGGCCACCTTGCCCATGATCAGCGTTTTCAGGCGCGAATAGATGTTCCGCTCCAGAATCGCCAACTCGTCGTCGCGGTCCCGCGCCAGACGCTCGACTTCTTCCCGCTCGATCTGCAGGGCGCGTTCGTCCTTGTCGACACCGTGGCGGTTGAACACCCGCACTTCGACAATCGTGCCGAACGCTCCGGGCGGCAGGCGCAGGCTCGTATCGCGCACGTCGGATGCCTTTTCGCCAAAGATGGCGCGCAGCAGCTTTTCTTCCGGGGTCATCGGCGATTCACCCTTGGGGGTGATCTTGCCGACCAGAATGTCGCCGGGCTGCACTTCGGCACCGATGTAGACGATCCCGGCTTCATCAAGGTTGCGCAGGGCTTCCTCGCCGACGTTCGGGATGTCGCGGGTGATTTCTTCCGGCCCGAGTTTCGTATCGCGTGCGGCCACTTCGTATTCCTCGATGTGGATCGAGGTGAACACGTCGTCGCGCAGGATGCGTTCCGAAATCAGGATGCTGTCTTCATAGTTGTAGCCATTCCACGGCATGAACGCGACGACGATATTCCGGCCAAGGGCCAACTCGCCCATATCGGTGCAGGGACCGTCCGCGATCACTTCGCTGCGCACCACGGTATCGCCTACCTTCACCAGCGGGCGCTGGTTGATGCAGGACGACTGGTTGGACCGTTTGAACTTGCGCAAACGGTAGATATCCACGCCAGGCTCTCCGGGGTCCAGCATTTCGGTCGCGCGGACCACGATCCGGGTGGCGTCCACCTGGTCGATGATGCCCGAGCGGCGGGCCATGATGGCGGCCCCGGAGTCACGCGCGACAACAGCCTCGATCCCCGTGCCGACAAACGGTGCATCCGATTGCAGCAAAGGCACCGCCTGCCGCTGCATGTTCGACCCCATCAGGGCGCGGTTGGCGTCGTCGTTTTCAAGAAACGGAATCAACGACGCGGCGACCGACACCAACTGCTTGGGCGACACATCGATCAGGTCGATCGCGTCGGGGCCGTTCAGCATGAATTCGCCAGCTTTACGGCTGGAAATCAGGTCGCTGGTAAAGCGCCCCTCGCTGTCCATCGCGGCGTTGGCCTGCGCCACGGTGTGCCGCATTTCCTCGGTCGCGGACATGTAGACCACGTCGTCGGTCACCTTGCCGTCGATCACCTTGCGATAGGGCGTTTCGATGAAGCCGTATTTGTTCACGCGCGCGAAGGTGGCCAGCGAGTTGATCAGGCCGATGTTCTGGCCTTCAGGCGTCTCGATCGGGCACATCCGGCCATAGTGGGTCGGGTGCACGTCGCGCACTTCGAAACCAGCCCTTTCCCGCGTCAGACCGCCCGGTCCAAGGGCCGACAGGCGACGCTTGTGCGTCACTTCGGACAGCGGGTTGGTCTGGTCCATGAACTGGCTAAGCTGCGAGGACCCAAAGAATTCCCGCACCGCAGCCGCGGCCGGTTTGGCATTGATCAGGTCTTGCGGCATGATCGTGTCGATTTCCACCGAACTCATGCGTTCCTTGATCGCCCGCTCCATCCGCAGCAGACCGACGCGGTACTGGTTCTCCATCAATTCGCCGACCGAGCGCACCCGGCGGTTGCCGAGGTGGTCGATGTCGTCGATCTCGCCCTTGCCGTCGCGCAATTCGGTCAGCGCCTTGATGCAGGCGATGATGTCGGCCCGGTCCAGCGTGCGCTGGGTGTCCGGTGCGCCAAGGTCCAGACGCATGTTCATCTTGACGCGGCCCACGGCAGACAAGTCATAGCGCTCGCTGTCAAAGAACAGCGTGTCGAACAACTGGCTGGCGGCTTCGACGGTCGGGGGTTCACCCGGACGCATTACACGGTAGATATCCATCAGCGCGGTGTCGCGGCCCATGTTCTTGTCGGCGGCCATCGTGTTGCGCATGTAGGGACCGACGTTGACATTGTCGATGTCCAACACGGGAATGTCGGTAATGCCCTGATCCTGCAGCGTTTTCAGGCTGCCACCCTTCACGCCGCCATCACGGTCGTATTCCATGGTCAACTCATCGCCGGCTTCGACCCAGATTTCACCGGTCTGTTCGTTGATGATGTCCTTGGCGACATAACGCCCGACGATATAATCGAACGGCAGCAGCAACTCGGTGATCTTGCCATCCTTGGCCCAGGTGTTCGCCATCTTGGGCGTCACTTTTTCGCCGGCCTTCAGCAGGACTTCGCCGGTCGAGGCATCGACCAGATCATAGGCGGGGCGCGTGCCGCTCAGCCGCTTGGGGAAGAACTTGGAAATCCAGCCCTTGTTCTTCTGATGCTTGAACATGACGGTTTCATAGTAGGCATCCATGATGCCTTCCTGATCCATCCCGAGCGCATACAGCAGCGTTGTCACCGGCAACTTGCGGCGACGGTCGATCCGGCTGAACACGATGTCCTTGGCGTCGAATTCAAAGTCGAGCCACGACCCGCGATACGGAATGATCCGGCAGGCAAACAACAGCTTGCCGCTGGAATGGGTCTTGCCCTTGTCGTGGTCAAAGAACACGCCGGGAGAGCGGTGCATCTGGCTGACGATCACCCGTTCGGTCCCGTTCACGATGAACGTGCCGTTGCTGGTCATCAGGGGCATGTCGCCCATGTAGACGTCCTGTTCCTTGATGTCCTTGACCGACCGGGCCCCGGTGGTTTCATCGACATCGAACACGATCAGGCGCAGCGTGACCTTCAGGGGGGCCGCATAGGTCATGTCACGGGACTGGCATTCGTCCACGTCATATTTCGGCTTTTCAAGATCGTACTTGACGAATTCGAGCACGGCGGTCTCGTTGAAATCCTTGATCGGGAAAACCGACTGAAACGTGCCCTGAATCCCCTCGCCGTCGCGCGGGCGGTCGCCATCGCCAGACCGCAGGAACAGATCGTAAGACGATTTCTGAACCTCGATCAGGTTCGGCATTTCCAGAACTTCCCGGATCTTGCCGAAATACCGCCGGATCCGTTTCTGGCCAACAAAAGCTTGCGCCATGGGGGTCGTCACCTTTCATCGTTTCGCTGGCGCGCGTCCCGTCGGGCCACGGGGGCGCACCGCATGCGAAGCAGGGGGGCCAGGTTCCATTCATGCCGCCCGTCCCGCAGGGCAGCTCCCGAACCTGTACCGCGCCTGGGAACGGGCTTTCGCAAAAGCCGGTTCCAAGACGCGTTTGGCCGGGACCGATTGCGTCGGACCCAGCCTTGATTTCATGGGGGCGCAGGCCCCGTGCCGATTTACTTGATGTCGACTTTGGCGCCGGCTTCTTCCAGCTTTTTCTTCATTGCTTCGGCGTCGGTCTTGGAAATACCTTCCTTGATCTTGCCGCCGGCTTCGACCAGGTCCTTGGCTTCTTTCAGCCCCAGACCGGTGATCGTGCGCACTTCCTTGATCACGTTGATCTTGTTCGGGCCGTGCTCGGTCAGCACGACGTCGAATTCGGTCTGCTCTTCGACGGGAGCAGCCGCAACCGCCGGACCGGCAGCCATCATCACAGCACCACCGGCGGCGGGCTCGATGCCGTACTTGTCCTTCAGGATGGTTTTCAGTTCTTGTGCCTGAAGCAGGGTCAGACCCACGATGTCTTCGGCGAGTTTGTTCAGATCGGCCATTTTTCGTTCCATTCGGTTAAGATGGGGTTCCAACGCAGCGGGGGCAAGCCTCGCAGGTCAAACGGTGCTTTATGCGGCTTCCCGCTCCTCGATGGTGGTGAGGATGCTCGCGATGTTCGATGCAGGCGCGCCAATGGCCCCGGCAAGTGCGGACGCAGGGCTGCCCAGACACGCCACGATCGAAGCGATAAGCTCCTCACGCGACGGCAGAGCGGCCACAGCCTTGACACCGGCCTGGTCCAGGACCGTGTCGCCCATTGCCCCGCCCAGGATCACGAACTTGTCGTTCCCCTTGGCATAGGCTTCCGTGACCTTCGCCGCAGCGACGGGGTCCTCGGAATAGGCCAGCACGGTCATGCCCGTCAGCAGGTCACCCATCTTAACACCGGGTTTCCCATCAAGGGCGATTCTGGCGAGCTTGTTCTTGGCAACGCGGACGGACCCGCCAACTTCGCGCATCTTGGCGCGCAGGTCCTGCATTTGTGCAACTGTCATACCTACGTAGTGTGCGACCACAACCACGCCAGAGCTTGCGAAGATTTGGCCGAGTTCATCGACCACTTTCTCTTTTTCGGCTCTATCCACAGGTTCACTCCAAGTATGGGGGTTTCCCCCCGGCTCATG
Source organism: Rhodobacterales bacterium (assembly GCA_038246975.1). Taxonomy (GTDB): domain Bacteria; phylum Pseudomonadota; class Alphaproteobacteria; order Rhodobacterales; family Rhodobacteraceae; genus JAIYDJ01. The sequence goes on along the minus strand of JBBRVJ010000064.1, from coordinate 11,524 downwards.
TTAGCCCTCCCTTTCGGCAGAGCATTCGGGTCCGTAACGGTTCCCGAGGCCAGATCACCCGAGGAAACCCCCGGAAATGCGTCTCGTTCCCCATCTCGGGCAGGATATTAAGGCGTTTGCGCGCCACCGGCCGTCTCGGACAGGACGGGGGTTTGAGGTCCCCGCCATCCAGCGCCTTGCAGCGCGGGAATTTCTTTTTCGCAGCGGTGCGTGCAAGCACGCACCGCCCGGGTCAGTTCCCCGAGGCCGAGGACAAGTCCACCGATACGCCCGGACCCATCGTCGAAGACACCGAAACCTTGCGCAGGTAGGCCCCTTTTGCCCCTGTCGGGCGCGCGCGCGTGACGGCATCGACAAAGGCGCGGATGTTCTGCGCAAGTTTTTCGTCGTCGAACGACACCTTGCCGACGCCCGCATGAATGACCCCGGCCTTTTCGACCTTGAACTGCACTTCGCCGCCCTTGGCGTTGGCCACAGCCGTCGCCACGTCCATCGTCACGGTGCCGACCTTGGGGTTCGGCATCAGGTTGCGCGGCCCGAGGATCTTGCCCAGTCGACCGACCAGCGGCATCATGTCGGGCGTGGCGATGCAACGATCGAAGTCGATCTTGCCCGCCTGAATGTCCTGCATCAGGTCTTCGGCCCCGACAATGTCGGCTCCGGCCGCCTTGGCCTCATCCGCCTTCGCACCCCGGGCGAACACCGCCACACGCACGGTCTTGCCCGTGCCGTTCGGCAGGCTGACCACGCCGCGCACCATCTGGTCCGCATGGCGCGGATCAACGCCCAGGTTCATCGCCACTTCGACGGTTTCGTCGAACTTTGCGCTCGCCGTCTTCTTGATCAACGCCACCGCATCCTCGACCGAGATCAGCGCCTTGCCGTCGAACACTTCCCGCGCGATACGGGTCCGCTTTGCTACCTTGGTCATGGCTTACCCCTTGATCTCGATGCCGCAGGACTTTGCCGAACCCATGATGGTCTGCATCGCCGCCTCGATCGAGTTGGCGTTCAGGTCCTTCATCTTGGTTTCGGCAATCGTGCGAATCTGCGCGATCGACACTTTGCCCGCGACCGTATGGCCCGGCTTGACCGACCCTTTGGCGCGGTTGCGCTTGCCGACCTGCGGCAGACCGGCCGCCTGTTTCAGCAGGAACGACGCCGGAGCCGTCTTGAATTCAAGGCTGAACGACTTGTCCTGATAATAGGTGATGATCACCGGCGTCGGGGTTCCGGGGGTGATCTCGGCGGTGCGCGCGTTGAATTCCTTCACGAACGCCATGATGTTCAGGCCGCGCTGACCCAGCGCCGGCCCGACCGGCGGCGAAGGGTTGGCTTGACCGGCTTTGACTTGCAGCTTGAGGCTGCCGATAATCTTCTTGGCCATCTGGCCTCTCCTTTGTCACAGCGCCCAGAACCGGCGCAGTTTAGTGGTGCGGTCCGTCACGGGTTGCCCCGCGCTCGCCTCCCACGCCCAGCACTCACCTGCACAGCACTCACATGCCCTTGGTCACCTGAGTGAATTCCAGCTCGACCGGGGTCGCCCGGCCAAAGATCGAGACCGACACCTTGAGGCGGCTGTGCCCCTCGTCGATCTCTTCCACCATTCCGTCAAAGCCTTCGAACGGCCCGTCGGTCACCTTGACCTTTTCGCCGATGTCGAAACGGATCAGGTTGCGCGGCGCTTCCAATCCTTCCTCGACCCGGTTCAGGATCTGGTTCACCTCGGCATCGCGCATCGGCATCGGTTTGCCCTGCGGACCCAAGAACCCCGTCACCCGGTTGATCGACGAAATCAGGTGATAACCCTTGTTCGACATCTCCATCCGCACCAGCACATAACCGGGCATGAAGCGCCGTTCCGACGTCACTTTCTTTCCCCGGCGGATTTCCAGAACTTCTTCGGTCGGGACCAGAACTTCGTCGATCTCTTCCTCAAGTCCGGCCTCGGCGACGGCGGTCTTGATCTGTTCGGCAACCTTCTTCTCGAAGTTCGAGAGAACGCTTACCGAATACCAACGTTTCGCCATACCGAGCCCACCTTGCCAGCCCCCGGGCATTCGCCCGAAGAAATCTTTGTCTATTCAAGCGGTTAACCCACCCAACCGCAATAAAAACAGCGCGCAACACGAATCATTGCGCGCTCTTTGTCATCGGCGATGGTGGGGAATAGCCCCCTGCCCCGATGAATTCAAGGGAAATCCGCGTTCAGAATGCGGTCAGGACCGCCGTAAGACCGGACCGAATTCCAAAATCCACCAGCGAAAAGAACAGCGCCGCCAGCGCCGACATGATGAACACCATGATCGTGGTCAGCACCACTTCGCGCCGAGTCGGCCACACGACCTTGCCGACTTCGCTGCGGACCTGCTGGATGAACTGAAGGGGGTTGGGGTTGGCCATGCCGGATGTCTTCCACGTTTGGGTTCAGTTGCAAATACGCGCTTGCCCGGCGGATTTCAAGCGCGATGCCGCCGAACCACCCCGATGCCCATTCTACCCCCGGCACGTCAGGCACATCGCCGATTGACCTGACAAGCCACCCACGCGCAAGATCGGCGCGTATTCCTCAGGCAGCGCGGCATTGTCCATGACCGACCGAACCCCGTTCAAGACGCGGCTGACCGAGGCGCTGGCCACGCTTGCCTCGGGCGATCTGGCGGGCGCACGCAGCCAACTGGACCAGCTTCGCGCCGATCCTCGCGCGCAAACGATGGGCCAGCAAACCGTCCTTGGCATGCCGCGCCAGTTGCACGCGGCTTATCTGAAACTCGCCAAGGCCGAACGCGACCCGATAGCGCGGATCGGCCTGCAATATGCCCTCGTCCCCGACCCGGTCGTTCTGGCGCGCTTTGCCGACCTGTCCAGCGACCAGCGCCGCGCAACGGCGCTTGCCGATCGCCAACCCGTGCCTCAAGTCATTCACCAGATATGGATCGGCCCCCGCCCGCCGCCCGCGACGACCACCGCCTGGGCCCACCATGCCGAACGGCAGGGCTACGGCTATCGGCTGTGGCGCGAGGCTGACCTGCGCGATCTGGGGGTGGACGCCGATCCGGTCTACCACGCGATGATGGCACGCGGCGATTTTCCGGGCGCGGTGGATATCGCCCGCTATATCCTGCTGCGCGAACAGGGGGGGATCTACCTCGACTGCGACTGGTATCCTGCGCGCAACGATATCGGGTTTCACGACCGCCTGCCGCTGATCGGGCTGACAGTTCTGGCCGAGGACACGCCGCGCCAGACCGGGTTCGGCAGCCTCTTGCTGTCCAACGCCTTTATCGCCGCCCCGCCGCTGCACCCGGCGTTCGACCGGCTTCTGGCGGCCCTCCCGTCCGTGCAGGCCGAACTGCCCCGCGCCCCGGCATGGTGGACCACCGGCCCGCTGATCTTTACGCTGATCTGCCGGGGTGGGGCGGTGACGGTCGCCGATGCGGGCCTTGTGGCGGGCAAGGCGGACGGCTGCGTGACGCCCGATGCCATCGCGGCCCTGTGCGCCGACGTTCAAGCGCGTGACGGCGGGATGTTGCTGGCATGGAAGCCTTGGGGAAGCTGACCCCTAACTGTAGGGGTCCGCCGCATCGCGCATCCCGTCGCCCATGAAGTTGAAGGCAAGGATCACCAGAAACACCGGAACCATCGGCACCAGCAACCACGGGTAGAACGCAATCACGCTGACATCGCGCGCTTCGGTCAGCAGGATGCCCCAGCTTGTGATCGGCGGGCGCAACCCCAGCCCAAGAAAGCTGAGCGCGGTTTCCCCAAGGATCATCCCCGGAATGGCCAGCGTCGCACTGGCAATCAGATGCGACATGAACCCCGGCACCAGATGGCGTCCGATGATCCGCGACGGACCCGCCCCCATCAACTGCGCGGCCAGCACATAATCCTCTTCGCGCAGCGAAAACAATTTCGACCGCACGCCACGCGCCAACCCGGTCCAGTCCAGCAGACCCAGGATCAACGTGATGCCAAGATAGACCAGGATCGGGCTCCACGTCACCGGCATGATCGCCGCCAGCGCCAGCCAAAGCGGAATGCTGGGGATCGCCTGCAACACCTCGATCACCCGCTGCGTCACCACATCGAACCACCCGCCCCGATAGCCCGCGATGCCGCCGATCACGATGCCCAGAACGAAGGAAAGGATGATCCCGAACAACCCGATGGTCAGCGAAATCCGCGCGCCATACAGGGTGCGCGACAGCATGTCCCGGCCCAGCCGGTCGGTGCCCAGCAAGAACAACTGGCCCCCTTCGGCCGGACAGATCAGGTGCAGATCGGAGTCGAAAAGCCCCCAGAACCGATACTTGTCGCCATTGCAGAAAAACCGCACCCGCTGCACGTCCGACAGGTCGTCGGTGTAAACCCGGCGCAGCGTCGTCATGTCCAGCGTCATGTCCCGGCCATAGACAAACGGCCCGACGAAGTTGCCCTGATCGAACAGGCGGACCCCCTGCGGCGGCGAATGGATGAAATCGGTGTTGCGGGTTTGCAGGCCGTAAGGGGCCAGAAACTCGACCACCGTGATCATCAGGTACATCGCCGCCAGAAACACCGCCGAGATCACCGCCAGCCGATGCTTGCGGAACTTCCACCACATCAGTTTCAGTTGCGACGCGGCATAGACCCGTTCCTGTTCGGCCGTCATCACGCCGATCGACTGCGCATCGAACGGCGCGTCAGACACATAATGCGGCAGCGGCGCACCCGGTTGCGGCAACCAGTTGGTCATTTCGTGCTGCCCCCCGCCAACCGGATACGCGGATCGAGCACGGCAAGGGCAATGTCGGATATCAGCACCCCGATGACCGTCAGGAACGCCAGAAACATCAGGAACGACCCCGCCAGATACATGTCCTGACTTTGCAGCGCCTTGATCAGCATCGGCCCGGTGGTTTCCAGCGACAACACGATGGCGGTGATTTCAGCGCCCGAAATGATCGCAGGCAGGATCGACCCGATGTCCGAGATGAAGAAGTTCAGCGACATGCGCAGCGGATACTTGGTCAGCGTGCGAAACGGCGACAGCCCCTTGGCCCGCGCGGTGGTGACATACTGCTTTTGCAATTCGTCCAGCAGATTGGCGCGCAGCCGGCGGATCATCCCTGCCGTCCCGCCTGTGCCGATGATGATCACCGGGATCCACAGATGCTCAAGGATCGACCCGGCCTTGGCCCACGACATCGGCTGATTGAGGTATTCGGCGTCCATCAGGTTGCCGATCGACGTCCCGAACCAGATGTTGGCGAAATACATCATGATCAGCGCCAGCATGAAATTCGGGATGGCCAGACCGACCAGCCCCATGAACGTCAGCCCGTAATCGCCCCAGCTGTACTGATGCGTCGCGGAATAGATGCCGATGGGAAAGGCCAGCAGCCAGGTGAACGCAATCGTGACGACCGACACCAGAATGGTCAGCCACAGCCGGTCGCCCACCACCTCGTTCACCGGCAGGCGGTATTCGAACGAATAGCCGAAATCGCCGACCAGCATGCCCCCGACCCAGTGCAGATAGCGCAACGGGGCGGGCTGATCGAACCCGTATTTGATGCGCAACTGCTCCACTTCGGCCAGATCGGCGGCCTCGCCCATCGCCTTCAGCTCGGAAATGTAGCTTTCAAAGTAATCGCCCGGCGGCAATTCGATGATGGTGAACACCAGCATCGAAATCAGGATCAGCGTCGGGACCATCACCAGAATGCGCCACAGGATATACCGAACCATCGTCAGGCTTCCTCGTCCAGCCAGAATGTGTCGGGCATGTAGACCCCCAGATAGCTCGTCGGATCGAACCCGTAGAACCCATCCTCCGGCATGTTGCGCAGCCGCGACGAACACAGGATGGGTTGCAGGGTCGCGTTGACGATGCCGATGGAAAACACCTGATCCGCCTGGGTTTCCAGCATCTGCCGCCAGATCACCTCGCGGTCCGCCGTTGACGTGCTGCGCTGCCACGCCATGAACCGCGCCAGTTGCGCCTCTGCTTCGGGCAGATCGGGCGGCGTGCCGGATGTGCCGCGCGAATAGTAATGCATGCCCCACAAAGGCCAGGCCAACTGATCGTCCGCCGTGGGCGCCAGACCCGCAGGCGACATGTCTGCGGTAGGCACGCCGTTGCTCAGCCCTTCCCAGACCGACATCACGATCTCGCCGCCCACCGCCCGGCTGCGGAACACGTCGCGCTGCGACACCCGCACGAACACCGCGATACCGACCGCGCGCATGTGGTCGGTGACCAGTTCCAGAATATCCGTCTCCAGCGTGCTTTCGCCCGCACTTTCGACGATCATGTTCATCGGCCGGCCATCCGGCAACAGGCGCAAACCATAGGCGTCGCGCGTGTCCAGCCCCGCCTCGTCCAGCAGCGCGTTCGCCTGATCGGGATCGAAGCTGGCCCAGGCGGCGGCATATTCCGGCTTGTACAGCGCCGATCCGGGCAACACGGTATCGGCGCTTTCGTGACCAAGCCCAAAGAACGACACCATGTTGATCTCGTGCCGGTTGATCGCCAGCGACAGCGCGCGGCGGAACCGCACGTCCTGCACGACCGACCGCCACGCCGGATCGTTGCAGTTCAGGTTGGGGATCAACGCCACCCGCGCGCCTTGGGTCCGCTTCCACAGCACCACCTTCACCGGGTGGCGCGTCTCGGCTTCCTTCAGGTAGGCATAGTCGACAAAGTCGAGTCCGACCATCTGCAGATCGCTTTCCCCGGCCCCCGACTTGGCCGAGATGATCTCTGCCGAACTGACGTTCAGATAGACCGTGTCGATATAGGGCAGTTGCTGGCCTGTCTGATCGACCCGGTGGAAATAGGGATTGCGCACAAAAATGAATTGCTCTGCCGGGGGGGGCGTGGTGTTGCGCCACGGGTCCAGCGTCGGCAGGTCCGGATTTTCCGGCCGATAGCTGCGCGACATCTTGGCGTGCAGGTCCACCCAATCATCGACGCGCTCTTGCTCGATCAGGGCCGACAGGCGGATCGGGTCGGCATAGTCCTTGTGGAACCGCTTCATATAGGCCGCAGGCATCAGGATCACCAACGGTGCGGGTGCGGCCAGCCGGTTGAGAAACCCCGGCATCGGGCTGTCCCAGCTATAGCGCACCGTGCCCGCGTCGATCACCTCGAACACCGGCGGCTTGCCGTCCGACAGCAGATCGGCCGACACGCCCCCCGGCCGCAATTCGGTGTTCAACAGCACGTCCTGCCAGCAATAGCGGAAATCTTCTGCGCTCAGCGCGCTGCCGTCCGACCAGCGATGCCCCGGCCGCAGCTTGAAGGTAAAGATGCGATCCTCGACCGTCTCGAACGTCTCCAGCACATCGGCTTGCAGCGTCAGGCTTTCGTCATAGCCGACCAGCCGGCAATAACCGTTGATCGTCATGAACCGGATGTCGCGCTGCCCCGACACCAGCGTCCGGATCGACCCGCCCGGCCGTCCGGTCTGGCGTCCCATCGACGGCAGATCAATCACCCTTGGCACCAGCGGCAAACGCGCCGCAGGATCGGTGGGGGTCAGCGAGTCGGCCACCGTCGTCGCAGGGTCGACGACCGGTTCGGCAGTCTGCGCGCGCAACAGCGACGGGGCCATCACGCTGGCCATCAGCCCGAAAAACCCCCGACGACGCATCATGCAGCGACCCTGCGGGTTGACGGGTCAGCCCCAAAACCGCAGTCCGGCAGGATGGGCGCGCGGTATTCTGTTGCTGTCACGTCTGCCCCCCGGTCCGCCCACCGCATGAAAGCGGCGCTGAATATGGAAAGCAGCGCCTCGCCGGGACACTAGACCAGCAGGTTTCACCTGTCTATTGCGATTGGGCGGCCGATGGGATTCCCCGGCGCGGCGCAACGCGGCGGGGTCGGACGGAACCGCGAGACGGGCTTTCTTACGAGCCCAGCTTTTCGATCAGGCTTGGCGGGCGCACTTTCATGTCGCGGTACAGGCGCATGACCTGCTCGGCGTCGGACACCGCCGCCTCGGTATCGGCCCCGATCAGCGACGGCTGATCCAGCGACATCAGACTTGGGCCCGGCGTATACACCGCCACAAGATCGTTGATGCCTTTCAGCTTTTCATGCCCTTTCAGGTGCCACTCGCCCCCCGCATATTCGGTGAAATCCTCGCTGGCGATGACCGGAACCTGATAAGTCTTGGTCAGGCTTTCCAGCCGCTGCACCTCGTTGACCGCCGCCCCGAAGGCCGAGAAGGTCAGCCGGTGCTTCAGCCCCACATTGCCATACATCACGTTCCCGACGTGCAGACCGATGCCGAACCTGATCTCATCCAACCCGTCCGCCACCCGCGTCCGGTTCAGAACCGCCATCCGGTGCATCGCATCGCGAACCGCCTCGGTCGCGGCAAGCGCTGCGATTCGCGACGGCTCCTTGTGCCGCTCGCAAGGGTAGGCCGCCAGAAACCCATCCCCGAGAAAGCTGAGGATCTCGCCGCCATTCAGGTTGAACGGCGTGGCCATCGCCTCGAAGAACTGGTTGAGCATGTCGACATAGGCTTCGCGCCCCTCGCGTTCGGCCATCGCCGTCGAATCGCGGATGTCGGCCATGACCAGAACCGCGCGGATGGTTTCGACATCGCCGCGCCGGATCTGCCCCGACAGCACCCGCTTGCCCGAACTCGCGCCCAGATACGTCGTCATCATGTTGTCGGCCAGCTTGGCCAGCACGGCCATCTTGGCCGCGACGGCCAGACTTTCCTCCAGACGCAGCAGCGTCTTGATCATGCTGTCGCTGAACCCGTCGGGGGTGTCGGTGGCCCACGACCCCATCATCCCCTGCCCCGCACTCTGGTTGAACGACTGCACGAAGGCCAGATAGTCCGTCGCCCCCATCTTCACCAGATCGGCAAAGATCGGAAACTCGGGCGGCTCCCCCGGAACGATCCGCCGCCGCAGGTTGTCGAGGTTGTTCTTGAGCAGGTAAAAATGCGGGCTGGCCAGAAACGTGTCGCGCGGCGCGCCCTCTTCGGTCGGACGAAAGCCCTGCACCGTCAATCCCTTGCCCCGGACCCAGGTGAACCCCAGGGCATGATACAGCGGATGCAGCATCGAAAATCCCAGATGCACCCGCGACAACGGCATCCCCGCCGCCGCCAGCCGCTCGCAAACCCCGCTGATCAGCGTTTCCAGATCGTCGCCCCGCAACGCCGACTGTTTCAGCCAGACCGCCACCCGGTCGATCAGGGTTTCGGAGACATCTGCGGCCTTGCTGCTCATTCTGCGCCCCGGTGCTTGTGTCATGCCGCGGGGGTCAGGTGCGGGTGGCCCTGCGGGCGGCCTGTGCCCAGTCCATTTGCCCGCAAGGATATCGCGTCCGACAGCCCGGCACCAGACCCCGCTGCCGATGACGCCAATGGCACGACCGGGTCACATGCCCGTACCCGTTGTTCGCAAACCGGGAAAACCTGCTAGACTGGTACCATGACCCAAACAACCGCCCCCGCAGCGCCCCTGCCCGTGTTCGACAAGTTCGAGGATGCGACGGACCCGCAATCCTATCAACCGCTGCCCGATGACTGGGCCTTGGCGCTGGCCGATGTGGTGGGGTCGACCGAGGCGATCCGGCTCGGGCGCTACAAATCGGTGAACATGGCGGGGGCGGCGGTGATCTCGGCGGTGCTGAATGCCGTGGGGATCAGGACCCTGCCCTTCGTGTTCGGCGGCGACGGAGCCGCCGTCGCCGTCCCGCCCGATGCCGTGCCCGCCGCCCGCACCGCCCTTGCGGCCATCGGCGCGTGGGTGGAGGCAGAGTTGCAACTGACCATGCGCACCGCCCTTGTGCCGATGACCGAGATCCGCGCGGCGGGTCTGGATGTTCGGGTGGCGCGCTATCAGGCGTCGAGCGAGGTCAGCTATGCGATGTTCGCCGGGGGTGGGGCCAGTTGGGCCGAACGGCAGATGAAGGCGGGCCAATATCTCGTGCCCTGCGCCGCCAAAGGCACGATCCCCGACCTGACCGGCCTGTCGTGCCGCTGGAACCCGGTCAAGGCCCGCAACGGACAGATCGCCTCGCTGATTGTGGTGCCGGGGGGACAGGGGTATGACGCGGCTTTTCGCAGCCTGACCGCGCAAATCGTGGCCTTGGCCGCAGAGGGCACACGCGGCGGCAACCCGATCCCGGTCGACGGCCCGCCGCTGCTGCTGTCGAATGAAGGAATGCGCGCCGAATCGCGGCTGGCCATCGGCGCTTGGCACCGGTTCAAGGCCCGCTGCGCCATCCGGTTCGCCGCAGGGCTGGTGGTGATCCTGCACCGCCTCAACCTGCCGTTGGGCGGTTTCGATGCCCGCCAATACACCCGCGACATCGCGTCGAACGCCGATTTCCGCAAGTTCGACGACGGGCTCAAGATGACCATCGACGTGACCGACAGCCAGCTCTCCCGCATCACCGCGCTGCTGGAATCCGCCAGATCCACAGGCATCTGCCGCTATGGCCTGCATGCGCAGACCGAGGCGTTGATGACCTGCCTCGTCCCCACCGCACTGGCGCGCGACCACATGCACTTTGTCGATGGGGCGGCAGGCGGCTATGCCGAGGCGGCGCAGCGGATGAAGACCGACACCCCCGCTACGCCTTGACCACATTCGCCCCGGCCAGACCCCGCCGGGCCATCGCGTTCCGGGTATCCACGATCAGCGGCGCCCATTCTGCCAGCGCCGCATAATCCACCGCATCGTGATCGGTCGAGATCAGCACCACGTCATACCCCGCCACAACCTCGCGCGTCAGCGGCACCGACGCGCGGCCCCTCAGCGCCATGTATTCCCGCGTGCGCGGAATCTCGGCGACATGCGGATCATGGTACGACGCCGATCCGCCCCGCTCCTCGATCAACGCGATCAGCTTCAACGACGGGCTTTCGCGAATGTCGGGGACGTTCTTCTTGTAGGCCAGCCCGATGATCAACACCTTGCTCCGGCTCAGCGCGCGCCCCAGACGAATGTCCAGCGCCTCGGCCAGCCGCCCGACCACATGGCGCGGCATCCCGGAATTGATCTCGCCCGCCAGTTCGATGAACCGGGTCGGCAGTTCGTATTCCCGCGATTTCCATGTCAGATAGAACGGGTCGATGGGAATGCAGTGCCCCCCCAGACCGGGACCGGGATAGAACGGCATAAAGCCGAACGGTTTGGTCTTGGCCGCCTCGATCACCTCCCAGATGTCGATGCCCATCGCTTCGTACACCACCTTCAACTCGTTGACCAAGGCGATGTTGACGGCGCGAAACACGTTCTCGGTCAGCTTCACCGCCTCTGCCGTGGCGTTGGAGGACACCGGCACCACGCGGGCGACAATCGCGCCGTAAAACGCCTGCATCGCCGCTTGCGCCTCGGCCCCCGCCCCGGCGATCACCTTTGGAATCGTCGAGGTGTCGAAGTCCGGATTGCCGGGGTCTTCGCGTTCGGGCGAAAAGCCCAGGAAGAAATCCACTCCAGACCGCAACCCGCCCCGTTCAAGGATCGGGCGCACCAGATCGTCGGTCGTGCCGGGATAGGTGGT